>JAMPIG010000121.1 GCA_023662875.1 Roseburia sp. | reverse complement strand
TGAGCTGCTGTTTGAAAATCTGTCGGCACCGTATGGAGGAGAGGACTGGTATATGGTTCAGGACGGCAGCATTTATAGTATATTGGCGGATTATGAAAAATATACCTATACTCTCATAAAATATGACGAAGAAAGGGCGGTGGCCTACGAGAAGCGGCTGGACATGGAGGTCAGGGATATGTGCCAGCTGAAGGACGGAAGGGTGATTCTGCTGCTGGATGACGGCGGAGGGCTGAATTCCAGGCTCCGGCTGGGAGAGCTGAACCAGGATACCGGAGATGTGACGGAGCTGTCTCAGATCCAGCTGGGGAACGGCAATTATTATATCGGAGCGGGGGCGGAAGGGCTGCTGGTGCTGGATCAGAAGGCCGGCATCTGGGAAGCGAATCTAGAGGACGGAAGCAGGAAGAGCATTGTGGAATTTAACAGCACTTCTTATCAGCTGGCCGACGACAGGCAGTATGAAGAAATCAAGGATATCCGGGTGTCGGAGAATGGCGAGGTTGAGCTTTTACGGAAAGGCACGGGTCGAGGAATTCTGGAAAAACTTGCATGGATAGAAGTAGATCGGTGTCCTGTGGTGATGAGGGGGTTTCATTTTAACAATAGCTGGATAAAAGAAGCCGTGGCTGATTTTAACAGGAAGAATGATACTTATTATATCTCTCTGGAAGAAGCGGGGGAGGACTGGGATGCTTTTGCTACCCAGACCAGCGTCCAGATTGCCACCGGCGGGGGGCCGGCGCTTTTGTATGGGGAGATTTTGTCGGATTATATTCAGGGAATGCTGGATAAGGGCGGGTTTGAGAATCTCTCTCCGTATATGGAGCGTTCCGGGATAACGGAGGAGGACTATTTTCCTCTGGCCTTCAGCACTTGGCGCCAGAATGAGAACATTTACGGGGTTATTGTGTCGCCTTCCATTTTCACTTACAGCATGGATGCTTCCGTATTGGGCGGGAATGTGGGAGAGATGGACATTGAGACACTGGTCAACGCGCTGTACGACTATGAAGAACAGGCAATGTACATGCTGCGTTATGAGTCCGGGGATATTCTGGAATCATTTCTGGGGAGTTCGGAGGATTTCTGGGGATGATTGACTGGGAAGCGGGCAGATGTGATTTTGACACAGGGCTGTTCCGGAAGATGATGGAGGTGGCGAAACGGTATGCCTATGACGAGAATCGGGAATTGCCCATTCTTGCCAGCCAGGAGTACGCTTCGGATCTTTACAACTTTTGGGCACCTTCGATATTGGAGAAGGCGGGAAGGGTGAGGAGCGGCGCCCTGTTTGACGATGGCTGCTACGGGGAAGTATATTCTGCTTTTGAGATTCTGTCAGTCAATGTCAATGCCAGCGTTGACCAGAAACAGGGGGCATGGGAATTTATCGCTTATCTGCTGAGCGAGGAAGGGCAGCAGACGATCGTAAAGAATGACAGGATGCCTGTCAGCAAAAATATGTTTCAGAACATGGTGGAAAAGAGTCTGGACAGTCTGTATGAAGACACGCCGATTCAGGTGGGAACTTCTCATTATATCAGGGGAGAATATGTGACGGAGTTACGTGAGGTCTGGAAAAGCGATATTACGGAGGAATGGGTAGAAGCGTATACGAAGCTTTATGAGGAAGCTAAGCCGCTTCCTGTCCGTACGAAGCCCCTTCTGGAAATCATCTGTGAGGAAGCGGATGGCTATTTTACAGGCGGAAAAAGCATGGAGCAGGTGATCGGCTTGATCGAAAACCGGGTTCAGCTATACTTGGACGAGCACAGCTTCTGAGGGGCAGGAAATCATCTGTAAATAAGTGTATTTACGGTTGATTTTCTGAGCTGTCCCGAGAAATCCGGCGAGGGAGTATGGGACAGTCTATCCATGGGGCTGATGCTCTGCGGCCATCTGTGGGCGATGCTGCTTCCGGCAGAGATTCCCGTTGACCTGATGTACGGGGGAACGGTATTTTACCCGTATCACCAGAATGTGCCCTGAACTTTTCTGCTGAGTCCGTTGCTGATTTCATCGTTAAAAATATCTGCCATGATAAATCATCTCGCCTCAAATTCAATTCGGAGGCTCGGATCAGTTTCTGCCTCAAGAACAATTTTATTATAACGACTAATAATATCTGAAAGCGTAGAATTTCTCTTACTCTCGTCAAAAAGACTATGCTCATACACGTTGGCTGAAAGAAACTGCTGAATATCCCATACCTCGACACGCCCGGCAAGTCCAGCGTCTTCAGCAAGATTCAACGCCGTATGTACCCGTTCAAAAATCGTAATGATAACGGGATAGCAGCCTCCGCGCAGGTTTGCTTTGCATTTTTCAATCAGTAAAGCGCCAGGCATCGTTGTGCAATGGATAATCGTGTTGTTTATGACAAAATCGCCGCTTCGTTCTGTCGGCGTATCCGCAACGGAGGCACCATGTATTTCAAAGGCGTTTTCAGGCATAATAAGACATAATTTCGCGGCCACTAAGTGCTGTAAAACAGTTCCAAGGTACTGCGTTCCTGGATTTTGCTTTTGGCGTTTCTTAGCCTGTTCAAATAGTTCGTCTAAGTTTGCTCCAATCGTTTTAGAAGTATCGGCGGTCAAAACAAACGGTTGATTTCGGAAATATTCTCTGACCTGCTCAGCCCAAAATTCTTCAACGACTGAAAAATCGACATTTTCTTCTTCATTCCATGTGTTAAGGAAATCAACGTATTTAATCATCAATCCCATACTTCCGCGGCTGGTGCGCCCGCCTTCAGCGGATAACTGCTGAGTAATGCCATGCTCTTTTAAAATTTTTTTGAGATTACCGCCGCCGAGTCCAGCGACCTGTCCTTTACCGCTTGTTTGAAAATCATCTGGAGTTAAAGGGAACTCTTTGCTTTGAACCAGTCGGGTAAATTGAACCACTAGCGACAGCGGCCCTTTCGTATAAATATTATTTTCGTTTTGAAATATTTTCAATCTTTCTTCTGTACTAATCATCGTATACGGTCTCCGCAAGTTTTGTTAGAAATTTTTCTCCAATGAACTGAGCTACCGGCATTGCGACGGCATCCCCCATCGCTTTATAACCGTCGTTATAGCTGCCGGGAAGAACAAAACTATCCGGCGCTCCCATCAACCTGGCGGCTTCACGAACAGTCAATAGGCGGGCATGAATTTCATTATTTTTCTTTACAACTAAATATTGTTTGCTGCTTCCGCCTTCCGGCGTCCGTAAACAACCTGCTATACCGTCGAAACGCAATTCTAATTGCTGTTCTCCATGACGTGTTCGACGATAACCCGTGGCGTAAACGGTATCATGTTTATTGAGCTTTATTTGATGGCGTTCTGGAATAAGCCGTAATACAATGTCTTTATCAAATTCCGATTCTTCCTCAATAATATCTTTCAATGCGTTGCGACGGCGCGGGGGGATCTCAGCTTGCCACCAAATCCATCCAGGCAAAGACCGACCTAGATCGGAGGCTGCTTTATTATGCAGCCAGCAAGGGGTATTTCCAGTCAAATACGGTGGGATTCCATATCCATGTTGCACAGCAATAACAAAAACTCTCGGTCTGGACTGAGGAACAAAGTGGGATGCATTTAAAACAATAGCGCCGCAATCGTAACCACGTTCTACGAGCGCCATGTGGAGAACCCGGTAATTATCGCCCCCATTTGTGGAAAGTAAGCCGGTTACATTCTCTAAAGCCAGTATTCGAGGCTTTTCTTCCATTTCATCCAGTACACGCAACCATTCCCATACTAATCCGCTTCTGGACGCATGAATACCGCCCAAAGAACCGGCCAAGGACAAATCTTGACACGGAAAACTGGCCCAAGATAAATGTGCAAAAGGCAAATCTCTACCATTAACATTTTTTATATCGTCAAGCTCAAAGTGTTCGCATCCAAAATTGGCTTCATATACAGCCGCTTTCTGTTCGCTAATATCGTTGGCCCAGATTGGCGCAAACATCCCCTTTAAGCCATATGCGACTAAACCGCTTCCGGCAAAAAATTCATGCATAGTCCAAGGCGCAGAGGATAAATCAATATTTTGTTTTTTATACAGAGTGCGTTGCAACAAATTTTTTTCTCCCGTCTTATTTGAAGTGCGTTTAGTATTAGTCGGCTATAATTATATTCGTTTAAGTGAAATAAAACAAGGCCTTCAAGAATATTTTTCAGATAGTCTCACGATAATATTACTCTGTTATATTCTTAAAGCTGCGGACAATCAAAAGGGCGGAGTGAATAAAACTGGCTGAATAAAACTGTGGAAACTCAAAACGCAAAGGGGATTGTCAAAGCCCCAAAAAGATTGTATAATGAGAAAAACGTTTTTGTTGAAAGAAAAATGTAGAAAGCTACAGAGAAGGCGGGCAGAAGTCCTATGAAAAAATATGGATTGGCGGGAGCGCTGCTGATTGTGGCAGCTCTTGTTTCCGGCTGCGGAAGGAGCGGGGACGAGTACAGGATGCTGCATGTGGAGGAAGGAAAGATTGTGGACGCCGGCGGGGAAGAAGTAATCCTGCGGGGCGTAAATCTGGGAGGATGGCTGATTCAGGAGAGCTGGATGTGCCCGGTAAACGGTGAGGACAGAGCCTGGGCGAACCTGGATACCCTGAAGCTGCTGGAGAGCCGGTTCAGCGAGGAAGAGGTGCAGACGCTGCTGGATACCTACCAGGACAACTGGATTACCGAGGCGGATATCGCTCAGATCGCGGGATTGGGCTGCAATGTGATCCGGGTGCCTTTCTGGTATCGGAATTTTATGAAGGACGAGCAGGGAACGTGGATCAGGGAGGATCCGGATGATAATCCGGGCTTTCAGAGACTGGACTGGGTGATCGACCAGGCGGAGCAAAACGGGATGTATGTGATTCTGGATATGCACGGCTGTCCCGGCGGACAGAGCATGGATCACTGCTGCGGAACCCTTTGCGAGAACAGGCTCTACACGGACGAGCAGTGCCAGGAGACCATGGAAAAGCTATGGATCGCTATCGCCGAGCGGTATAAGGACTGTGTTACGGTGGCGGCTTACGATATCATGAACGAGCCACAGAACAACGGCGGGTATGAAGGCGAAAACAGTTATGATCCCTGGAGCAGCGAATCCTGGCGGCTGAGCAATCAGGTCTATGACCGGATGATCAAGGCGATCCGGGAGGTGGATTCGGAGCATATCATTACGGTAGAAGGGATATGGAGGATATCGAATCTTCCGGATCCGAAGAGCATGGGCTGGACAAATATGATGTATCAACTGCATCTTTACGATGACGACGATACTTTTCGGGAGCTGGCGGCCGATCTGGCGAAAACGGCGAAGCGTTACAACGTGGCGGCTTATGTGGGCGAGTTCCAGAATATGCACGGGATGGGCATCTGCAACGAATACGGGATCAGTTGGACGACCTGGACTTATAAGGGAACCAATTCGGATGTGGGCGATTTTTTCTGGTATTTCAAGGCGGTGGAAAAGGCGGACTGCGAAAATGATTCCTACGAAGAGATTCTCAGGAAGTGGGGAGAACCTCTGCGGACGGAGCATTTCGCGAAAAAGCTGGCGGTATACGCACAAATCCAGCAGTATGCGGCGCAATGACCTTATTCGGGGCAGAGAGCGGTCGGGCGGTTATCCATACCGTGAGCCGCCTGCGCTCACGGTACAATGTCCGCAAAGGGCAGAGTCAAGTGGCCGAAGAAACAGCTGCCGTGCCTTGCACAAAGCCAACCTTTGGTTGGCTTGAGCAGATGATTCTTCGGGCATTTGACGAGCGAGAGCGACAAAGGATGCTTTGCATCCTTGGAAAAAGCCTGCTTTTTCGGGGCTCTGCCCGGGACTTGCGGAAATCATGGTGCAATGTCGACACAGAAGGACATTGGTGCGCTAAAACGCACGAAATTATGATACAGTGGAGAGGAATCACGCAAAAGGAGGGGTCGGCGTGAAAAGAGTGACAATTAAGGATGTAGCGAGAGAGGCGGGCGTTTCGATCACGACAGTCTCTCACGCACTGTCAGGACAGGGCGTCCTGCGGCAGGAGACCAGGGACAGAATCGTGGAGCTGGCGAAGACGATGCAATACATACCGGACTGGAACGGCCAGAACCTGAAGGCCGCGGAGACGGGGATGCTGGGCTTTTTTGCTTCCTCTATTTCGGGATATTACGGGGTATTAGTGGAGGCCATGTACCAGGAATGCAAGGCGAACGGGTACGGGATGGAGGTTTTCATCTTTGACGGCGGAGATAATCTGCTCCGGCTTCTGATGGGAAAGCGTGTGGACGGTGCGGTAATCCTGCACAGCGGACTGCAGGAGGAGCAGGAGAAGTATCTGCAGGATATGGAGTTCCCCATGGTTTATCTGGATCGTGAGAGCCAGGGACGGCATATCTCCAGCGTGCTGTTTGACTCCTACGAGAGCGGAAGAATGGCGGCGGAATACCTGTATTCCCTGGGGCATCGAAGGATTCTGGCGCTGAAGGGCGTGGATTTTACCTATGACGGCAGAATGCGTCAGGCCGGCTTCGAGGATTTCCTGCGGGAGAAGGGCTGCCCCCTGGAGGAGGCTTATACGCTGAACTGTCATTTTGACCGGTGGGTTGCCTATCGGGAAACAAAGGCTTTCCTGCAAAAGGGTCTGCCGCTGCCGGATGCTGTTTTCGCGGCCAATGACGACAGCGCCTTCGGCTGCATCAAGGCGCTCCGGGAGGCGGAGTACTCTGTGCCGGAGGACATCAGCGTCCTGGGCTGCGACGATATCGAGCTGAGCCAATGGTACTCGCCGGCGCTGACCACGATCCGAACCCATATTCAGGAGCAGGGAACCCAGGCCATCGGGGAGCTTGTGAAGCTGGTTCGGGGCGGAAAGGAAGGAGAAATCCACAGGATTGCCGGGGAAATTATCGAGAGAAGCTCCTGCGTTACTTTTCACGGGGTGAGAAAATAGGGTATGGTAACCAGGGACTCTTATGA
>JAMPIG010000120.1 GCA_023662875.1 Roseburia sp. | reverse complement strand
AAGGCCCCGGTCTGCAACACCGTTATCCGCCGGTTCAAATCCGGCTCGCACCTCTGAAAAGCCCCGAGTTTCCTCGGGGTTTTTGCTACCCACTTTTTTACAGCTGCGAGAACACCTCGCCGATCGGTGCCTGGATCAGGAGATCCGCGTAGGAATCTCTTGGCGTAGGAGCCTTGTTGATGACGACCAGTTTATCGCCGGTAAAATAATCGATCAATCCGGCGGCAGGGTAGACGGCCAGGGAGGTCCCTCCGATGATCAGAACCTGCGCCTGGCTGATATAGCGGACGGCGGCGTTGATGGTCTTTTGGTCAAGTCCCTCCTCATACAATACTACGTCCGGTTTGACCGGGCCGCCGCATTTCTGACAGCGCGGAACGCCCTCGGATTCCAGTATATAGGTCAGATCGTGAAACTGCCCGCAGCTTTCGCAGTAGTTTCGCAGGACGGAGCCGTGGAGCTCAAGGACTACCTTGCTCCCCGCCGCCTGATGCAGGCCGTCGATATTCTGGGTGACGATGGCGCGAACCTTTCCCGCCTGCTCCAGCTCCGCCAGCTTTCTGTGGGCGGCGTTGGGCTTCGCGTTGGGAAAAAGCATTTTATTATGGTAGAAGCGGTAAAATTCTTTCGGGTTTTGGCGGTAAAAGGTATGGCTCAGGATAGTTTCCGGCGGATAATCATATTGCTGATGATAGAGCCCGTCCACGCTCCGGAAATCCGGGATGCCGCTCTCCGTTGAAACGCCCGCGCCGCCGAAGAAAACGATATTGTCGTATTTCTGAATGATATCCTTCAGGGCGTTGATTGTATCTGCGTAATTTTCCATGGTTTTCCCTCCTGTTTTTTTGCAGTAGCTTGGCATAAGATAATTATAGCTCTTGGATAATAAAATCCGCACTTGGATTTTATTATACCAGAATCGGGAAAACATAGAAAGAAAAAATCAGAAAATCTTAAGAAAAACCAGCGCCCCAAGACCTTGAGGAGCCTTTTCGTTTTTGATATAATAGGCGCAAAGGAAAATCAAGCGGCTGCGAAGCAGACATTTGATTTTCCTGCGCCGTTAACGAGCAAACGTCCTGCGAAGCAGGACAAAGAGCGCGAAGCGCGTGTTTGCGAGTGTAGAGGGCGCAAAGGAAAATCAAGCGGCTGCGAAGCAGACCAGGCAAAGGCTTAGGACGAATATGCGAAAGAGCGGGCGAAGTCCTTCGGAGATAAACGGAAGGACGGTGGAATCGGAAAAGCATGAGAAAAGGAAGGGACGGATCTCGATGGGTAGTGTGATATTCGGGACGATCGGCGTATTGTGCCTTCTCTATTGCGCCGCCATAGCGTTTTCCGGGTTTGGAACAAGGTTTTTCCTGATCTGGGGCGTGCTGGGGGCCGGGGCGGTTCTGCTGAGCGCGCTGCTGGCCCGGAGGGAGTTGATTGAGGCACTGCCGGGATGGCTGAAGGGAGCAGCCGTAGGCGTCTTCTGTCTGGGAATGCTGGTCTTCTGTACGGTGGAGGGCTTTATCCTGAGCCGGGCCGGGGCCAAGGCGCAGCCCGGGGCGGAGTATTGTATTATTCTGGGAGCCCAGTGGAAGACGGGCGGGCCCAGCGAGGTATTGCGCAGAAGGCTGGATAAGGCGGTCGAATATCTGCGTGCGAATCCGGAAACGCTGGCGGTCGTCTCCGGCGGACAGGGCGCGAACGAGCCGATCGCCGAGGCGGACGGGATGCGCGGGTATCTGATGGAAGCCGGAATCGCTGAGGAGCGGATTCTGACGGAGAGCCGTTCCGGGAATACGAGAGAGAATCTGGCGTTCAGCGCGGAGCTGATCGACCGGGAGAACGGCAGGACGGTCATCGTGACAAACGGTTTTCACATGTTCCGGGCGCTGGGAATCGCCCGAAAACAGGGTTACCGCGCGGAGGGGCTGGCGGCGGACTCGGTGGCCTGGATGCTGCCGAACAATCTGCTGAGGGAGTTTTTCGGAGTGTTAAAGGATTTGGCGGTGGGAAATATGTAAGGGGCGGCGATTTTCCGAGACAGCGGCAAAGGCGCTGTCTGCGAAGATTTTTGCGATTCTTTGTGAAGCCGATGGGTTTTGCGGGGATTACGCCGCCGTCGGCGGTATGATAGAAAAGGTAAGAAAGCGGGCTGTAAACATGGAAATCAATATCGGAGACGTATTAAAATTGAAAAAACAGCATCCCTGCGGAAGCAAGGAGTGGGAGGTGCTTCGGGTAGGAGCGGACTTCAGAATCAAATGCAAGGGCTGCGGCCATCAGGTTATGATCGATCGAAAGCTGTTGGAAAAGAAAATTAAAGAGATTCTGTAGGGAAGCTTTCGCGAAACGCAAAACGCGGAAAATATCGCAAACTAGATAAAAAATGCTTGCCATCCCCTGCGAAATATGGTATCATACTTCTTCGTGATGAATCAATTCCTTGCTCGCCGTAAGGGGCGGGCCAGAGACCAAAAGGAGGTAACAGCATGAACAAGTATGAATTAGCCGTAGTTGTGTCCGCTAATATCGAAGACGAAGAGAGAGCAGCAGTTGTTGACAAGTGCAAGGCTCTGGTCGAGAGATTCGGCGGTACAATCACAGAGGTGGACGATTGGGGCAAGAAGAAGCTTGCTTACGAAGTCCGGAAGATGAAGGAAGCTTTCTACTATTTCATCCGATTCGAGGCTGAGAGTACTGTGCCGATCGAGATCGAGAGCCGTGTCCGCATTATGGATAACGTCATCCGGTATTTGATCGTCAGACAGGACGAGGCTTAATTAGAAAGCGAGAAGAGCAAATGAATAAAGTAATTCTTATGGGACGTTTGACAAGGGATCCCGAGGTGAGATATTCCCAGGGAGCCAGCCAGACAACAGTAGGGCGTTTTTCGGTGGCCGTTGACAGAAGATTTAAGCGTGAGGGTGAGCCTGACGCGGATTTCTTTAACTGTACCTGCTTCGGAAAGCAGGCGGAGTTTGTGGAGAGGTATCTGCATAAGGGAACCAAGGTCGTACTGAGCGGCAGAATTCAGAACGATAATTACACGAACAAGGACGGACAGATGGTCTACAGTGTGCGGATCATGGTGGACGAGATCGAGTTCGCCGAGAGCAAAAACGCTTCCGCCGGAAACAGCGACGGCGGCTATAATAATAGCTACAATAACAATAACTACAACAATAACGGCGGCTATGCAGGCGGTGGAGCGCCCGCTGCTTCCGGGGCCGGAGACGGGTTTATGAATATTCCCGACGGCATCGACGAGGAGTTACCGTTTAACTAAGTTTTCAGTATGCAGGATAGGAGGCATGTAAAATGGCTTACAATAAGGCGGAGAAATCGGATGCGCCGATGAGAAAAAAGGGCGGAATCCGCAGAAGAAAAAAGGTTTGCGTATTCTGCGGCAAGGATAATGTAATCGATTACAAGGACACCAATAAGCTGAAGAGATATGTGTCGGAGAGAGGAAAAATCCTTCCCCGCCGTATTACCGGCAACTGCGCGAAGCACCAGAGAGCGCTGACCGTAGCGATCAAGAGAGCGCGTCACGTAGCGCTGATGCCTTACGTACAGGACTAAGCGTTAAAAAAGAGGAGCCGTTGCAAGGACAGATAGCGATCTGCCGAAGCAGCGGCTCTTTTGTGACAGTAGAATTTCCGCAAAGCGTGAATCCTGTTTTCAGTCGGTGATAAAGGGCGGAGTTTGTACGGCGGCGCGAGGGATCCGCCGGAGAGGAGAAGAAAATATGTACGATCTGAAACCATATCTTGAGAAAATCGAAGAGGTGATCGCGAGGGGGCCCTATCGGGATACCTGGGAGTCGCTGGCGGCTTATCAGCCGCCCCGGTGGTATCAGGACGCGAAGTTTGGCATTTTTATCCACTGGGGGATTTACAGCGTCCCGGCCTTCGGCAGCGAGTGGTATTCCCGAAATATGTATGTCCAGGGTTCCCGGGAGTACGAGCATCATATCAAAACCTATGGGAAGCATACGGAGTTCGGCTACAAGGACTTTATCCCGCTGTTTCGGGCGGAGAAGTTCAGCGCGGACGGCTGGGCGGAGCTGTTTCAGAGGGCGGGTGCCCGGTATGTGGTTCCTGTGGCGGAGCATCACGACGGCTTTCAGATGTACCGCAGCGAGATTTCCCATTGGAACGCGGCGGAGATGGGGCCGAAGCGGGATGTGCTGGGGGAGCTGAAGGAGAGCTGCGGAAAACGGGGGATGCAGGTAGGCGCGTCCACTCATCGGATCGAGCATTGGTTCTTTATGGGACACGGGAAGGAATTTGACAGCGATATTAAAGAGCCCATGCAGAGGGGGGACTTTTACTGGCCGGCCAGACAAGAGCCGGATCACCAGGATCTCTACAGCAGTCCCGCGCCCACGGAGGAGTATCTGCAGGACTGGCTGGTGCGGACCTGCGAGATCATCGACCGGTATCGGCCAAGGCTGATCTATTTCGACTGGTGGATCCAGCACAGCGCCTGCAAGCCTTATTTAAAAAAGCTGGCGGCCTACTACTACAACCGGGCGGCGGAATGGGGCGCGGAGGTCGTCATCAATTACAAGCATGACGCCTTCCAGTTCGGCACGGCGGTGCCGGATGTGGAGAGAGGGCAGTTCGCGGACGTAAAGCCGTACTTTTGGCAGACGGACACGGCGATCGCCCTGAATTCCTGGGGCTATACGGAGCATAACCAGTTCCGGCCCGCGGAGGAGATTCTCCGGGATCTGGTCGATATTGTCAGCAAGAACGGAACCCTTCTGTTGAACGTAGGGCCGAAGGCGGACGGCACGATTTCCGAGGAGGATACGCGGGTTCTGCTTCACATCGGGGAATGGCTGCGGGTAAACGGGGAGGCCATCTACGGTACGAAGGTCTGGAGAAAGTACGGGGAAGGGCCGACGCAGATCGTGGAAGGACAGTTTTCCGACGGGATCAAGAAGAACTTTACCTCGAAGGATTTTCGGTTTACGACAAGAGGGGGATATCTCTACGCTATCGCCCTGAAATGCAGCGACGACGGAGAATACTTCATCACCTCACTGGGGGAGCAGGACGCCTCCCGGCAGGCGAACTTCCACGGTATCATCAGGTCGGTTGCGGTTCTGGGGGAGGACGGCGCGAAGCCGCTGATCTGGCGCAGGGACGGAGAAGGCCTGCATATTACCTGCGATATCCGAAGCGTGGATCCTGTGGTGTTTAAGATCGAGATCGACTGACGCATGGTTTTCCGCGTGGCGGGATGGGTATATTGGATTCGGATGTCAGGGCAAGGGCAACGGAGGTGATTTGTAGATGGATTCAGTTTTAAGCGAAAAATGGTTTAAGCTGTCCCTTGTGCAGCAGATGGTAAATATCGGAAATGAGGTAAAACGGGCTATGAGATTTTCCGAGGATCCGGGTAAGAAAGATATGTTTTTTGACAGGGCGTTACAATATACCCAACTTACAATGGAGGATCCCAAAAATAATCGTGTATTGTCAGAACTGTTAATCAGCAAAGAAGTATTGGAAGACTATCGTGAAGAACATAACCTCGCCTGTACGGAAGAGCAGATTATGGGATATTATCAGGCGTATCAGTATCTTTTGTAGTATTTATGGGATATCTGTTCGAATGAGGCTCTTGAAAATGAAATCGGTTTCACATATGCCTTTGCCTCGCCTCCGCCTTGAGAGGGCAGCCGGTTTTTCCGGCTGCCCTTTTTCGCGCATGGGCAGAGGATGCTTCGGACGAGCAACGCGAATCAGGAAGGCGAAGCCTTCCTGAAAAATGTAAGGCAAAAGTACAAATCCCACAATCCCAGCCCTAAATTAGTGCAACTTACACAAAAATGCAAACTCAACTTAGAACAAGTATACAAATTTTCCATTCCGTATTGACAAACAAAAGAATAATGTCTATGATTAAAAATATGAAACGGGTTTCAAATGTCGAAAAAGTCAAAGAAACTCATAAATAAGAATAAGGAGGACAATGATGAAAAAGAAAGTATTGGCACTTCTGTTGAGTACCGCAATGGTTCTTTCCCTGAGCGCCTGCGGCGACAACAACACGCAGCAGTCTTCTGAAACTCCTTCGACTCCGAGCAGCGCAGAGCAGCCTTCGCAGTCGGAGAGCACGCCGACGGAGCCGGATCCCGCCCCCCCCGCTGAGACCACGGTAATCCGTTACGGTACTCACTGGGTAAACGCGCTGGATCCCTATTATACGGACGATGTGACGGGCGAGTATACCATGGGCGAGTCGGAGAGGCAGGCGGCGCTTGCAGGCCTGGACGCCGTCAAGAACGAGCTGAATGTGGAGTTTGAGTTTATCCAGTATGCGGAGGATACCCGGACGGAGCTGATGACCAGCGTGCTGGCAGGTGACCCGGTCTGCGATATCGCGGTGCTCTGGGGCGGCTCCGAGTCTACGATTCTGGCGCAGAATATTCTGCAGAAGCTGGACGATTATGTAGGGCTTTTCGAGGACGACGAGGCGGCATGGCTTCTGGACGAGGCGCTGTTCGGACATTATTATCTGCTGGATAACGACATGGACTATGTGCCTTATTTCCCTCTGGTGGTAAACCTGACCCTTCTGGAGAAGGTGGACGCCCTGAAGAATGCGGACGGCAACACGGTTTACCCGATGGATCTGTATTTAAACGGCGAGTGGACCTGGAGCAAGTTTGAGGAGTATCTGACCGCAGTGGACGCTTATTACAGCAATGTGGCGGCTCCCGCGGACGCAGGCTTCTATGACACGGTGCAGGCTTATGAGACAGACTTCCGTTACGCGGCTCTGGCTGCTATGTACTCCAACGGCAGCGGTATTTACAGGGACGGCGCGATCGCGGCGGACTCCGACGCTTCCATCGAGGCGGTACAGTTTATCGACAAGCTCAGAAAGGCGGAGCTGTTGACGGATTGCGGACTTTATGACGACGGCTATGTGCCTCAGTGGTGCGAGGGCGGAAACGACTTCGGCCGCGGCGCTACCGTAT
>JAMPIG010000011.1 GCA_023662875.1 Roseburia sp. | reverse complement strand
CGGCAAGGCAGCGCAGCTGACTTGAATTCTGCGAAGCAGAATCATTGTACCATGAGCGCAGAAAAGGAAGCGCCCCGAAGGGGCATTTACTTTTCAAGCCATGGATAGCCGGGTACAATGCGCCGCGAATGCGGCGGCAAGGCAGCGCAGCTGACTTGAATTCTGCGAAGCAGAATCATTGTACCATACCGGGAAAAAACGCGCAAGTAGAGGAAAATGAGGATAATTTTTTTCTTTTTTCATTTTTAGCTTTCCGAAAGCAGGGAAATATGATATAGTAAATAAAGAGTCGTGTCTGGTCGGACGCGAAAGGAATGGATTGGGGAAAACATGTCAGAGAAAAGCGTTCCGATGTCTGCCGCCAGGCGGCAGCGAATACAAAAGCTGAAAAAAGGCATTGTGAGAGCGATGGCGGCCGGGACGGCCGCGGCCTTCTGTCTGTGCATTGTTATGCTGGCGCTGGTCTGCCGTATGGGCGTCAGACTGAACCGGCTGACGGAGCAGACGGAGGTTCTGGCGGAGCTGCTGAAGGTACAGCAGGAGCAGCTGGAGGAATTGCTTGCGGAGAGGTCGGTGGAGGGCCAGGGGAATCCTGTTGTCAGGGAATCCGGCAGGGAGATACAGGGGCAAACCCAGGGGACACTTCCGGAAAAGCCGGAGGCGCAGGAGGGCGAAGCCGGAAAGTCGGAAAGCGCCGCGGGAGCGCAGGAACGGACGGAGGGTTCATGGAGCGCTGAGGGAGCGGAAGACCCTGAGAATTCCGCGGGAGCGCAGGAGCGGACGGAGGGTTCGGAGAACGCCGGGGAATCAGAAGCTCCCGAAGACATCGGCGGGGAGCAGGCCGCTCACCGGGTGTATCTGACCTTTGACGACGGCCCCAGCGCATATACGGACGATATTCTGGATATTCTGGATCAGTACGGGGTAAAGGCGACTTTCTTTGTGGTCGGGAAGGAGACGGACTCCGCGAAGGCGGCCCTGCAGGATATTGTGGCAAGAGGCCATACCCTGGGGATGCATTCGTACAGCCATAAATACTCGGAGGTCTATCACTCGGTGGAGGATTTCGCGGAGGATTTTACAAAGCTGCGGGATTATCTGTATGAGGTGACCGGCGTGACTTGCGATGTCTACCGATTCCCGGGAGGAAGCTCGAACACGGTCAGCCGGATTGATATGCATGAATTCGCAGATTATCTTGCGGAGCAGGAGGTAGAATTCTTTGATTGGAATATCGCCTCCGGGGACGGGGGAAAGGAATTGCTGTCGGTAGATACGCTGGTGAAAAACTGTACCGGTGAGATTGAGAAGCATGGGACTTCCGTAATTTTACTGCACGATTCGGTCAGCAAGAAGACGACGGTGGAGGCGCTGCCTGACATTATCGAGACCATTCTGGCGATGGAGGATACCGAGATCTTACCGATTACGGAGGACACCGAGCCGGTTCATCATATACGCTAGACTTTTGGGCTGAAACCAAAGAAATGGAGGATTGATTTACCATGGGTTTTTTTTCGGACTTGAAGGAGGATCTGTCGCAGGCCGTGAATGAGCTGATTCCGGAGGAGGAAGGGATCAGGGATGAGGGCAAGACGGAGGAAAAGGAGATTTCTCTGGATGAAATGTTGAAGAATATCGATGACATCCGTCTGGAGGAGGACGAGGAAGCTGAGGCGGAAAAGCCGCAGGAGATTTCTGCAGCCGCGGAGGGAATCGGCTGGGAAGCGGAATCTGCTTCGGCGGGAGAGGGAACCGTTTGGGAGGCGGAACCTGCTTCGGCGGAGGGGGATGTCGTCTGGGAGACGGAACCTGTTTCGGCGGAGGAGGGAACTGGCTGGGAGACGGATCCTGTCCCGCCTGAGGAGGGAATCTGGGATACGGAGTCGGGAGACGACGGGCCTGTGGACGACGAGATGGAGAAGATGCTGGAAAAGATGCTGGAGGAAACCGCTGCGGAAGAGGAGGAAGCGCCCGCAGCGATGGAGGAAACGCCTGTCGGGGAGTCCCCGGAGGTTTCGGAGACACAGGAAATACTTACAGAGACAATTTTTGAAGAGAGCAAAGGAGCGGAAAAGAAAATGGATATGACAATAGCGAGAGAGGCAGTGGACGAGACTTCCGTAATTACGGGAGGAATGGCGATTACGGGAGACATCCTGTCGGAGGGGTCGATCGATATCCTTGGCACGGTGAACGGAAATATCGATGTCCTTGGGAAGCTGAATATTACCGGACACATCAACGGGAATTCCAAGGCTGCTGAAATTTACGCGGAGGGCGCAAAGATCAACGGCGAGGTAGTCAGCGAGGGCGCGATCAAGATCGGCGCAAGCTCGGTTATCATCGGCAACATTTCCGCTACCAGCGCGGCGATCGCAGGCGCGGTAAAGGGCGATATCGACGTGCGCGGCCCCGTAATTCTGGACGCTTCCGCTATCGTTATGGGGAATATCAAGTCCAAGTCTGTACAGATCAACAACGGCGCAGTGATCGAAGGTATGTGCTCTCAGTGCTACGCGGACGTCAGCCCTACTTCCTTCTTCGAGGATTATAAGCCGGAAACCCGTAAGCCCAGATCCAAATAAGGAAGGCGGTTTTCAGAATGCGAAGAATATTGTTAAAGCTCAGCGGCGAAGCGCTCGCCGGCGATAAGAAGACCGGATTTGACGAAAAGACGGTAAGAGAGGTGGCCCTGCAGGTAAAGCAGCTTGCGGAGGACGGGATCCAGATTGGAATCGTTACCGGCGGCGGAAATTTCTGGAGAGGCAGAACCAGCGAGAATATCGACCGGACAAAGGCGGATCAGATCGGGATGCTGGCTACGGTGATGAACTGTATTTATGTCTCGGAGATTTTCCGCTCTGTCGGCATGAAGACCGCCGTCTTGACGCCCTTTGTCTGCGGAGCCTTTACAGAGCTGTTTTCCAAGGATCTGGCGAACCGTTATTTTGAACAGGGACGGGTCGTCTTTTTCGCCGGCGGCACGGGACATCCGTATTTTTCTACGGACACCGGCGTTGTGCTGCGGGCCGTAGAGGTAGAGGCGGAGGTTATCCTGTTGGCCAAGTCCATCGACGGCGTGTATGACGACGACCCGGTGAAAAATCCGGCGGCCAGGAAATATGACCGGGTAACCATCGACGAAGTGATCGCGAAAAATTTACAGGTGGTCGATATGACGGCGTCGATACTTGCGCGGGACAATAAGATGCCGATGTGGGTGTTCGGCCTGAACGAGGAAAACAGTATCGTGAACGCGGTGAGGGGCAGCTTCCACGGGACAAAAGTGGAAGTGTGAATTGTACGGAGAAAGAGAGGAAAAAGAGATGGATGCCAGATTGCAGCAGTATGAAGATAAAATGAAGAAGACCTATGATTATCTGGACGCGGATTACGCGGCGATCCGTGCGGGGCGCGCGAATCCTCATGTGCTGGATAAGCTGCGGGTCAATTATTACGGGACGCCTACCCCGATCCAGCAGGTGGGGAATGTGACGGTGCCTGAGGCCAGGATCATCCAGATCGCGCCTTGGGAGAAGTCGCTGTTGAAGGAGATTGTGAAGGCGATTCAGACCTCAGATATCGGGATTAATCCTACCAACGACGGCAGCGTGATCCGCCTGGTTTTCCCGGAGCTGACGGAGGAGCGCAGAAAGGATCTGGTAAAGGACGTCAAGAAGAAGGCGGAGGAGGCGAGGGTCGCTGTCCGGAATATCAGAAGAGACGGAAACGACGCGCTGAAGAAGCTGGGGAAAACGGAGATTTCCGAGGACGAGATCAAGCAGCTGGAGGATCAGCTGCAGAAGGCTACCGATAAGTATATCAAGGATATCGATGCGCTGATGGAGAAGAAATCCAAAGAGATTATGACGGTATAGCGCCGATCGTATCCTGTATGGCGGGGGAGTGGAGAAGGATTCCGCTCCCTCTTTCCTGACTTGCAGTAAGCGTTATATCATCCGCGAAGAGGAGAGTTCTATGGAAGAGGAATGGAAGGTGCCGCGGCATGTGGCGATTATCCTGGACGGCAACGGAAGATGGGCCAGGGCGAAGGGAATGCCGCGCAATTACGGCCACGCGCAGGGGGCGAAGACGGTGGAGGTCATCTGCGAAGAGGCGTATAAGATGGGGATTCAGTATCTGACGGTCTACGCCTTTTCCACAGAGAACTGGAACCGGCCGCAGGAAGAGGTGGACGCCCTGATGAAGCTTCTGCGGAATTATATGAAGACCTGCCTGCAGACGGCGAAGAAAAACCGGATGTGCGTCAGGGTTCTGGGGGAGAAGTCCCGTCTGGACGAGGATATCCGCAGCCGAATCCTGGAGCTGGAGGAGGCGACCAGGGAGAATGACGGCCTGCACTTCCAGATCGCCATCAATTACGGCGGCCGGGACGAGATCCTGCGCGGGGTAAAGAAGCTGGCCGGGCAGGTACAGTCGGGAGCGCTAAAGGCGGAGGAGATTACGGAGGAGGCGCTGGCGGGAGCGTTGGATACGGAAGGAATTCCGGATCCGGATCTGCTGATCCGCACCTGTAACGAGCAGCGAATCTCAAACTTCCTGCTCTGGCAGCTGGCCTATACGGAGCTGTACTTTACCCCGGTTCCCTGGCCTGATTTTACAAAGGAAGAATTGATAAAAGCCGTAGAGGCATATAATCGTAGAGACAGAAAATTCGGAGGACTGAAGGAGGAGTAGGCTATGTTCCGAACCAGACTGATAAGCGGAATTGTGCTGGTCGCGGTTGCGTTCGCCGCTTTTTATGCGGGGTCGCCGGTGTTGACGCTGTTGCTGCTTCTGATTTCCCTGGCGGGTTACCGGGAGCTGGCGAAGGCGCTTGGCGTGTCCGGCGGGCCAAAGAAGCGTCCGGGAGCGCCGGAGATCGTGGGTTATCTAGGGATTGCCGTATACTATCTGCTGATCCTCCTCGCGGATTGGAATTGGGTGGAGGGAGATCTTCTCCTCTATCTGGCCTGTATCGTGGGCGTTTTTCTGGCGGAGCTGGCGGTCTACGTATTTCGGTTTCCCAAATACCAGGCGGAGCAGATTGCCTTTGCTGTTTTTTCTTTCCTCTACGTTCCGGTGATGCTGTCCTTTATCGACTTTCTCCGCATGGAGGAGAAGGGCTGGTATCTGGTCTGGTTTATCCTGATCTGTTCCTGGGGCTGCGATACCTGCGCCTACTGCGTGGGAAAGCTGATCGGGAAGAAGAAGATCTTTCCTGTGCTCAGTCCGAAAAAGTCCCTGGAGGGTTGTATCGGCGGGGTATTGGGAGCTGCGCTGCTGGGAGCGGTTTACTGCCGCTTTGTCATGAAGGAAGCGCCGGAGGTCGCGGGACTGGCGGCCCTGATCTGCGGATTGGGCGCGGTTGTCAGCATGGTGGGCGATCTGGCGGCTTCGGCGGTCAAGCGAAATAAGGGGATCAAGGATTACGGGAAGCTGATTCCGGGGCACGGCGGAATTATGGATCGCTTTGACAGCGTGATCGTGACGGCACCGTTGGTTTATTTCCTGTCCCTGTTCCTGCTGTAGATACTTTGGGAGAAAAGAGTCGTTTATGAAAAAAATCGTTGTTTTAGGTTCTACCGGTTCCATCGGCACACAGACTCTGGAGGTTGTCCGGGAAAATCCTGAGCTACAGGTAGCGGCGCTGGCGGCGGGAACCAATGTGGAAAGGATGGAAGAGCAGATCCGGGAGTTTCGGCCGAGGCTGGCGGTCATGTGGACGGAAGCGGCGGCGGCGGATCTGAGGG
The DNA here is from genome assembly GCA_023662875.1 of Roseburia sp. GTDB lineage: Bacteria > Bacillota > Clostridia > Lachnospirales > Lachnospiraceae > Acetatifactor. The sequence goes on along the minus strand of JAMPIG010000011.1, from coordinate 50,268 downwards.
TAAGAACAGCGGATCTGGAGATACGGATTCTCTGGGGCATGGAGGGACTTCTGGAGGCTGCGGTTCTGCCGGAGAGTCGGGTATTGGTTACGGCGATTGTGGGCATGATCGGGATAAGACCGACCATCGCCGCGATCCGGGCGGGAAAGGATATCGCCCTGGCCAACAAGGAGACCCTGGTGACGGCGGGTCATATCATCATGCCGTTGGCGAGGGAGCGCGGGGTGTCGATCCTGCCGGTTGACAGCGAGCACAGCGCCATCTTCCAATCTCTGAACGGCGAGCCGAAGAACCGGCTGGAGAAGATTCTGCTGACGGCCTCCGGCGGCCCTTTCCGGGGAAAGCGCCGGGAGGAACTGGCCAATATCCGGGCGGAGGACGCGTTAAAGCATCCCAACTGGCTCATGGGCCCCAAGATTACGGTGGATTCCTCTACCCTGGTGAACAAGGGGCTGGAGGTGATGGAGGCGAAGTGGCTGTTCGGGGTGGAGCTGGATCAGATCCAGGTACTGGTACACCCCCAGAGTATCCTTCATTCCGCCGTACAGTTTATCGACGGCGCGATTATTGCCCAGATGGGCGTGCCGGACATGAAGCTGCCGATCCAGTACGCGTTGTCCTATCCGGACAGAAGACCCATGTACGGGAAGAGGGTGGATTTTTTCGAGCTGGGGAGCCTGACCTTTGAGAGGCCGGATACCGGGAACTTCCCGGGGCTCGCGCTGGCTTACGACGCGGCGCGGCAGGGCGGCAGTATGCCGACGGTGTACAACGCGGCCGACGAGAAGGCAGTGGCCCTGTTCCTGGCCGGGAAGATCGGATACTTAAGGATCCCGGAGCTGATCGCCGAGGCCATGGCTCATCATAAACCGCTGGCGGATCCGAATGTGGAGGAAATTCTGGAGGCGGAAGCGGAGACCTGTGAATACATTGCGGAAACCGCCATGAGGAATCTGTAATCATAAGATATATTTGGGAAGGACAACACGGTAAATGGTAACCTTTATTTTATTTATTGTCATCTTTGGAGCAGTCGTCATCGCCCATGAGTTCGGGCATTTCCTGATCGCCAAGGTAAATGGAATCCACGTCGTGGAGTTCGCGGTGGGGATGGGGCCGAACCTGCTCTCCTTTCAGAAGGGCGGAACAAAGTATTCGCTGAAGCTTCTTCCGATCGGCGGAGCCTGTATGTTTGAGGGAGAGGACGGGCTGGCGGAAAAGGACGAGGAATCGGGAGAAACGAAAGAACCCGGCCCCGGCTCTTTCCTGAAGGCGAAGGTCTGGAGCAGGATTGCGACGGTGGCGGCAGGTCCCTTCTTTAACTTTATTCTGGCCTTCCTTATCGCCTTTATCATGGTGAATATGATTGTGATCAGCGACCCGGTGGCGACCCAGGTACAGCAGGGCAGCGGCGCCGAGGCCGCCGGGCTGCGGGACGGGGATCGGATTATCTCGCTGGACGGGGAGCGGGTCTACCTGTTTCAGGAGATCAGTATGTTTATGCAGCTCACCTACCGGGGCGGCGATATTGATGTGGTCTACGAGCGGGAGGGCGTCCGATACCAGACGACGCTGACGCCGCAGTACAATGAGGAGTACGGCTATTTTATGCTTGGGATCAGCAACGGGGACTACCGGGAGGCCGAGGGCTTCGATACGCTGAAATACGCCTGGTATGAGATGCGCTTTTCCGTAAAGTCTACCTACAAGAGCCTGGGCATGTTGCTCAGCGGCAGAGTCAGCCGACAGGACGTAGCGGGGCCGGTGGGCATCGCGGTAAATGTGGTGGGAGCTACCTACGAGGCCGCCAAGGATTACGGCTGGCAGAATGTTCTGGTCAATATGCTGAATATCACGCTTGCCCTGTCGGTGAACCTGGGGATCCTGAATCTCCTTCCGATCCCGGCGTTGGACGGGGGAAGGCTGGTCTTCCTTCTGATCGAGGTCATCCGGGGGAAGCCGGTTCCGCCGGAAAAAGAGGGCATTGTTCATTTTATCGGTTTTGTATTTTTCATGATTCTGATGGTTTTTGTATTCTTTAACGATCTGGCGAACATCTTTTTCAAATAATTTTACCGGCGGATTGCATTCGCCCGGGTAAAAATCTTTTTCAGAACGGAGATTTTCATGAATTATCTGACAGCTTACAGCAGGCGGGAGGGAGGCTCCTCCCTCCTGCTGCAGGAATACTTATGCCGGGAGGTTCCGGCGTGTTTTGCGTGCCTTTGCTCTCGGGACGCAGAGGAGAGCCGGGAGATTACTGAGAAGCTTCTCTCCTGGAACCGCCGGTTCCCCTGGCACAGGGCGGCGAAGGCTCCCGGACGCTTTCTGGATCGGGCGGAGCGGGAATTGCGGGAAGGGATGGCGGAGACTTCCGAGAGCCTCACCGCGAAGGGCCGGGGCGGGATTATGTGGCGGTTGGTGGTCTGCGTGGATCAGGAGCTTCTGACGCTGGGAAACGGCTATGCGCTATACCTGTTAAGCGGAGCCTTCGGGCAGGGCAGCGCAAAACGCCTGCAGGGAAGCTTTCGGGGCTGTCTGGAGCCGGAGGCCGGTATCCTGCTGGCGGAGGAGGACTTTCTGGAAAGCAGGCCGCCCCAGGCGCTGGCTCAGGTGGCACGGGGCTGGGAGATTCGGACGCAGCAGCAGGCGGACAAGCGCCTGAAGGAGCTGGCGGGAAGCGGGCGGAACGGGGAAGAGGATTCCGGGACGGCGGTTCTGCTTTTGACAAAGGAGAGCGCTTGATTCCAGCGAGTATGAGCCAGACGACCGCAAGGGCCGTATACCAGGCGACCTCAGGACGCATTGTGCCGACAGCGTTGCACGCCTGACGCCAGTTGCCTGCAGCGGAATTGTCGACCGTATGTCGTTCGTTTGCCGTATAGAGGAAATATCGTCATGAAAGGAAGGGAAGGAGGAGCGGAATGAATCGGGAGATCGGCGGAGGAAGATATCGGCTGACGAACCTGCTGGGGGAGGGGGCCTTTTCGAGAGTCTATCTGGCGGAGGATCCGCAGGGAAGGCGGTATGCCTGTAAAATCAGTGAAAAGACGGAGATGCTGGCGAGAGAGGCAGGATACCAGAAGGAGCTCCGGCATCCTCTGTTTCCGGCCTTTGTGGAGTACGGAGAAGCCGCGGACGGCGGCTGGCTGATCATGGAGTATATCCGGGGAGAGACGCTGGAAAGCGTTTTACGACGCGAGAAATCTCTTCCGAGGAAAAGAGCCGCGGAGATTGGACTGGCTCTGGCGGGCGGCCTGCGAAAGCTGCAGGAAAGGGCTGTGCCGCTGCTCTTTCGGGATCTGAAGCCGGCTAATGTCCTGCTGGAGGAAGGAGGGCGTGTCAGGCTGCTGGATCTGGGCTGCGTCTGCCCGGCGGGATATCCCCAGAGCGCCGCGGGGACGCCGGGGTTCGGCGCGCCGGAGCAGTTTACGGCGGGCAGCAGACAGGATATCACGGTAGATCTCTACGGCCTGGGGCGGCTTCTGCTCGCTATGACGGGAGGAGACGGCAGGCGGGACAGGGAAGCCCGGGAAGCCAGGGGAGCGCGGGGAGCCAGAGGCGTTCAGGAAGGCGGAAAAGCGCAGGAACCCGAAGAAGTTCAGAAACCTGAAGAAGCCCGAAAAGCCAGAGGCGTCCGGGAAACCAGAGGAGCTAAGGAAGCCGGGGAAACCAAGGAAATTAAGGAAATCAAGGTAGCCAAGGAAACTCGGGGCGTCAAAGGAATCCGGGAAACTCTGGGATTTTACAGCCCCCTCGGGAAGGTAATCGAAAAATGCACCCGGGAGCTTCCTGAGGAAAGACTGCCGGATATGCGGACAGTGGAAGGACTGCTGGCCGTGTGCAGCGGGACGGCGGGCGGCGGCCGGTTCGACGAGGTACAGCGGGCGTATCTGGAAGGGAAGATACAGGTGCGGAAGAATGTTGTGATCCGTTAGATTTTATCTCGCCGGGGCGTACAAAAAGCTTGAGTTTTGTCCCCCGCGCGAGTATACTGAAATCAGAAGGTTTTGCACCAAAAACCAAATTCAGGAAAAGGAGAGTAAAATTATGCGTTTTTTCATCGATACCGCAAAGGTAGAGGATATCAGAAAGGCAAACGACATGGGCGTGATCTGCGGCGTGACCACAAATCCCTCCCTGATCGCCAAGGAGGGAAGGGTTTTTGAGGAGGTCATCGCGGAGATCGCGTCGATCGTTGACGGGCCGATCAGCGGAGAGGTAAAGGCGACCACCACGGACGCGGAGGGCATGATCAAAGAGGGACGGGAGATCGCGAAGATTCATCCCAATATGGTCGTAAAGATTCCCATGACCGTAGAGGGGCTGAAGGCCTGCAAGGCTCTCTCCGCCGAGGGAATCAAGACCAATATGACGCTGATCTTTACGGCGAACCAGGCGCTTTTGGCAGCCCGCGCAGGCGCTACCTTCGTATCTCCTTTCCTGGGACGTCTGGACGATGTCAGCGAGCGGGGCGTGGATCTGATCCGTGAGATCGCTGATATCTTTTCCATGACCGATCTGGATACGAAGATCATCGCGGCGAGCATCCGCAATCCGGTTCATGTAACCGACTGCGCCTTGGCGGGAGCAGATATCGCGACGGTTCCCTACGCTGTGATCGAACAGATGGTAAAGCATCCTCTGACTACGGCCGGAATCGCGAAGTTCCAGGCGGACTATAAGGCTGTCTTCGGCGAATAAGCGGATTCGGCAGCCGGGTGAGAGCAAGGACAAAAAAAGAGCCGGGAAAATTCCCGGCCCTTCTTTTTATGACAAGTGAAGCAGTTTGCTGTTTCATCTTGTTCTTGTCGCAGGAGCCTTACTTCATCTGCTCTTCCTGCTTCTTGATCATACGACGAACCATCTCGCCGCCGATGGAGCCTGCCTCACGGGAAGTCAGATCCCCGTTGTACCCCTCCTTCAGGTTAACGCCAAGCTCGGACGCAACCTCCGTCTTAAAACGATCCATTGCTGCCTTTGCTTCAGGCACTTCTACTCTATTACTCTTGTTACCGGACATTCTTTTTCACCTCCATACTTAAGTGTATTTTGCTTCTTTCTCTATCTTCAAGATAAGCGCCGCATGCGCCTATCCTGAAGCTATGTTCACGGCATAACGCTTTGCTGCGACTTATCTTGGTCTTAGTATGGCCTTGAAAAAAAGAAATATGTTGGAAAGTTTTGGCGGGGATGGCTGCGGTTTCCTCAAAAAACATTTGTATTTTCGCCGCCTCTGTGCTATAATTTTAAAATGACTGTGACTGTGTCCGGAATTTGCGGCGACAGATGAAATAGAAAAGCACAGCAGCTTGAAGGAGGAAATGCAGCAATGAGTTTACAGGTAGAAAAGTTGGAAAACAACATGGCGAAGCTGACCATCGAGGTATCTGCGGAGGAGCTGGAGAAGGCGATCGAAAGCGTTTATCAGAAGAGCAAGAGCAGGCTCAGTGTTCCCGGGTTCCGGAAGGGGAAAGCGCCCCGTAAGCTGATCGAGCAGATGTATGGGAAGGAAATCTTTTATGAGGACGCCGCGAACGAGCTGATGCCGGACGCTTACGATAAGGCGCTGGAGGAGTGTACGGAGGAGATCGTATCCTCCCCGAAGGTTGACGTCGTACAGCTGGAGGCGGGTAAGCCCTTTATCTTTACGGCTGAGGTGGCGTTGAAGCCCGAGGTGACTCTTGGGAAATATAAGGGCGTGGAAATCGAGAAGATCGATGTGGATGTGACGGAGGAGGAGATTACCGCCGAGATCGACAGAGAGCGGGAAAAGAACTCTAGGACGGTAGATATTACAGACAGGGCTGTGCAGGACGGCGATATCGCTACGATTGATTTTGAAGGATTTGTGGACGGAGTGGCCTTCGAGGGAGGAAAGGGCGAGGATTATCCTCTTACAATCGGATCCGGTTCCTTTATCCCCGGCTTCGAGGAGGCGCTGATCGGCGCGGAGATCGGAAGCGCCCCCGAGGTAAATGTTACCTTCCCGGAGGATTACCAGGCGGCGGAGCTTGCCGGAAAGGCGGCCGTTTTCCAGTGTAAGATCAAGAAGCTTCAGGAGAAGCAGCTTCCCGATCTGGACGATGATTTTGTGGGAGAGGTTTCCGACGAGAGCGATACGGTAGAGGAATACCGGGAGGAGATCCGGAAGAAGCTTGCTGGGAATAAGGAAACCCAGGCGAAGAATGCGAGGGAAGAAGCTGTCATCCAGGCGATCATCGACGACGCGAAGATGGATATTCCGGAGGCTATGATAGAGACGCAGCAGAGGCAGATCGTTCAGGATTACGCCCAGAGACTGCAGTCCCAGGGAATTTCCATGGATCAGTATATGAAGTTTACCGGACTTACCGTGGAGGCTCTGCTGGAGCAGGTAAAGCCTCAGGCGGTCAGCAGGATCCAGTCCAGACTGGTTCTGGAGGCCGTTGTGGCCGCGGAGGGGATTACCGCCTCCGAGGAGGAGTTCCAGGAGGAGGCTAAGACGATGGGCGAGGCTTACCAGATGGACGCGGATAAGGTGCTGGAGGTCTTAGGAGAGAACGGAAAGAAGCAGGTTCTGGAGGATATCTGTATTAAGAAGGCTGTGGAATTTGTGGTGGAGAACGCAAAGGAAGGAAAGCCCGCGGCGGAGGAATAATTTCCCGGCCGGTAAGGAGGATACGGACGGTTGTACTTCAGGGAAGAGGTACAGCCGTTTCCTGTGTCTTAATATTGCTTAATATTTTATAAAATCCTTACATTTTCATTGAAAAACCGGTAAGAGTAGGATAAGATATAGTAGATATTTTGAAATTAGAAAAATCTGACAGATTGGAGGAACGGATATGAGTTTAGTGCCTTATGTCATCGAGCAGACCAGTAAGGGCGAAAGATCCTATGATATTTATTCCAGACTTTTAAAGGATAGAATTATCTTTTTGGGAGAAGAGGTCAACGACGCGTCGGCCAGCATTGTGGTGGCGCAGCTTTTGTTCCTGGAGGCGGAGGATCCGGAGAAGGATATCCATCTTTACATCAACAGCCCCGGCGGCGTTATCACGGCGGGGATGGCGATTTACGATACCATGAATTACATTAAATGCGATGTGTCTACCGTCTGTATCGGCATGGCGGCAAGTATGGGTTCTTTCCTGCTGGCGGGGGGAGCGAAGGGGAAGCGGTTTGCGCTGCCGAACGCCGAGGTGATGATCCACCAGCCCTCGGGCGGCGTCAAGGGTCAGGCTACGGAGATCGATATTACGGCAAGGCAGATCCTGAAGACCAGGGAAAAGCTGAACCATATTCTTGCGGAGAAGACGGGTAAGGATTATGAGACGATCTGCGCCGACACCGAGCGGGACAACTGGATGACCGCCCAGGAAGCGAAGGATTACGGTATCATCGATGTGGTGATCTCTTCCCATGACGCAAAGTAAAATAACAGGAGTAGAAAAATGGCGCCAAAAATGACGAACAACGATATAAGATGTTCCTTCTGCAATAAGACGCAGTCTCAGGTTCGCAAGCTGATCGCGGGCCCGGCCGGGGTCTATATCTGCGACGAGTGTATCGATATCTGCGCGGACATCCTGGAGGAGGAGCTGGAGGACGAGGAGATTGAGGAGAGCGTACATGCGGAGATCAATCTTCTGAAACCGATTCAGATTAAAACCTTTCTGGACGAATATGTGGTGGGACAGGAAGAGGCGAAAAAGGTATTGTCCGTAGCGGTGTATAACCATTATAAGCGTGTGACCGCGCCGAAGGATCTGGACGATATCGAGCTGCAGAAGAGCAATATTATCATGGTGGGGCCTACCGGCTCCGGCAAGACCTACCTGGCCCAGACCCTGGCGAAGATTATCAACGTACCCTTTGCGATCGCCGACGCTACTACGCTGACGGAGGCCGGATATGTGGGCGAGGATGTGGAAAATATCCTGCTGAAGCTGCTGCAGGCTGCGGATTACGACGTGGAGCGGGCGCAGTACGGGATCATCTATATTGACGAAATTGACAAGATTACGAAAAAAGGGGAAAACGTCTCGATCACCAGGGATGTCTCCGGCGAGGGCGTCCAGCAGGCGCTGCTGAAGATCATTGAGGGAACGATCGCCAATGTTCCGCCCCAGGGCGGCAGAAAGCATCCTCATCAGGAGCTGATTTCCATCGATACCTCCAATATCCTGTTTATCTGCGGAGGAGCCTTCGACGGTCTGGAGAAGATTGTGGAGGCCCGGCTTGACCGGAAGGCCATCGGCTTTAATACGGAGGTGACCCAGAAGAGCACAAAGGAGATCAGCGAGCTGCTGCAGGAGGTAACGCCTCAGGATCTTGTGAAATTCGGGCTGATCCCGGAATTTGTGGGTCGTGTGCCGATCTGCGTCGCTCTGAGGGGATTGGATAAGGAGGCGCTGATCCGGATCCTGAAGGAGCCCAAGAACGCCCTGATCAAGCAGTATCGGAAGCTGTTCGATATGGACGATGTAGAGCTGACCTTTGACGATGAGGCGGTAACCGCTATCGCGGAGAAGGCCTTCGAGCGGAAGACCGGGGCCAGGGGACTGCGCTCCATCATGGAGGATGTACTGATGAACACTATGTACACCATCCCCTCCGACGACACGATCGAGGAGTGCATCATCACAAAGAATGTGGTGGAGGAGGAGAGCGAGCCTCTTGTCATCCACAGGGGCGAAAACCGCAGGAGGCTGGATCCCGCTATATAAGTGTGCAAAGATTTTCTAAGCGGTCAAGAGGGGGCGTAGCCCACCTCTTTAGTACGCCCGCTAAGAAAATCTAAGTTGCACACGGAAGAATGCCAAGAGCAGGCATTCTTCTCACGGATTGTTTGTGCCGCCGCAGGCGGCATGACGGGAAGTAAGAAAAAGCGCCGTTGATACGGCGCTTTGTTTCCATAAAGGAGAATGAATTTATGGTAATAAAAAATGTCAGTCTGGAGATGGTCTGCGGCGTGACCAGCCGACTGCCGGATAACGCGCATCCGGAGGTCGCCTTCGCGGGGAAGAGCAATGTGGGGAAATCATCCCTGATCAACGCTCTGATGAACCGGAAATCCCTGGCGCGAACAAGCGCGCAGCCGGGGAAAACCCAGACTATTAATTTTTATAATATTAACGACGCCCTCTATTTTGTGGATCTGCCGGGCTACGGGTATGCCCGGGCCAACGAGGCGGTTAAGGCGCAGTGGGGGAAGATGATCGAGCGGTATCTGCGGAAATCCCGGCAGCTGAAGTTGGTATTTCTGCTGATCGATATCCGGCACGCGCCCTCGGAGAATGACCGCATCATGTATGACTGGATCCGCGGAAACGGATTCCGGCCGGTGATCATTGCGACGAAGGCGGATAAGATCAACCGGAGCCAGCTGGCAAAGCAGGTAAAGCTGATCCGTACCACGCTGGCGCTGGAGAAGGACACGACGGTGATTCCCTTTTCCGCGGTGTCGAAGCAGGGCCGGGAGGAGATCTACGAAATCCTGGACGGTATTCTGGAGGTGGAGCATGAGGAGATACATCAAGGCGCTGACTAATTTGATTGTGGCGTTGGTTCTATTTCTGGCGGTGATCTTTTTGCTGCCCCGGGCCATCGGTTTTTTCCTGCCCTTTGTGGCAGGCTGGATTATTGCGCTGCTGGCCGGTCCTCCGGTTCGCTTCTTCGAGGAGAAGGTAAAGCTGAAGCGGAAGGTCGGCAGCGCCTTTGTGATCGTGGTGGTCATCGGCCTGGTGGTGCTTTTGATTTACAGCCTGGGATCCTGGCTGATCGAGCAGATCGCCGGGCTGCTCGGCGCGCTGCCCGGTATGTGGGCCGGTATGGAGGCGGATTTAACCAGTATCGGAAGATCCCTCAGCGTATTGCTGGATAAGCTGCCGAGCGAGGTCAGCTCGAAAATTAACGATTTTGCGGCGCAGATCGGGACTTACCTGGGAGATTTCTTCGGGCGGATCGGCACGCCGACCATCGCCGCCGCCGGAAACTTCGCGAAGCAGCTGCCCAACGTGTTTATCGGGGTAATTATGGCCCTGCTTTCCGCGTACTTCTTTGTGGCGGAGCGTCAGCAGCTCAACGAGTGGTTTCGAAAGCATACTCCGGCGGCGCTTCAGCTGCGCTATCGCATGGTCTGCCACAGTCTGATGGCCTCGGTTGGCGGTTATTTCAAGGCGCAGCTCAAGATCGAGGTATGGATGTACCTCCTTCTGGTGATCGGACTGGGCGTTTTAGGGGTTAATTATTACGCGCTGATCGCTATCGGGATTGCGTTTCTGGATCTCCTGCCCTTTTTTGGAACCGGTACGGTTCTGATTCCCTGGGCCGTCATCCGGATTTTTACGGCGGACTATAAGGTAGCCGTCGGCCTCCTGATTATCTGGGGCGGCGGTCAGCTGGCGAGACAGTTAATCCAGCCGAAGATCGTAGGCGACTCCATGGGAGTTCCGCCTCTCCCGACCCTGTTTCTGCTGTATATCGGCTATAAGGTGGGCGGGGTTTTTGGAATGATTCTGGCGGTGCCTCTGGGACTTTTGCTTTTCTCCATGTACCAGGACGGGGCCTTTGACACGACGAAGAACAGCCTGATGATCCTGATCGCGGGGGTTAATCGTTTCCGCGCCCTGGGCAAGGGAGATCTGTTCGAGGTAGAGGCGATGAATCTGCAAAATGCGGAGAAGGCGAAGCTGGCAGAGAAGCAGCGACTGGAGGCGGAGGAGGAAAAACGTCGGGAAAAGGAGCAGAGACGCCGGAATCGAAGACCGGAAAAAAAGAAAGAAAAATAGTTTTGGTAAAATACATTTTTTTGAAACAATAGAAGGGTAAAATACGTCTTATAGAGAGGAAGAGCTGCGATACCGCATCTGACAGGTTCAGAACGGCAGAGCGGCTTTTTTGATTCTCGTGTTTAAGGCAATATTGCATCTTTTTTGCATCATGTCGCAAATTGTCAAAAAAATATCAGAATCTGTTGCAACTTTGATACAACTGTATTCTATAATAAAATCGAAAGGCAGATTTTATTATCCAAGTTCTATAATAAAATCTAAGAGCAGATTTTATTATCCAAGAGCTATAATGTCCGCAAAGGGTAGAGTCAAGCGCTCGACGAAACAGATGCCTTGTTTACACGAGCAGAGGCTTCTTCGGGGATTTGACGAGCGAGACAAGGGATGCTTTGCATCCCTGAAAAAAATTAATTTATAGTGCAGTAAAATCGTGCGGTACGGGATATTAATAAATAGTAGAAAAGGCTTTAAGTTAAGAGTATGGGAAATCCGAACAGGAATCGGGACATACAACTGAAGATAGATGCCTACGGCAATATGCTCTTTAAGCTCTGCCTGATGCGGCTGCAGAATGTGCAGGACGCGGAGGATGTGGTGCAGGATGTGTTTTACCAGTACTTAAAGAGGGAGGAGTCGTTCGAGAGCGAGGAGCATGAGAAGGCATGGCTGTTGAAGGTAGCGGTCAACGGCTGCCGCAGGGTCTGGCGCAGCGCCTGGAAACGGCATCGGAGCGGCGAAGACTGGCAGGATGTTACGGCGTGGCTTTCTGAGCGGGGGACGGAGGAGGCAGTTCCGGATCCGGAGGATTATTCTCTGGAGAAGGAGAGGCGGCAGCAGCTGCTGAACGCCGTGATGGCGCTTCCCGTAAAGTACCGGGATGTGATACACCTTTTCTACTATCAACAGCTGTCGGTTAAGGCGATAGCGGAAATCACGGGACGTGGGCAGTCAACGGTCACTTCCCAGCTGACCCGGGGCAGGGAGCTGCTGCGGAAGTCGTTGAAGGAGGAGTACGATTTTGCATAATTTTCAGGAGGAATACCGCCAGGCGGTGGATCAGGAGCTGCCTGAATTTCAGATGGACGCCGGGATAGTCCGGGATGAGCTGCATCATCATAAGATGCAGGTGCGGCGAAGACGGAGTATAGCAGTCAAGGGATGTACCGCCGCGGTTGTTTTTCTTCTGCTGGGAGCCGGTACGGCGGCAGCGAAAAGCTATGTGGGCGCGGCGCTTGAGATGCGGAAGAACGGATATGTCGTCAGCGGCGCGGATGGGGAAGATGGATTTTTAACGGCTGATGCGGGAGCTGCAGAGACTGCCTGGCCGGAGGAAAGGGCGGGCGCAGGAGATGCAAAAAACGTCGAAACCGGAGAAGGCTCGGGCGCAAGAAGCGCGGCGGAGAACGCTGGAACCGGGGAAAAAGCGAAGGCGGGAGGCACCGCGGAGGGCGTTTGGCCCGCAGAGGGGACGATCACGGGAGAAGACGGGGGCGCCGCGCTGGACGATGTGGTTGAGATTCCGATAGAGGAGACGGAGTATGAAAGCCTGACGGCGTTCCTGCAAAACGCTCCGGCGGCCCTGGAGATACCGGATCTTTCTCTGTTGGCGGAGGAATGGGAGAACGGTAAGGTTCTGGTTGCGGAGGACGATATGACAATTTTCCTCCATGTGACAGAAAACGGCAGGAGCTTCTGTCTCCGGCAGACGGATTACCGGAATGTGGAGGGCTTTTCCGCCGCGACGGCCTATGGAGGCGAGAACGCCAACGAGAGGAATGTGATCAGCGGACAGGGCTTCTGCTATACAGTATTTGACACGGTGGATGAAGAGGGACACATCGAAGCGACGCACGCGGTGATCCTGCTGGAGGGAAGAGAGCTCTCCCTGGATTTCTGCGGATGGGAAGCGGAATTTATTGAGAGGATTCTGAAGGAATTGAATCTGGAGCTGTATTTTCGATGACGCAGAGTAAGACATACAGGAGCAAGGCACACAGGGACAAGGCGCACAAGGAGCAAGGTGCACAAGGAGCAAGGTGCACAAGGAGCAAGGCACACAAGGAGCAAGGCGCACAAGGAGCAAGGCACAGGGACAAGGCGCACAGGGACAAGGCACGCAGGAGTCGAATTGTGGAAGCCTTCTTGAACCACGAAAAAGGATTTGGAGGATAGAATCGATTTTCGATTTCAGAAAAGAATATAGGTTCCGAAATCAATCTTCCGATTTCAGGACGGACGAAGATAGAATGGCGGCGGAAAGAGCCGAAGGAAGCAAAGGAGTGTCGGAATGAAAAAAATATTAGTGTACAATAATCAGACAGGGATTGCGGAGAAGATGGAGCCGCTCTTTGTGGGCGAAGGGCTTTCCATGCTGGTCGCGGCGGACGAAAAGGAATTGGAAAGCAAGCTGCAGGATAAGGAAATTCATCTGATGCTGGTGGATGTGGCGCTGAACGACAAGGGCTGGGACAGGGGAATCGAGCTGATCGCAGGACTGCGCAAGGCCAGCAGCGTTCCGCTGATCGTCGTGTCGAAGCAGTCGGCGGAGACCGCCAAGATCATGGCCCTGGAGGCCGGAGCGGACGATTATGTGGTGGCGGACTGCAATCCGCTGGAGCTTCTGGCCAGGATAAAATCCCAGATCCGCAGGTATACCCAGCTGGTTAACATGTGCGCTAATATCGACAGAATTTATAAGGTAGACGGATTAGTGATTAACGATATTCAGAGAACGGTTACGGTAGACGGGCGGAATGTCCGGCTGACTCCCATCGAGTATAAAATCCTTCGTCTGCTGGTACAGCAGAGGGGAAGGGTCTTTTCCAACAGCCAGATTTATGAGACGATCTGGAATATGCAGGCGATCGGCGCGGACAATACCGTTGCCGTACACATCCGCCACATCCGGGAGAAGATCGAAAGCAATCCCAAGGAGCCCCGCTATCTGAAGGTAGTCTGGGGAAACGGGTATAAGGTAGGATGATAATATGAGCGGCGCAAACTCGGAGGGAAAAACCTTCCGAGTTTTTTCGGTATGACAATAGAATTTCCGCACGTTTCCCGCTTTATCGTGCGCGGAAAGGCATTGAAAAAATCGGGAAATGGAGTTATTGTATTATCAGAATCAAAACAGAATCCAGAAGAGCGCGAAAGCGGCGCGGAAATGAGGGAAAAATGGACGGAATAGCGACAGGGGAGGCGTTGTATCAGGCCTCGCAGAGAAAGAGGGGACTTACCGGCAGTACAATCAAGATTATCGCTGTGGTCAGCATGTTGATTGATCATATCGCGGCGACGGTTCTGACGAGGATGCTGATCGTCAGAGGGCTGTATTCTCTGCCGGGGGATGTGGCGTCGGTGGCGGCCTGGCTGGCGGAAAATGGGGATTTATATTTGATCATGACAACGATGAGGGCGATCGGACGTCTGGGCTTCCCGATCTTCTGCTTCCTGTTGACGGAAGGGTTTCAGAAGACGCGGAATCTGAAAAAGTATATCCTTCGGCTGGGGCTGTTTGCCCTGATTTCCGAGATCCCCTTTGATCTGGCGATTTCCGGCAGGGTCTTGGAATTTCAATACCAGAACGTTTACTTTACCCTGTTCCTCGGGATATTGAGTCTGACGGCCTTTGACTATATGGCAAGGTGGAATCCGGGAAAGGGACTTCAGGCTCTTCTGACGCTGGCAGGGCTTCTGCTTCTGCCGCTGTATGGGGCGGTTTTCCTTTTTCTGCAGCTGCGGAGCTGGTTTTTTTACCCGGTGGGCGGAGCGGTGTTCGGCGTCCTCTTCGGGGTGTTTTTCGCGGCGGTTCTGCTCTTTTACGGAATTTATCGAAAGGGGAAAGGGAGCGACAGGGCCTGGCGGGTTTGCGCCGATCTGGCGGCATTGGCGGTTCTGATGGCGGCGGCGGATCTGCTGCGCACGGACTACGCCGGGATGGGTGTCCTTACGATAGCGGTCATGTACTGCTTCCGGCGGAATAAGGCGGGCTCCATGGCGGCAGGCTGCGGGGCGCTGAACCTGATGTGTTTTTTGGAGATGAATCCCAGCGAGATTCCGGCCTTTTTCGCCCTGCTGCCCATCGCCCTCTACAACGGGGAGCGGGGACTGAAGATGAAGTATTTCTTTTACGTCTTTTACCCGGCGCATCTGCTGCTGCTCTGGCTGATCTCGGCGGCCATGGGGATGGGCGGGATTTCGGCGGTATAAGTGTGTAAAGGAATTCCAGGCGCTCTTCCGTATGATGGAAGGGTAGAGAAGGAGGGAAACCATGTTAGAGGTAAGCGAGCTGACGAAAAAATACGGCAAGGTCTTGGCGGCGGATCGGGTAGGCTTTACGGTTCCGGACGGAAAGGTAGGGATTCTGCTGGGGCCAAACGGGGCGGGAAAATCCACGGTGATCAAGAGTATCGCAGGACTTCTGCGGTATCGGGGGAGCGTCCGAATCCAGGGACTGGACGCCAGGACGGTGGAGGCGAAGAGGCGCTTTGCCTATGTGCCGGAGATGCCCAGCATGTACGACGCGCTGACGGTGCGGGAGCATATGGAATTTATTATGAGGGCTTACGGCCTGGAGATCTCGGAGGAGGAGATTCGGGGGCTGCTGGATCGCTTTGAGCTGACGGACAAGCAGGATAAGCTGGGCAGCGAGCTCTCCAAGGGGATGATGCAGAAGGTCAGCATCTGCTGTGCCCTGATCATCCGGCCGGACGTCATTTTGCTGGATGAGCCTATGGTGGGGCTGGATCCCGCGGCGATCAAGGAGCTGAAGGATGTCGTCCTGGAGCTGCGGGACAGGGGGTGTACCGTCCTGATCAGCACCCATATGCTGGAGATGGTGAAGGAGCTTTGGGATGTGACCTTTGTCATGGATAAGGGGCGTATTCTGGGGATTTACGCCCGGGAGGAGCTGGCGGACGAGGATCTGGAAGAGCTGTTCTTCTCTGTGACGGGACAGGGCGGAACCGCTGCGGGCCAGTCCGCCGCAAATCCGTCCGCCGAAGAAGCGGGAGAGGAGGTCTGACCATGGGAGCAATCGGGTATCTCTATGTGCGGACGCTGAAAAACAGGATCAGGACGGCTGTTCATAAACCGATCACCTATTTTTATCTGGTTATCATCCTGTTTTATATGCTGGCGCTTCCTTTCAGCCTTCGGATCTGGACGGGAGAGTTCGGCATCGATACGCCGGAGGGGCTGACGGGAGTGTTGACAGTCATTGCCTTCTGGCTGATTCCCGGGAATCTGATCGCCTTCGCAAAGCGAAAAGGTCTGGCTTACCGGAACAGCGATATTCATTTTCTG
This sequence comes from Roseburia sp., assembly GCA_023662875.1. Lineage (GTDB taxonomy): Bacteria > Bacillota > Clostridia > Lachnospirales > Lachnospiraceae > Acetatifactor. The sequence goes on along the minus strand of JAMPIG010000011.1, from coordinate 34,186 downwards.
TTTCCCGCGCCGGTAAGTCCTAAGCGGGTCTTAGTTTATGCTTATCTGCGGATGCTGCCGAGCCAGCTGCTTCTGAATCTTTTTGCGGTTTTCTGCGGCCTGTTTACCTTTTCCGTGCCGGGATGGAAGATGCTTCTCTATTTCCTGTTTTCCGTCCTTTTGGAGAATGTGCTGGAAGGGGGCATCATGCTGCTCCTGTACGGGACGGAGCGGCTGGAGGAGCGGCAGCGAGGCTGGTTTATCCGGGGCGCATACAGCTTGGTGGGGGTTCTTGTCGTGATCGCGCTGGTCTTCTATCTTCGGGAGGGCTTAAGCTTTGAGACCGTGAAGCATTTTCTGCACAGCGATGCGGTACAGATGGTGCCGGTGATCGGATGGTATATCTCGGTATTGCATCTCTTATTTACGGGAGCGACGACGGTCAATCTCGTCGGCTCCGTCCTCTATCTCTGCCTGGCGCTGGCCGTGCTGACGGCGGCCGGGCGCATGAAATGTACGGGAGCCTTTTATGAGGACGCTATGAAGTTTGCGGAGGATTACGAGGAAGTGCTCGCCAGCCGGAGACAAGGCAACACGGAGCGAAGGCTGGGGAGGAAGCAGAAGCTCGGCAAGGCCAGCGTCAGCTGGAAGGGAACGGGAGCCCGGGCTATTTTTGACCGACAGCTTTTGGAGTATAAGAAGAGACGGTTCTTTTTGTTTGACTCGACGACGGTGATCGCCCTTGCGGCGGGACTGGGGATCGCCTGGATCGCGCTGCGGGAAGGCTTCGGTGAGTTTGCGCCCTTTATCATTCCGGCGGCCTCCGCTTATCTGATTTTTATTTTTACGGCCATGAACGGGAAGTGGGCGAAGGAGTTGAAGTCCCCCTATACGTATCTGATTCCTGATACCTCCTTCGCGAAGCTGGTCAACGCCACGGCGATCCAGCATATCCAGAGCCTGATCAACGCGCTGCTGATCACAATCCCGGGCGCTATTGTCATGAGGCTGTCCCCGGCGCTGATTCTGCTGGGGATTGCAGGCTATGTCATTCTCTCGGCCAACAAGCTGTACGCGCTGGCGGTGGCGGAGATTGTGGCGGGCAATACCTTCGGGGCGGTGGGAAAGCAGATGCTTCAGATGTTGATGCAGGGATTCGCGATTCTGGTGGCGGGTCTGGGCGCCGGTTTGGGGAACATGCTGGGAGGGGTGACGATCGCCTTTTTGCTGATGGATGTATTTCTGCTGCTGTTTACGACGGCCTTTATGGCGCTTGCGTCGCTGAATTTTGAAAAGCTGGAGAACTAAGGAAGATGCGCCGCAAAATCCCGTTGACGAAGAGAGCGGAAACAGGTAAAATTTAGTTGTAAGCGTTTACAGTTAAGCCGGGATATCCGGCGGATTCGGAAACGGAGGGGACAGGATGCAGCTGCCGGTTTTTGAAAGGTATATTGACGAACTGATTGAAAAGAGCACATTGGATATTCCGGTCTGGAATATCGAGAAGGCCCGGGCCGGGAAGGCGGGGGGCTGGAATTATATTGACGGGTGTATGATTCTGGCTCTGCTGGAGACCTACCAGGCGACGGGAGAGAAGAAGTATTACGAGTTTGCGGACGCCTTTATCGACCACCGGGTCTGGGAGGACGGAAGCATCAATGGGTACTCGCCGGAGGAGTACAATATCGACAACGTCAACGCCGGAAAGACGTTATTTGCCCTGTATGAGATCAACGGGAAAGAGAAATACCGCAAGGCCATCGACCTGATCTACAGCCAGGTGCGGAATCAGCCCAGGACGTCGGAGGGAAATTTCTGGCATAAGAAGATTTACCCGAATCAGGTCTGGCTGGACGGAATGTATATGGGGCAGCCCTTTTACATGGAGTATGAGACGAAATTCAACAACAGGGAACATTACGGCGATATCTTCGCCCAGTTTGCGAATGTGGTGAAGCATATGCGGGATGAAAAGACAGGCCTGTATTATCACGGCTACGACGCGTCGAAGGAAGTATTCTGGTGCGACAGGGAGACCGGGCTTTCCAAAAACTTCTGGCTCCGGGCGCTGGGATGGTATTCTATGGCGCTTCTGGATACGCTGGCGAAGTGCGAGCCGGGGGAGGACTACCGGGAGGAGTATGAGAATCTGAAAAAGGTCTTTTTGCAGCTGATGGAGGATATGCTGAAATTCCAGGATGAGAGCGGTATGTGGTATCAGCTGCCCGCTCTTCCGGGAAGGGAGCCGAATTATCTGGAGACCAGCGGAAGCGCGATCATGGCTTATTCCCTGCTGAAGGGCGTGCGGCTGGGCTTCCTGCCGGAAAACTATCGGGAATACGGTCTGAAGGCTTTCCGCGGGATTTGCGACAGGTATCTCAAGGAGACGGAGGAGGGCCTGAACTTAGGCGGAATCTGCCTGGTGGCGGGGCTGGGGCCTGCGGATAATCTCCGCCGGGACGGAAGCTTTGACTATTATATGTCGGAGCCGGTAGTGGAGAACGACGCAAAGGGCGTAGGGCCGCTGTTGTTGGCCTATACGGAGCTGAGGCGGCTTGAAGATTGAGCAATCTCATGATAAGCTAGGGAATGACACCCGAAGAGATAAAAGCGGAACGGAATTTCTGGAATGACAATGTATTTTGAATCCGACGGGAACCGGAATCGCGAGAGACTTCATTTTGCCAGAAACAGATAATTGAGGTGCGGACTCGACGGAGTCCGCATTTTTGACGAACAGCACGAATTTGGGATGTTTTCCGAATCCGCCCGTGACGAGAAGCCGCCCGGCTTTTAAAACTGATTGAGAAAAGGGACGCCCAGGTGCTCCAGCAGGATTTTGACGCCCATCAGAATCAGGATGACGCCGCCTGCGATTTCCGCCCGGGTTTTATATTTCAGACCGAAGACATTGCCGATTTTTACCCCGACGGCGGACAGGACGAAGGTAGTTGCGCCGATCAGGGATACGGCCGGGATGATGCGAACCTGGAGGAAGGCGTATGTAATCCCTACGGCCAGCGCGTCGATGCTCGTGGCGATCGCAAGGGGCAGCATGACCTTGAAGGATACGGAGTCGTCTGCGGGCTCTTCCTCCCGGGAGAAGGCTTCCCGAAGCATATTTGCGCCGATCAGCGCGAGCAGCACGAAAGCGATCCAGTGGTCGATTGCAGATACGGCGTTCTGAAAGCGGGCTCCCAGCAGATAGCCGACCGTCGGCATCAGCGCCTGAAAGCCGCCGAACCAGAGACCGACGATAAGGGCGTTTTTCAGGGAAAGCTTTTTCATGGCAAGACCCTTGCAGACGGAGACGGCGAAGGCGTCCATGGACAGCCCGACGGCGGTGACAAATAAGGTAAACAGACTCATAGGATTTTCCTCCTCTTTTGCTGACATGACGGGAAGTGCGGGAGAAGAAAAAAGACTCATGGACAATTATGCGCGTTTCATAATTGCCCATGAGTCTCATCATCGCAAAAAATTGCTTCGGCAATACCAGACGAAGACCGTCATTATGTTGATATTGCCACAGCCGAAGCCGTTGACTACTCCCTCACAGCAAATGCTAATCTGTAGTATAGCCGAAGGAACGGTTCTTGTCAAGAGAAAGAAAGCCCCTTCGAGGCGTTTTGCTTCGAAGGAGTCATTCTTATGATTCGTGACAATAGAATTTTCGCGAGGCGTAAATTCTATTGTTCATGACAGTAAAATTTTCGCGAACAATGAGTCAAGCCAGCAAGGTTGACTTACTGTGCCTTCGCTCCTTCGTCGTAGGTGAAGCCCCGCAGCTCCAGCTCCTTCGCGCGGTGGCAGGCACAGAATCTGCCGTCAGGCATCTGCGTCAGCTCCGGGGATTCCGTCTTGCACTTTTCGATGCAGTAGTGGCATCTCTCGTGGAAGTAGCAGCCGCTGGGCGGGTTGGCCGGGTTCGGGATTTCGCCCTTCAGGGGGATACGATCCATCTGAATCGTAGGATCCGCAACGGGCACCGCGGAGAGCAGCGCCTCCGTATAGGGGTGCATGGGCTTTTCAAACATATCCTCCGCCGGCCCGAATTCCACCATCCTTCCCAGATACATAACGCCGACCTTGTCGGAAATATGCTCTACTACCGAAAGATCATGGCTGATAAACAGGTAGGTCAGATTCAGCTCCTTCTGCAGATCCCGCAGCAGGTTGATGACCTGCGCCTGGATGGATACGTCCAGGGCGGATACGGCTTCGTCGCAGACGATGATCTGGGGCTCGATGACCAGTGCCCTGGCAATCCCGATACGCTGGCGCTGTCCGCCGGAGAAGGCGTGGGGATAACGCATCAGGTAGGTGGGATTTAAGCCCACCTTTTCGGCCATAGCCTTTGCCTTCTGATCCATCTCGTCCTTCGACATATTCGGGAAATTCGCTTTCAGGGGCTCCTTGATGATATCGAGGACGGTCATCCTGGGATCCAGCGAGGAATAGGGATCCTGGAAGATCATCTGGATTTCCTTGCGGATTTCCTTCATCTTTTTCTTGTCAACCTTTAAGAAGTCTACTTCCTCGCCGCTCTTCGTGCGGTAGAAGACCTCGCCCTCGGAAGCGTTATAGGCGCGGACGATACAGCGTCCCAACGTCGTCTTGCCGCAGCCGGACTCGCCTACGATACCGATGGTTTCGCCCGGCTTTACGTCAAAGCTGACATCCGTGACGGCCTTTACCGTGACGCCTTTGGACGTAAAACGCTTATGCAGTCCCTTGACCTCTAAGATAGTGTCTCTCTTCATGCCTGATCGGTTCCCCCTTTCTTCAAAAGCGCCTCAACCCTCGCTCTCTCCGCCCGGCAGGCCTCGTGAGGACAGTTAAAGCAGGCAACCTTGTGTCCCGGTTCGATTTCGACGAGATCCGGCTCGGCCTTGTCGCAGAGCCCCTCGATGCGGGCGTCGCAGCGGTCGTAGAAGCCGCAGGCCTTCGGAAGGTTCATAGCCAGAGGCACGGTTCCCTCGATAGAGAACAGCCGGTCTTCCTTCCGGGAGCCGATCTTATGGACGGAGCCGATCAGTCCGCGGGTATAGGGATGCTGGGGATTCTTATAGATTTCCATGGCATCCGCGCTCTCCACGATCTTGCCCAGGTACATGACGGCTACGCGGTCGCACATTTTCGCGACGACGCCGAGATCGTGGGTGATAAAGAGGATGGCCATATTGAAATCCTTCTGCAGCTCCTTCATCAGCTCCAGAATCTGCGCCTGAATCGTAACGTCCAGGGCGGTAGTAGGCTCGTCGGCGATCAGCATCTTGGGATTGCAGACCAGCGCCATGGCGATCAGGGCGCGCTGCAGCATACCGCCGGAGAACTCGTGGGGATATTGATTGTAACGCTTTTCCACGTTGGCGATGCCGACCTTGCGCATGACCTCCATGGAAATTTCCTTTGACTTTTTCTTGTCCTTCGTAATATGCAGCCGGGTCGCCTCGTTGATCTGGTTGCCGATGGTATACATCGGGGAAAAGGCTACCATGGGCTCCTGGAAAATCATGGAGATTTCCTTGCCGCGGATGGAGCGGATTTCCTTGCCCTTTTGATCCAGGGAGAGAAGGTCGATCTGACCCATTCCCTCGGAATCGAACAGGATCTGCCCGCTGGGTACGCATTTTTTATCGTTGATGCCCAGAATCGCCTTACAGGTCAGGGATTTTCCGCAGCCGGACTCGCCTACCAGCCCCAGCGTCTCGCCCTTTTTCATCTCAAAGTTCACGCCCCGGACCGCTGTCAGAAGTCCCTCCGTCATATGAATGTCAACATGGAGGTCTTTGACTTCAAGAATATTATCATTGTTCATGTTTACTCCCATCTGTGCGCGCTGCGGCGCACATTTCAATCAAGGAGGTTGAATCTCTTCAACCGTTCACTCCTTGCCCGGTTTGACGGGCGTTGGTTCCATATCAGGAAGCAGCTTCTACTTGTACGGGTCTGCAGCGTCACGGATTCCGTCGCCCAGGAAGTTAAAGGCAAGGACAGTGATCGTCACAAAAAGAATCGGGATCAGCTTGTGAGGATGGCTGGCAACGTCGGTGACGGAGCTGGCCTCCTGCAGCAGCACGCCCCAGCTGGTAGCGGGGGATTTGATGCCCAGTCCCAGGTAGGACATGGAGGTCTCGCCGACGATGGATCCCGGGATACCTAAGGTGATCGAGACGATCAGGTAGCTCATGAAGCCGGGAACCAGATGCTTCCAGATAATCTTCCAGGTGGAAACGCCGGAGAGCCTCGCCGCCATAACATAATCCTCGTTCTTCAGGGACAGGAACTTGCCCCGCACCACCCGGGCCATGCCGGTCCAGTTGATGAAGGAGAGGATGATCGTTATGTAGAAATACATCTTTACGGTGGAGATTCCAGGAGGAATCGCCGCGGAGAGAGCCATCCAGAGGGGAATCTGAGGCACGGCCCCGATGACCTCGATGATACGCTGGATCGCGATATCAACGGCCCCGCCGAAGTAACCGGAGATCGAACCGATGGAGACGCCCAGGAAGAAGCTGATCACCGCGCTGGCAAAGGGGATTGTCAGGGAGATCCGGCTGCCTAAAAGGACGCGGGAGAAGATATCCCGTCCCAGGGTGTCCGTGCCGAAGAGCATGATCTTCGCCCCGGTTCCGCCGTTGCTTCCCTCGCTTACGCCGAAGAGATGGAGATCGCAGGGAATCAGCCAGAGGATTTTATATTCTGTGCCGTGTACGAAGAACTTCAGCTTATAGTATTCGGAGGTATCCTCCGTGATCGTGATGGAGAAGTCTGTCTTGTTGATGGTCTTTTCCTGTTTGTAGACGAAGGGGCCTACGAACTTTCCCTCGTGCATACAGTGGATCTTCGTCGGGGCGCTGTCCTTATACAGGGAGTCAAACTCCTCCAGGGAATAAGGCGCAAGGAAGTCCGCGAAGAGCGCGCCCAGATATAAGACCAGCAGGATAGCGATGGAAATCTTCGCCAGCTTATGTTTTTTCAGTTTCCTTCCCATCAGAGTCCATTGGGAAGCAAGATAATAATCTTCGTTTGTTTTCTGTTTTTTCTTAAACATTATCTGCCACCTCCCGAATAACGGATTCTGGGATCCAGGAACGCCAGCGCGATATCGGAGAAGAGAACGCCGATCACAACCAGAACGGCCTGAACCATAACGATTGCTCCTGCAAGGTACATATCCTGAACCTGGAGAGCCTTCAGAAGGACAGGACCCTGAATCTGCATGTTCAGAACCATGGCGGTCACCGTGGAACCGGAGAACAGGCTGGAGAGAACGCCGCCCAGGCCGGAGACGGTAGGGTTGATTGCCGCCCGGAAGCAGTACTTCATGACGATGGTGCGCTCCGGAACGCCCTTTGCCCTTGCGGTCAGGGTGTATTGACGGCCCACCTCATCCAGCATCTGGGCCCGGACGGAACGGATGATGCCGCAGGTGCCGCTGGTGCCGATGACGATGATCGGGATAATCATTCTCTTTAAAAAGTCGCCGAAATTATATAAGTGAACGCCGTTTTGCAGCATCTCCTGAGTAAACAGGCCCACATTTGCATTTCCCGTCCACTTATAGGACAGGTACATCAGCACGATCGCCAGAATAAAGTTCGGGATTGCCGCCCCCAGGAAACCGATGACCGAGGAGATATAATCTCCCACGGAGTACTGATGGGTGGAGGCGTAGACCGCGATGGGAAGGGATACCGCGTACTGGAAGATCATGATGATCGCCGTGACCAGGATCGTCAGGCCCAGCCGGTCGTCCACCACGTCCCAGACGTCCCGCCCGTAGGCGAAGGAATACTTCCAGTTATGGTGAGAGCCGTATAAGCGGTAATAGGTGGAATCCGTGGGAGTCCAGATAATATCCTTGATCCATTTAAAATACTGCTCGTAAATCGGCAGATCCAGTCCGTAGTCCGCGCGCAGCTGGGCTGCGTAATCGCCGTCTACAATTTCGCCCTCTGTCGCCAGGGCGGCGATGTGAGCGGAAACGTAGTCCCCGGGCGGAAGCTGGATCACGAAGAAAACCAGGATAGAAATCAAAAGCAGGGTGGGAATAAACATCAGAACCCGTTTTACAATGTATTGGACGAGATCCTTTTTTAGAAAATCGCGCACCGCTTCCCACAGGGTTTTCTTCGGGAGGTCTTCCTGCATGCTTTTTTGTCTGTTCGCATTTTCTTCCATGAGAAATTCCCTTTCTGAAATAAGCAGGAAAGTAAACATTCCTGCGTTTGAATGGTAACAAGTATGAAAGTCCCTTTCATACAATAGAATCCAAAAGAGGATTCTATTGTCAAGTACGATTGAATTTATGCCAAAGAGGGGTGTTTACACATCCTCTTATGAAGCGGACATGGGGTAATAAGTGAAAAAAACCGGAGGCGAGGAACCGGGTTCCCCGCCTCCGGAAGTCATTATTGACTTTCGCAGAGTACTGCGAAAAAGAGCTTCTTATTCGGTCTTGAACAGCGTCCAGTAATGAACGATATTCAGATACTGATACAGATCATCGGACACCAGAAGTTCCGGATAGTTGTGAATCTTGGAACTTACCAGGCAGTAGCTGCTTTCCGCCTTCAGATAAGCGATGGTCCAGAGATTTTCCTTGTGGAGGTTATAAATTTCCAGGTTGTACTGATCTCTCTCATCAGGATCGGGAGTGGAATTCCACTTCTCATAAATCTCAATCAGCTTCGCCATATCGCCGGTCGGCTCAACGCCCTGAGCGCCGCCTGTCGCGTAGTAGGTGCCGTACTCGCCGTACCACTCCGCAGCCTGCGCGATGGGAACGAAAGGAGCCACTCTGGATCTCATGGAAACGCCGCCGATGGCGGTGTGAGGTCCGAGAACCGCATACCAGTCGTTATTGTCGATCTCCTGGTCGAAGGCGGATACATCCAGATCCTTGAGCGCGCACTTGACGCCCGCCTTCTGGAAGTACTGCTCCAGAACGGGATAAGCGGTATCGCTCATGCCCAGATCGGTATAGGTGTAAACGGTCAGGACAAAGTCGGAGCCGTCCGCGAAATCGTAGAAGCCGTCGCTGCCCATGACAAGTCCGCACTCCTCCAGGAGTTTCTTTGCGCCGTCTACATCGTACTCTGTCCACTTGTTGATCCACTCCTCGTCGTAGCCGAAGTTACCTTCCTGAGGAGCGCACTGTCCGGGTTCCAGGAAGCCCTCGGAGAGAAGACCGGAGACCTCGGTACGATCCACGCAGATTGACATAGCCTGACGGAATTTGGAATTTGCGAACAGATCCGCGTAATTTTTGTCCTTGCAGGTATAGTTGAAGGTCATCAGGTAGGAGCCCCAGTTGGTATTGGCGAAGGTACGCAGGCTTGCCTGATCTCCCAGGTCAGCCAGCAAAGAGGCGATATCCTGCATAGCTACTTCGAGAATATCCAGCTCGCCGGAACGGAACATCAGCTGATCCTGGCCGTCCTCGGAGGTGGCGTTAAAGTGAATCTCCTCACAGTAGGGAAGCTGCTGGCCCTGAGCGTCCACCTTCCAGAAGTAAGGGTTGCGCTCCAGAATACAGAGCTGAGCGTCTCTGGAGTTGTTGCCTTCCTTTGTGGTCAGCATATAGGAGTTTAAGCAGGGAAGGCCGTCCTCGTTCCACCAGTAGTAGGCAACCTGCTTGCCCAGATCCTTGACGGTGGCAGCGTCGATCCCCTTTGCCTGAGCGTTCAGGAGAACCTGCTCGTCGCCTAATCCGGTTCCCTCCCAGTAGGGATTCTCTACATAAGGGAATTCCTCGGTCTCCGGAATCATGTCGTGCAGATAATGCTCGGGAGCCCAGCACCACTTAAAGTCGCCGTTCTCGATAAAGTCCGCGGGGAACTTGGGGTTGACGAAGGTCCAGGTTACGGTGTAGTCGTCCACCTTCTCCAAGGTTGCGTAAGCGTCCTCGCCGTTTACGGTTTCCTTCAGAGCTGCCCAGCTCTTCTTGGTATCATAATTGTTCAGATGGCACATATAGTACCAGAAGGTGATATCGTCGGCGTTGAAATCCTCGCCGTCGGACCACTTCATGCCCTCTCTGAGATGGAAGGTCCATACGGTATAATCGTCGTTGAACTCATAGCTCTTGATGACGTTGGGATAGTAGGAACCGTCCGCATTGTAGTGGATGATGCCTTCCCAGGCGGGTCTGAGTAAGCCCCAGCTGCCGCCCGCGCCGCCGAGGTTGATCACGCCGCCGTAAGTACCGATCTCCAGCGCGTTTCCGGCCGCGTCAGTGGTTTCGATGAACAGATCGCTCTCCACGGGGATACGATCCTCCAGCTTAGGCAGGGAGCCTGCCTCCACCAGAGCCGTAAGGGTGGGAGACTCGCTGAGTCCCGCCTCTTCAGCGGGGGGGGTTGTTGCGTCAGAACTCGGTGTGCTTTCCGAGGACTGCTGTACGGGTTCGGAAGAATCGGACGGGGTACTGCTGCCCGAATTATCCTGTCCGCCGCAAGCTGCCAGGGAAAGAACCATTGTGCCCGCCAGAAGCAGGGCAAAAAGCTTTTTCTTCATAAAATTTCCTCCTTGATGAATTTAGAAGGCCGATCGAGCCGACCGTTTCTTTTATCAGTATAACAACGAAAAAGAAAAAACCGCCACGCATCTCTTGCCTTTTTTCGCAATTATATTGCGTATTTTGCTTTTTTGTGGTATTATTTATTTGCGTTTTACACAATATTGACAAAACCGACATTTAAAAATTGGTCATATTTACTATTTTTTTAAAAAGTTAAATGCAAGATAGAGGAAAGACAAAAGCTGCAGCTGCTTTTCTGTAGCTTTCTGCCTTTTATCAATAGTGAATTGGAACCCGGGGTGTAAGCTGGTAATCGGAAACGAAGGGGGGAGGTTTGGATGCTGATTGACAACACGGTAATCTACGAGGGCGGTTATAAGATTGAAATCAATAAACCGGAAAATTCGTTTTTTTATTTTTTTGACTGGGACGAGCGCTCCTACACGATCAATATGGAGTTCCAGCATTTTCATTCGTTTTACGAGCTGTGCATTTTTCTCGACGAGCACGCGGGGCACCTGATCGACGGGGCCTGGCATGATCTGCGCTGCTGCGATATTGTGGCGATCCGGCCCGCCCTGCTGCATAAGACGTCCTATCCGGAGGGCGCTCCGAACAAGCGCCTGATTATCAATTTTTCCATCCCTCCCATGCCCGCCGGTCTGGAGGGCTGTATGAAGAGTATTTACGGCATCTTTCGGGAGAAGATCCCGGTCTTCCGCTTTGAGGGGCGATATAAGAAGGAAATTTTTGAGAAGCTGAATGAGATTTATTATCTCTCCCGGACGCCGAACGAGCTGACCAATCTGGCTGTCCATCAGAAATTTATCGAGTTTTTGGGCCTGATTTATCAGTACCGGGATAAAAACGTCTATATGGATAAGGAAGAGCCGGGCAGCATCGAAAATAAAATCTACAGTATTACGGCTTATATCCACAGCCGTTATACCGAGGATCTCTCCCTGGCCTTGCTCTCGAAGGAATTTTATATCAGCAGCTATTACCTGTCCCACCAGTTTAAGCGGGTCACCGGGTTTACCCTGACCGATTACATCTCCATGACCCGGGTGCGCAACGCCCAGACCCTCCTGCTGTCCACGGATATCCCGATTACGGAGATCGCCCTGCAGAGCGGATTTAAGAGCTTTTCCCAGTTTAACCGGGCCTTTAACAAATTTCTGCAGATGTCGCCCTCGAGGTTTCGGAAGGAAAGCGGGGCGCAGGGATTTTTCGGGCCGCAGGAGGGCGCATAGCGCGCTGACGGGATGAGCTGGTACGAAAGGCGCAGGGTTTGCGCAAAGCCTTGTACAACATGTACAAAATAGACAAAATGAAAAGCCGGATTTTATAAATATTGTGCAATGAAGAAAGAAAGCCCAAAAAAGGAGAGCAAAAACTGCGAGGTAAAGGACGAAAAAAACAATAGATGCGTGGAAATAGAGGACGGCTTTTGATAAGCTTAAAGAAAGTCGCAGGAAGCGGGGCGGCGGTCTGCCGCCCGGACGAAGGGACAGGAGAGGTAAGAGAGTATGAGCAAGAATCTGATCCTATTCACGGACAGCGGGGACACAATCATCGACGAGAGCACCCAGGTTTATGACGAGAGGGGAATCGTTACCGGGGCGGAGTTTATTCCCGGCGCGGGAGAGGTACTGAAGGCGCTGAAGGAGGAGGGCTACCGCATTGCCCTTGTGGCGGACGGGGAGTGGGAGTCCTTTCAGAATGTGTACCGGAAAAACGGGCTGGGCTATTGCTTTGAGCAGTGGATTGTGTCGGAGGTTGTGGGAGAGCAGAAGCCGGCCAGATCCATGTTCGATACCGCGATGGAAAAGATGGGGCTTACCGACGACGACAAGCCCTTTATCGTTATGATCGGAAACAATCTGAAGAAGGATGTGGCGGGAGCCAACCGATACGGGCTTACCTCCGTCTGGCTGGACTGGTCCCCCCGGTACTTTCATGAGATGGAAGAGCCGGACTGGCAGCCTGATTACCGGGTGAGAACCCCGGAGGAGCTGAAAGGGCTGATCGGCGAGCTGGAGGAGAAATGCCGCCGGAGGAAGGAGCGGAACCGGCGGATCGACGATAAGCTCGGGAGGCTGGCGGAGTCCTTTTCCCGGATTCTTTACGAGACGGACGATACCTTCCTGAAGAATATGGAGAGCCACAATCTGGCGGGGGACGATATCGCAAAATACCGGTATTGGGAGTGGACGCAGGGAGTCGGCCTGTACGGGCTCTGGAAGCTGTTCCTGGCGAAGAAGGAGGAGCGGTTTCTGGATACGCTGAAAAAATATTATGACCGGCAGATCGAAATCGGTTTTCCGGCGCTGAACGTCAATACAGCCGCGCCGTACCTGACGATGTCCTTCCTGGCGGAGTACACCGGGGAGGAGAAATATATGCAGCCCTGTATCGCGGCGGCGGAGGAGATTATGAGCTCCTTCCCCAGGACGCAGGAGGGCGGCTTCCAGCATATGACCTCGGATTCCCGGAACGATCAGGAGCTCTGGGACGACACCCTGTATATGACGGTATTGTTTCTGGCGAACATGGGCCGGATCCTGGGGAACAAGGAGATGGAGCAGGAGGCGGAGTATCAATTCCTGCTGCACGACCGGTATCTCAGCGATCGGGTCACCGGCCTCTGGTATCACGGCTGGACCTTTAAAGAGCGCAATAACTTCGCGGGAGCCTTCTGGGGCCGGGGAAACTGCTGGATCACCATGGCAATTCCGGAGTTCCTTTCCGTCAGCGGCTGCGGCGGGGCGGTGAGGAGACTGCTGGTCGGTTCCCTGCGGGCGCAGATCGAGAGCCTGACGCGCTTTCAGGCGGAGAATGGGATGTGGCATACGCTGGTGGACGACGGGGATTCCTATGTGGAGGCAAGCGCCACCTGCGGCTTTGCCTACGGAATCTTAAAAGCGGTGAAGGACGGGCTGGCGGATGAGTCATTTCTGGAGACGGCGGAAAAGGCGCTGGAGCCGATCTTAAATTACATAGACGACGACGGCGTGGTAAATCAGGTTTCCTACGGGACGCCCATGGGACGCGTCACGAAGGATTTCTATAAGAAAATCGAATTAAAATCCATGCCCTACGGACAGGCGCTGGCGATTTTGTTTTTGATCGAGTACCGGAGCATGAGGTAGGGGAAGATTGAGAAAAAGCGCAGGGGCGATAAAGGCCCCGGGGAGAGCAGATATGAAGATCGGGAGACAGTGGGACGAACGGCTAAGGATATGGGATGAAGCCTTTGAAAGGTTTCTTTATACGTCCCTTGGAGAGATCGAATTGACCGGGTTTGTCACCAGGGAACAGTTGTCCCTGGCTGAGGCGGCGGAGCGTTCCTTCCGGCCTTTTCCCAAAGGGAGCCTCTGGGGCGGAAAGTGGGAGTACGGGTGGTTCCGGACAGAGGTTCTTCTGCCGCAGGAGGCGGCGGGAAAGCGGATCCTGCTGCATCTGGGCGCAGGGCCGGAGATGCTGGTCTTTGTAAACGGCCGGGAGGCGGGATCGATTGATAAGCAGCATAATATGGTAGAACTGACCGCCCGGGCGGTTCCGGGGGAGCTCTTTGAAATTTACGCGGAGTGCTACGCGGGACACGGCGTCCGGCTGGAGAACGGCGGGATTTATACCAGAGACCAGATCTCCGTTCCGGAGCCGCCGGAGAGGCAGTGCCGGGTGGAGAGCAGCCATTACGGAATCTGGGATGAGGAGATGTTCGCGGCCTACGCGGATTATCATACCCTGTATGAACTCTGGAAGGCTATGCCGGAGAGCGAGCTGCGCACCATGAAGATCGGGGAAGCGCTGCAGGAGTTTACCCTCCGGGCGGATTTCGAGGCGGATGAGCCTGCGCGCAGTGAGAGCGTCCGTCGTGGTCGGGAGATCCTGAAGCCTCTTCTGGAAAAAAAGAACGGGGATACCGTACCGAATTATACGATCATCGGCCAGTCCCACCTGGATCTGGCCTGGCTCTGGCCTCTGGAGGAGACCAGGAGGAAGGCGGCCAGAACCTATTCCAACCAGGCGGCGCTGGCGGAGCGTTATCCGAATTATAAGTTTTTGCTCTGCGCGCCTACCGTGCTGGAGGACTTGAAGGCCTGGTATCCGAACCTGTACGACAGGGTGAGGGAGGGCGTCCGGAAGGGGCAGTTTCTGCCGGAGGGCGCGGTTTACGTGGAGAGCGATATGAATCTGCCGGGGGGCGAGAGCCTGGTCAGGCAGTTTGTTCTGGGGAAGCGATGGTATCAGAGGGAGCTGGGCGTAGACAGTAAGGTCGCCTGGCTGCCGGACACCTTCGGCTTTTCGGGGGCGCTGCCCCAGATTATGGCGGGCTGCCGGGTTCCTTATTTTGCAACCCAGAAGCTGCTGCGGGCCGACCCGGAGTGCGAGCAGTTCCCGTATAATCTGTTCTGGTGGGAGGGGATCGACGGAACTCGGATCCTGTCCCATATTTACAAGAAAAACAACGAGATCTTCACGCCGGGGGCGCTGCGGGTGAGATGGGAGCAGGATCGGAACCAGCGGCAGGAGATCGATACCTTCCTCTTTCCCTTCGGCTACGGGGACGGGGGCGGCGGCCCCACGGAGATCATGGCGGAGACGGCGGAGCGCTGCCGGGATCTGGAGGGAGCGCCCCGGTGTGCCATGGAGAGTCCGGCGGACTTTTTCGACAGGCTGGACGGAAAAAGGATCCGAAACGTTTATTACGGCGAGTTGTACCTTGCCTGGCACAGGGGCACCTATACCTCCCAGGCCAGGATCAAGCGGGGTGTTCGCAAGGCGGAGTACGCCCTGCGGGAGGCGGAGTATCTTGCCGGACTGCTGCGGCTTGCGGGCCGGACGGAAGGCGAGAAGGAGACGTTAGAGAAGCTGGAGGAGCTTTGGAAGCTTTTGCTCTTGCAGGAGTTTCACGACATCCTGCCGGGAAGCTCGATTCAGAGGGTGAACGAGGAGGCTCTGGATGCGCTGAACCGGGCGGAAAAGGAAAGCCGGACGCTGGCGGAGGAGCTTTTGAACAGGCTTGCGGGCGGCAGGGCTCTGTTTAACTCTCTAAGCTGGGAGAGGCGGGCGAAGGGGCTGACGCTCCCGGCCTGCGGATATCTGCGGCTGCGGGAGGAAGGGACTGCGGGAGAGTCAGACGGTGCGGAGGCTGAAGCAGGGAGTCTTGCGGGGGCAGTTTCAGAGATCGAAAGTTTTGAGGATGTGGCGGAAGCATCCGAAACGGAAAATTTCGAGGCGGAAGGACTGATCTTCGAGAATCTGTATTATTGCGCCAAAATTGACAAAAAGGGGCGGATCGTAAGCCTGCGGGATCAGGGGACTGGCTTCGAGTACGCAAAAGCGCCCCTGAACCAATGGCGGCTGTACCGGGATGTCAATATCGGATATGACGCGTGGGAGTTAGGGCGGATGTATGAGCAGACCCCGGAGGAGCTGGGGGAAGACTGTATTTTCCGGGCGGAGCGTCTGCCGGACGGCGGACTTACCGTGACGGTGGAGCGTCGGGAGGCTTATTTTACCGCGGTGCAGAAGATTCGGTTTCGAAAGGACAGTCCCCGGATCGACTTTGAGACGTGGGTGGACTGGCAGGAGCGGCACAGGGTCTTGAAGGCGGATTTTCCCACGGCGGTATTTACCAGGGAGGTGCTGGAGGAGATTCAGTTTGGCTATATCCGACGGCCTACCCACAGATCCCGGCAGTACGAGCGGGATCTGTACGAGACCAGCCATCATAAATACGCGGCGCTGACCGACGGGGAGAACGGTTTTGCCCTGATCAACGACTGCAAATACGGCATTTCCGCCCAGGACAGCAGGCTTTCCCTGACGCTGCTGAAAGCGGCGGTGCTTCCGGACGCGACGGCGGACAGGGGAGAGCATCGTTTTACCTATTCGATTCTGCCCTTTAGCGGGCCTTTCGTACAGAGCAGGGTAACCGAGGAAGCTTACGAGTGCAATGTGGAGGTTTTGGAGACGGCCCGGAGTGGACGTCAGGAGAAGGAGCATACGGCTGCGAGCGGCGAATGTGATCAGAAAGCAGGGGAGTGTGTTGCTGACAGCTGTGAACGGGAAGCCGGAAGATGTGAATCTGACCGTTGCAGTAAGGAAGCCGGAAAATCAGGTTCCGACATGTATGGAGAGGATGCGGTAGAGGAGCAGGTTTCCTTCTTCGGCTTGGAGGGCGGACACGCGGTTCTGGAGACCTGTAAGCTGGCCTTTGACGAGGAAAAGGGCGTGGTGCTGCGGCTCTATGAGTCGAAGGGGTGCGCCGGGAGGACGGTTCTTTCGCTGCCGGAGGCGGTGAAGCGGGTTTGGAGCTGTAATCTGTTGGAGGAGAAGCAGGAGGAGCTGGAGATTCGGGACGGAAGCGTGAGCCTGGATTTCCGGGGGTTTGAGATTAAGACGGTGATGCTGGACTGCGGGTGAGGCAGGGTGGCGCGCCGGGGATGCGGCGGGTGACGTCGGCGGGCGGTCAGCATTCCCGCTCGGACACGCTCTCGCTTGGGGGCCGGACGCAGCGGGTGCTAAGCTCGAAAGTACCTCGCTAAGCACCGGCGTCCGGCACAGTCCTCGCGGGAACGCAGGCCGTCCGTCGGCTGGATTGCAGCAGGGGCTGGCGCGCCGAGGATGCGGCGAGTGACGCCGGTGGGCGGTCAGCATTTCCGCTCGGACACGCTCTCGCTTGGGGGCCGGACGCAGCGGGTGCTAAGCTCGAAAGTACCTCGCTAAGCACCGGCGTCCGGCACAGTCCTCGCGGGAACGCAGGCCGTCCGTCGGCTGGATTGCAGCAGGGGGCGGCGCGCCGAGGATGCGGCGAGTGACGCCGACGGACGGTCGGCATTCCCGCTCGGACACGCTCGCGCTTGGGGGCCGGACGCAGCGGATGCTAAGCTCGAAAGTACCTCGCTAAGCACCGGCGTCCGGCACAGTCCTCGCGGGAACGCAGGCCGCCCGCCGACTGGATTGCAGCAGGGGGCGGCGCGCCGAGGTGCGATAAGTGGCGCAGGTAGACGGCGCGCTAGGTACAGCGGAATAAAGGAAAACAGGAGGAGTAGATGCGGAGATGGAGAAGCATTATCAGAGGATAATTCGGGATACCGAGAATCGGGTGGTGAAATCGCTGGAGATTCAGATTTTGGATCCGGCTAGTCCCAGGTACGGGGGCTTTGCGGATCCGACGGGGATCGTGCAGGCGAAATTCTCGATTTATCGGGCGGCGAGTATGGCGGCGGCCTATTGTAATCAGGATACGGTTTATTATCATAATGCGCGGGTGTTGGAGAGTATTTTGCTGGGGCTGGACTATGTGATGCGGGTGCAGCATGGGAACGGGCTGTTTGACTTTATCACCTGTAATTTCTTTTCGGCTCCGGATACGGCCTTCTGTATCAAAAAGCTGCTTCCCGTCTACGAGTATCTGGCGGGCCGGGCGGGCAGCGAGAAGCTGCCGGAGGGAGAGCGGCAGATTCTGGAGAAGACGGAGCGTATTGTCCGGGCGGGGGCTTACGGGCTTTTGGAGGGCGGGTTCCATACGCCGAATCACCGCTGGGCGATCGCGTCTCTTTTGATGGCCTGCAGCAGGCTGTTTGACAGTAAGGAGATGGAGGAGGCCGCCTTTACTTATCTGAACGAGGGGATTGACTGTAACGGGGACGGGGAGTTTGCGGAGAAGTCCGCCGGAAATTACAACCGGGTCAACAATGACGCGATGATCCTGCTCTCGGAGGCCACGGGGGACGATACTTACGATCAGAACGCCGTCCGCAATCTGCGGATGATGCTGACCTATTGGGAGCCGGACGACAGTGTGTTTACGGCAAATTCCACCCGCTTTGACAAGGATCGGCTGATGTACCCCAAGGATTATTATCTGGAATATCTGAAGATGGGACTGAAGTATGATATTCCGGAGCTTTTGCAGATGTGCAACACGCTCTTTGAGATCATCGAGAGGCGGCAGATTACTTCGCCGGATTTCCTGATCTGGTTTATGCTGCATCCGGAGTACAGGACGCTGGAGGTAGAGGGCAGCTATAAGCGGCCGGACTTTGGCCGTTATTATCCGGAGTCCGGGATTGCCAGAGCCCAGAGGGGCCGGTACACTTATACGGTGATGAACGGGAAGTCCAATTTCTTTTATTTCCATAACGGGACGGTCAAGCTGGAGATGAAGGTGGCGGGGAGCTTTTGCGAGCACCGGGCCTTTAAGAGCGAGAAGATGGAGCGGCTCTCCGAAGGGGAATATCATCTTTCCCAGACCATGCGGGGGTGGTATTATCTTCCCTTTGAGGAGAAGCCGGAGACCAGCGACTGGTGGAAGATGGATAACGCCTCCCGGGAGAAAAAGCTGGGGCCGGATATGCAGATCGACGTCTGGGTAAAGGAGGCGGAAAACGGCGTGGATATCCGGGTGAAGACCTCCGGCGTGGAGGGCGCGCCCTGGCGGCTCGAGCTGGCCTTTACGGGGGTGAATTTCCTGACTGGTGAATCGGTGGAGATGCCTCTTACCGGCAGCGAGGTCATCGTTTTGAAGAAGGGTTATGCGGAGGTAGGGAACGGCCGGGACGCCCTGATCGTGGGCCCGGGCTTTGGCGAGCATCATTTCACCGAGGGCAAGGAGGACAGCGAAGCGAAGACTCCCAGAGCCGCCACCCTGTATTTTACGGATTATACCGCCTTTGATCATGTAATCGAGATTCGGGATAAGAGGTCGATGATGAAGCTGTGAAGCGTGCAAAGATTTTCTCCCTTTTCGGAATTAAGTACCACTCAAATAGAAAAATCGTGACAAAGGTAACTTCCTTTATGCAGCTTGGCAGTGCCTGGGCAAACCGTCCATGTCAATGTAAGACCGCACAGCTTGCAGATAGAGAGCAGCCGCGTCAACTCCTTGGGGAACTGCTGCAAAAATCCATGGAATGTGTTGTAAATGATTTTTTGGCGCGAACGTATTACAAATAATTTTCTTGCATTTTCTTCTGAGTCGCACATACAATTTGGAATTTTTGGAGGACAGATACTATGGCTAAAAACGATAATGCACATTCCGTTCGTTTAATTGACAGTTTGCAAAGAAATTCGGGACATGAAACAGCCGAAGATTTTGAGAAAAAATATCCATTGTCCAAAAGTGCAAGCATTGAAAAGAAATATGAATGGGCAAAAAATGTGTGCAGTTATCTTGAAGAACATTTTGATATAGATACTATTATTAGAATTAGAAAAGGCTGTAGATGTAATGACGGAAAATCAATCGCCGACAAGCTTCTAAAATATTTAAACAGAGCAAACAGTATTGAAGAGTTTGTGAATATGTTTAATCAGAATGAGACATTTGCTTTCCTGGAATATTTGTCTGATAACAGGATTTTATTTTGCTATCCTGAATGCTATTGCGCCTGTGTAAAAAGGATTCCACAGGAATTATCAAAAACATGGTGTTACTGCACTTTAGGTAATGCAGAAGGAATTTTCAGTAAAGTATTCGGGAAAGACGTAAAAGTTACATTGCTTAAAAGTATAAAAACTGGTGCAGATAAATGTGCGATAGAAGTGGAATGGTAATCGTACAAATCCCGGTTTGTAGAGCTGCGTAGAAAATCAAGAAATGTAAAATTATTCATGAAAATTTTGGGAAACAGCAGTGGGAACATATTTCCGAAAAGGGATAAGTTTTCCAAGCCCGTAAGAGGGTGCGCGCACACCGAAATTACGAAGTGATTTCTATTATAGAATTTGGATAATAGAAATTACGAAGTGATTTCTATTATATGTGCCGCAGGCGAAGGCGAAAAGACAGGAAAGCTGAGAGGGAGATAGCGCATGACAGAAGAAAAAAGTATGACGAAAGAGATGAATGACAAAAGGCTGGCGGAAACCTTTGTTCCGCATTTTCGGTATGATAAAAAGGAGCCCTTCCCCATGCAGGGGATCGGGTATACGATTTATAAAGCGGCTGCAAAAAGCCCCTCCTGCCGCCGGGTGATCGAAGCGCCTCCGGGAGGGACGGCCATCGAATACGCCCTCTATTACGATTATGACATCCAGCATCTCTACGATCTGGAGCACGCTTTTGTGTACCTGGACGGGGAAGAGCGGATCGTCGGCGTGGAGAGCAGCTTTCACGGAAAGTTTTTAAACAGCAGGATCGAGGGCGTAACAGAATACGAGGGCAGTCATCCGGTGCTTTATGTGCAGCCGGGAAAGCACGCGGTGCTGGCGTCGCCGGAGTATTTTCAGCTGGTTCTGGAGCGGGATCGGTGCTGCCTGGAGGCGGCGGGAGCGGCAGGGTTCCTGGTCATGGATCTGTTCGCGGGACGGCTGAGTACGGACGAGGAGACGGATCGGAAGGTGGAGGCGTATCTGCGCGAGCATTATGCGTTCCGTCCCAGCTGGGAATTTACGGAGAAAAGTCCCGACGGACGGACTGCGGAGGAGCTGCTGATGCCTTACGGGCAGTTGGACCGTATGATCGTGGAGCGGCTGACGGAGCGGAAGGAAAAAATCTGCGGCGGGCTGGATCCGGAAAAGTGAGGAAGGTATTGTGAGCGAGCGTCAGAAGGCCATAAACAAGATGACCCATGAAATCAGCGGCATTTTATCAGACTGTAAACCGTCCGTTTATTTGTATGGATCCTCGGTGCTGGATGATTTCAGACTGGGGTGGAGCGATATTGATATTCTTGTCTTAACGGACAGGCAGATATCTGAGGAACAGGCACAAAGGCTTGTAAAGCTTCGCCAGACAATGCTTGAAGCAGAACCTGACAATCTATATTATCGATCGTTTGAGGGCGGAATGCTGACGCTGGATGCTTTTCGATCGGGATCCTCCGACCGGGTGGTCTATTGGGGAACCGGCGGCGAAAGAATTACCGATACCTATCGGTTTGACAGTTTTTGTATGGCAGAACTGATGGAGAGAGGCACTTTGCTATATGGCGGCGACATCCGCAGTCGGTTGAAAGCGCCGAATTTCAACGATTTGTATGCCGATATAAAACATCATTATGAAAGCATCCGAAAATATGCACAGGAGACGGAACGCAGCTTGTACTCATTCGGCTGGTTGTTGGATATTGCGCGGTGCCTGTACACCCTGCGCACCGGAAAAATTATTGCGAAAACCGCAGCGGCTGAATGGGCTCTGGAAAACAATTTGTGTCCGGTTCCCGATGTACTTAAAGCTGCCCTGCAGGTTCGCAAAGCTCCGTTAGAGTATAAGGATAATCAACAAACCCTCGATTATGCGGAATCACTTTCCGGCCCAATTCAGGATTTTGCCGACGTATTAGAGGAGGAATTGAGAGGGCTTGAAAGCAAAGGGTTTTCAGAGGCTGGCCAGGACAAATCGAGGTTTTAAAGGGGTGCTGTGAAATATGAAGAAAATTCAGAATTGTGCAATAGTGTGGTTCCTCTTGCTCGTCTGTTCAGGAATATACGGCGTTGTTGCGGGAATTGATGCTACAAATGAGTACTTATATCTTACGGAAGATTTAAGAAATCAGGCGGAGGTTTCACTAACAGTGGGGACGTTGGTTCTTAACTATTTCTCGGGGGCATTTCGCGGAATCATCACCATTGTTTGTGGATTTTGCGGGATTGCAGGCATTAGAAAAAGAGCCATTAAAGCATGGTATTTTGTCTTTCTCGGTATTTTGACCCTGCTTTATGTTCTTGGGCTAATGGAATATCCATATCGGGAAGAATTTGTGCAGATGTTTATTGCAGCGTCTTGTTTTGTTATGACAGGTATTTATAAATTTGCTATCTGCTAAACAGGAACTCAGAGACAACTTTTCAGGGGTAGCATATGTGCGTAATCAATGATAAGAATATCGTTCAAGAGCAATACAAAAATTCGGCAAATCTGAATACAAGAATTTCTATTCATGATAAATACTCTGTTAATAAGCAGGGATTCGGAAACTGGATTGTATCCAATTATCAGATAACGAATGGTATGAGGATATTGGAACTCGGCTGCGGTACGGGTGACATGTGGACGGGAAAGTCTGAGCTGATAACGAAATGTGCAGAGCTTGTGCTGTCGGATTTCTCGGAAGGAATGATTCAAACCGCGCACAGTAAGATAGGGGATTTTCCCAATGTCACATATCAGGTTGTCGATATTCAGGAAATCCCGTTTGAAACGGACAGCTTCGACATTGTGATCGCCAATATGATGTTGTATCATGTTCCTGATCTGGGGAAGGGGCTGTCTGAGGTCAAAAGGGTTTTGAAAGAAAGCGGAAGATTTTACTGCGCTACTTACGGAGAGCATGGCATGATGCATTTTATCGCCGGTTTACTAAAGCCGTATGGAGTAGAAGACAGAGTAAATAAAAATTTTACGCTTCAAAACGGGAAGCAAATACTTGCTCCATATTTTTCGTCCGTAGAGAGGATGGAATACATTGACTCGCTGGAGGTCACAGACATAGATGATATGTTGGATTACCTGTATTCTCTTACCGGCATGACAGAAGTTTCAAATATAAAGAGGGACGTTATTAAAAAAGCTTTAGAGCAAAACAGGACGGACGGAATTTTGAAAGTACCAAAGGAATACGGGATGTTTATTTGCAGTTAGCAGGAGATTTGCAGATGGTTTTTTTAGATAAAATACGGGTGCCTCAAAAATCAGATTCCATCAAAAGGCAGGCCCTTATTACGATAGGCATTTTGCTTTTTGGAATCGGTATGGGATTGTTTTCGAAATATTTGGACTATCGGCAGGCAGAGCTTCCGGCGTTGCTGCAGGTGATTGACGACACCCTGGATTTTCATAATTTTTTAGGCGGATTTGCGCCGTGGATTGTTATCGCGGTCTGCATATCAGTATATAGCCATACCCCTGTCGGGGCTGCCGTCAATGTCTTTTTCTTTTTTTCGGGATTTGTGGCAAGTTATTACCTGTACAGTAATTTTGTGGCGGGGTTCTTTCCAAAAAGCTATGCTTTCATTTGGATTGCCTTTACAATCGCATCCCCTTTTCTCGCCTTTTTAAGCTGGTATGCAAAGGGGACAGGCTTCATTGCCCTTATTCTTTCCTCGGGCATTTTGGGTGTTCTGCTGAACACCGCTTTCGCGTATGGGATGTTTTATATCGATATCAGGTCATGGCTTAACGTCCTGATGCTGCTGTTTGGAATATTTGTTTTACATAAATCCGCGAAAGAAACCATAGCCGCGTTGGGAATTGCCGTTGCTTTCGCTATCGTCATGAAAGCGGTGCTTCCGTTCGGATTTTGGTAACGCGGCTTCGATTTGCAGAAAAGCAGAGGATGCAAGTTTGGAGGTAAGCTTCCAATGCCAGACCTGCCGGTCTGTCATCATAGGGCAAATTTTGATTGGTATGCGCGTCAGGGTGCTGAAGTGAAACAGGGAAATGAAATAAAACAGGAAATGAAAAGGGACAGCAAGGAAAGGAGTGGTACGATGCAGTATATTACGTTTGATCCGGCAAAGGAGTACGATTTGATTTTGCTGGGCAGGGTGGCCATCGATTTTAACCCGGTGGATTTGAACCGCCCTTTGGAGGAGAGCAGCAATTTCAACAAGTATCTGGGCGGCTCTCCCGCCAATATCGCGGTGGGGATGGCGCGGCTGGGGAAGAAGGTCGGGTTTATCGCCAGGGTGTCCGACGATCAGTTCGGAGATTATGTGACGCACTATTTCGAGAAGGAGGGAATTGATACCAGCCACATTACCCGCTGTAAAAACGGCGAGAATCTGGGGCTGACCTTCACGGAGATCTTAAGTCCCTCGGAGAGCCGGATTCTGATGTACCGGGACGGCGTGGCGGATCTGATGCTGGAGCCGGAGAATGTGGACGAGGAGTATATCAAAAAGGCGAAGGCGCTGTTAATTTCCGGGACGGCGCTGGCGGCCAGCCCGTCCAGGGAGGCGGCGCTGAAGGCCGTGATGCTGGCGAAAAAGAACGGGGTCGCGGTGATCTTTGACATCGATTATCGGGCGTACACCTGGAAAAACCCGGACGAGATATCGATTTATTATTCCACGGTGGCAAAGGAGAGCGATCTGATCTTAGGTTCCCGGGAGGAGTTCGACCTGACGGAGCGGCTGACCGGGCTTTCCGGGGAGGGGGATTCTTCGAAAGCTGATTTTGCGGAGGGCAATTCCATGGAAGGGAACCAGTCGGAAGCCGGTTCTTCCAGGGACGGCAGGAGCGCAAAATACTGGCAGTCCTACGGTTGTAAGATTGTAGTGATCAAGCACGGCAAGGAGGGCTCCACCGCTTATACCTGCGACGGGAATCATTACGCGGTAAAGCCTTTTCCCACGAACGCCCTGAAGGGCTTCGGCGGCGGGGACGGGTATGCTTCCTCCTTTATCCGGGCTTTGATCGACGGCTGCAGCGTGCCGCAGGCGCTGGAGTACGGTTCCGCGTCGGCCTCCATGCTGATTTCCGCCCACAGCTGCTCGGCGGCCATGCCGACGCTGGAGGAAGTGGAGCGGTTTATCCGGGAGGAGAAGGAGAAGTACGGCGAGATGGTGGCGCGGGCGTGACGGACGCGCCTGCAGGATGAGCCGGGGGAAGGCGTCCGAGGCGGCAGATGAGCCGGGGGAAGGCGTCCGGGGCGGCAGGTGAGCCGGAGGGAATGAGTCCGAGGCAGAAGAAAAAAACCGGGTAAGGCGTGCTTCTCGGACGAAAAAAGGAAAGGAGATCGGACATGTACGAAAATCCGGAATTTAACGAAAAGGGAGAAAAAATTCTCTGCGAGGAAAACGGCGAGGGCGGCCAGGGGAAAAACAGCCAGATGCTGATGGATGTGCGGGTGCAGAAGCTGTCCGCCGGGCAGCGGCTTGCGATTCTGGCACCGGAGAAGGAGACGGCGGTGATGCTGCTGGCCGGGAAGGTGGTTTTCGGCTTCGAGGGAAAAGAAAAGAGTGCGGAGAGGCGTAGCGTCTTTCTGGATAAGTCTTACGTCCTGCACTGCTGCCGGGGAAAGGAAATCACGATCACGGCGGGAGAGGACAGCCGGGTGCTGATCCAGCAGACCACGAACGAAAGAGAGTTCGACACGGTGTTTTATACGCCGGAAATGTGTACCCTGCAGGAGTTTGGCAAAACCCAGTGGGAGGGTACGGCGCATCGGCAGGTGCTGACGGTCTTTGATTATGAAAACGCGCCTTACTCCAATCTGGTGATGGGGGAGGTCTTCCATAAGCCGGGCTGCTGGTCCAGCTATCCGCCGCACTATCATCCCCAGCCGGAGCTGTATTACTACGAGTTTGACAAGCCCCAGGGCTTCGGCGTGGGCTTTGTGGGGGAGGAGTGCTTCCGGGTGGAGGATCAGGGCTGCCTGGCCATCACTCCCATGCACGCCCACCAGCAGGCGGCGGCCCCGGGATACCGGATGTATTACGTCTGGCTGATCCGGCATCTGGAGGGAGACCCCTGGCGCAAGACGCGGATTGTGGAACCGGCCCACGACTGGCTGGACCATTCGGACTATTAACAGGAGACTGAACTATGATCAAGCTGGTAAAGCCAAAGCGGGAAGAGCTTACCTTCCGACAGGAACTGCTGGCCGATGAGGAAACCATGTCGTACAACGCAAAATGGGGCGGGACGATTGACTTTTCACCCGAACGTTGGGATCATTGGTATGAGTATTGGGTGGAGCATCCCGAAAGACGCTTTTACAGGTACTTATATTCCATGGAGGACAATGCCGCGGTTGGTGAAATCGCATTCCACTTTGACGAAGAATTTCAATGCTACATTTGCAATATTATCATCCGGCATTGTTACAGGGGCAGAGGATTTGGCAGAAGCGGGCTGCTGCTTTTGCTCGACGAGGCGAGGAGACAGGGAATCTCCGCGGTCTGTGATAATATTGCCAGAGATAACCCGGCCATCGGGTTGTTTGAGCAGCTTGGCTTTATAGAAAAGTGGAGAAATGAAGATTTTATTATGCTGGAAAAAACGCTGTGGCTTTCCGCATACAGAGATATTGAACTGTCAGAACAGCAAATCGAAAACGGACAGGTCAAAGATGCCAGAACGGCTTTGGCGGAAATGAGGACAAAGTATGGCGTATAACGGCGCAAGGTTAAAAAAATTCAAATAGAAAGGCGGTTTGAGAATGGCATACATGACGACGGCACAGGCGCTGGTCCGGTTCCTGGATAACCAGTATGTGTCCTTTGACGGGAAAGAAAACAAGTTTGTGGAGGGAATTTTCACCATCTTCGGCCACGGGATTGTCTGCGGGCTGGGGGAAGCCCTGGATCACTGCGCCGGAGGCTTGAAGGTCTATCAGGGCAAAAACGAGCAGGGGATGGCCCACGCGGCCACGGCCTTTGCCAAGCAGAATAACAGGAGAAGGATCATCGCCTGTTCCTCGTCCATCGGGCCCGGGGCGGCGAACATGATCACGGCGGCGGCCACGGCGACGGTGAATCATGTGCCGCTGCTGCTCTTCCCGGCGGATACCTTTTCTACCAGGCAGCCGGATCCGGTGCTGCAGCAGTTTGAGCAGGCGGATTCCCTGTCGATCACGACCAACGACGCGTACCGGGCGGTGTGCCGGTATTGGGACAGGATCGCGAGGCCCGAGCAGCTGATGTCCGCCATGATCAACGCCATGCGGGTGCTGACGGACACGGCGGAGACCGGGGCGGTATGTATCAGCCTGCCTCAGGATGTGGAGGGGGAGTGCTACGACTTCCCGGAGGAATTTTTCAGGAAGCGGGTGCATCGGATCACGCGGGTTGTGCCTGCGAAGGAAGAACTGGAGGATGTGGCGGAGCTCTTAAAAGGAGCGAAGAAGCCGCTGGTAATCTGCGGCGGCGGGGTGCGGTATTCCGAGGCCGGAGAGGCGCTGGAGCGCTTCTGCGAGGAGTTTGGGATTCCCTTTGCGGAGACCCAGAGCGGCAAGACGGCCTGCCTGTCCTCGCATCCGTACAATTTAGGGGGCTTAGGCGTCACAGGCAACAGCGCGGGGAACGATATCGCCCGGGAAGCGGACGTTGTGCTGGGCATCGGCACCCGGTTTTCGGATTTTACCACCGCCTCCAAATCCCTGTTCCGGGAGGACGTCAGGATGCTGACGGTTAACACCTCCCGCTTTGACGCCTGCAAGCTGGGGGCCGTAAAGGTGGTGGCGGACGCCAGGCTTGCCGTCGAAGGTCTGGGAGAGCTTCTTCGGGCAGCCGGGTATCGCTCCGGATATACGGACGAGGTGAAACGGGCGAAGGAGGGCTGGGAAAAGGAGATGGCCTTCTTGGCGTCTTACCACTGGAGCGAGGACTTCAAGCCTCTGATCGGCGCGGGGGATCCCAGAACCATCCCGGAGTTCCGGGAGATGACGGGCAGCAGCCTGACCCAGACGGCGGTTGTGGCGAGGATCCGGGAAAAGATTCCGGAGGATGCGATCTGCGTGGGAGCGGCGGGTTCCCTGCCCGGGGATCTGCAGCGGATGTGGACCTCCGACAGCCGGTATTCCTACAACATGGAGTACGGCTACTCCTGCATGGGCTACGAGATTGCCGGGGCCCTCGGCTCCAAGCTGGCGGAGCCGGACAGGGAGGTCTACGCCATGTGCGGAGACGGAAGCTATCTCATGCTGCACTCGGAGCTGGTGACGTCGATCCAGGAGCACAGGAAAATCAACGTGATGCTCTTCGACAACAGCGGCTTCGGCTGCATCAACAATCTGGAGATGTCAAACGGGGTGAGCAACCTGGCCACGGAGTTCCGTTACCGGGATCAGGAGGGAAAGCTTCTGGGCGATCTGATCCCCATCGACTTTGCGGCCTGCGCTGCGGGCTACGGGGTCAAAACCTACCGGGTGACGACCATGGAGGAGTTGGACGCGGCTTTGGAGGACAGCAGGAAGCAGACGGTTTCCACGCTGCTTGATATCAAGGTGCTGCCGAAGACCATGACCGACGGATACGGGGCCTGGTGGCATGTGGGCGTGGCGGGAACCTCCGAGAGCGAGGCGGTTCGCGCCGCTTATGAAGGGAAAGAAAAAAATCTGGAGAAGGCGAGGAAATATTAATGCTAGACAAGAGTAAGGTAAAATTGGGAATCGCGCCCATCGCGTGGACCAACGACGATATGCCCGATCTGGGGGCGGAAAACACCTTTGAGCAGTGCGTGTCCGAGATGGCGCTGGCGGGCTTTACCGGCTGCGAGGTGGGCAACAAGTATCCGAAGGACACGGCGGTGCTGAAAAAGGCGTTAAAGCTGCGGGGAATGCAGATCTGCAACGCCTGGTACTCCACCTTCCTCACGACGGCTCCCTATGAGGAGACGGAAAAAGGATTCATCGAGCACATCACGTTTTTAAAGGAGATGGGGGCCAAGGTTGTCGGCGTCTCCGAACAGGGCCATTCCATCCAGGGCACGGACAAGGCTATTTTCCGGGATAAGTATGTGATGAACGATCAGGAGTGGGAGCTTCTCTGCTCCGGCTTAAACCGGCTGGGGAAGGCGGCGAAGGAGATGGGAATCGCCCTGACCTTCCACCATCACATGGGAACGGTCGTCCAGACGGCGGCGGAGATCGACCGGATGATGGAGAACACGGATCCGGAGCTGGTAGGGCTTTTGTTCGACAGCGGCCATCTGGCTTACTGCGGGGAGGACTATCTGGCGGTGCTGAAAAAGTACGCGGACAGAACCCGACATGTACATCTGAAGGACATCCGTCCCGAGGTGGTGGCGAAGGTAAAGGCGGAGAACTTAAGCTTCCTGCAGGGCGTGCGGATGGGAACCTTTACCGTACCCGGGGACGGCAGCCTGGATTTCGAGCCGATCTTTGATATCCTGGCGGAAAGCGGCTACGAGGGATATGTGCTGGTGGAGGCGGAGCAGGATCCGGCGGTGGCGAATCCTCTGGAGTACGCGATTCGGGCGCGGAAGTATATTGCGGAGAAGGCTGGGTTGTAAGAGGTTCGGATTTTCGGAGGGAAATTGGGAGGGGCTTTGGAAGAAAGTCTTCTGATGTCAGATCGGTCGGCCACTTGTTGAAAGGCAAGTATTAAATGGAGGCCAAAGAGGGTGTTTACATACCATCTTATGAAGCGGGAAGAGGATACAAGCATGGATATTACAAAATTTAAAAAATTCAGTCAGAAATGCTCCAGGCGGCTGCCGAAGGAAATTGCCGGCATCTTGAAGGGGGCGGAGGGGAAATCCGACTGTATAATCGGTTTTATCACCACGGACGACTTTTACGGGTTTTACCTGACCTGGGATTACGGCAAAAGCTTAAAGGAATATTATGCCTGGAAGAATGCGTCGAATCCGGCTTTTCTCTATCGGCCGCTGGTGGAGGTTGTGGAATCCTGCCCGGAAATCGACTTTTGCAATCCGTCGGATGAAAAGTGGGACTTTGCCCAAACGCTGCTCGCCGTGTTAAAGGGCAGCCTGGAACAGATCCCGGAGAAAGTTTTCCGGAAACACGGCTTCGAGAGAGAGGACGTCCTCTTCTTTGCGACCATGGGCGACGGCGATTACATGCAGGAAATGACGGACGCGTCCTTAAAGCTGTTTAACGCTTCGGAGACGCTGGAACGGTACGGACTCGGGCAGCAGCCGGTTCCTTCCGGCAGGTAAGGACGCAGCGGGAGAACCGCAGACTTCGATCGGTTCCCGCGGGCAAAACGTATTTTTCGGACACATGGCAAGCGGACGCGAAGCGGACATTTGGTGAATGCTGCGTCACACACCATAACGTCCGAAGGACGCAATGCGCTTTGCAGCGGAGTTGTTGACTTTGAATATGAGCGAAAGCCATCTGGTTTTTGCAATGTGAAATTTTTGGGAAATAGCGGTGAGAACGTTTTTCCGAAAAATTAAATTATGACAGGAGCCGCGTGACAAGCGGCGGAACGGAGGAAAGAAAATGATCAATATCGGCATTATCGGTGCGGGGCGCATCGGAAAGGTACATTTACAGTCCATCACTTACCATGTGAAAAACGCCTGTGTGAAGGCGGTGGCGGATCCCTTTATGAACGAGGAGACGGAGAGCTTTGTCCGCAGCATGGGGGTGGAGAAGGTCTGCAAGGATTATAAGGAGATTCTGGCGGATCCGGAGATCGACGCGGTTCTGGTCTGCTCTTCCACAGACACACACGCATCTATCTCCATCGAGGCCATCGAGGCTGGGAAGCATGTCTTCTGCGAAAAGCCGGTGGATCACGCCCTGGATCGCATCCAGGCGGTGGAGGAGACCCTGAAGGCGCACCCAGGCTGCAAGTTTCAAGTGGGCTTTAACCGCCGCTTCGACCACAATTTCGCGGCGATCCGAAAGGCTTACGACGAGGGAAAGATCGGGGAGGCGCATATCCTGAAGATTACCTCAAGGGATCCCGAGCCCCCCAATCCCGCTTATATCAAGGTGTCCGGCGGAATGTTCCTGGATATGACGATCCATGACTTTGACATGGCATGCTTCCTGACAAACAGCGATGTGGAGGAGGTTTATGTACAGTCCGCCGTGCTGGTGGATCCGGCCATCGGAGAGCAGGGGGATGTGGATACCGCGATCATCACCATGAAGATGAAAAACGGCGCTCTGGCTGTGATCGACAATTCCAGACGGGCTGCCTACGGCTACGACCAGAGGGCGGAGCTGTTCGGCTCCAAGGGGATGGCGGCTACCTCTAACGACACCCTTTCCACGGTAGTGATTTCCAATGAAAACGGAGTCACCGGGGAGAAGCCTCTTTTCTTCTTCCTGGAAAGATACATGGAATCCTTCTCCGAGGAGATGCGGCAGTTTGTAAAGGCCTGCGAGGAGGACGGGGAGGTTCCCGTCGGCATTCACGCGGGGATGCAGGCTGTCAAGATCGGTCTGGCGGCGAAGAAATCCGTGGAGGAACACAGGCCGGTAAAAGTTTGAACGGAGGAGGATAAGAATATGGCTTATCAGTTTATTATGCCGAAACAGATTTTTTACGGGGAGGGCGCGCTGGAGCAGGCGGCTCCCTCGCTGACAGCCTGCGGCAGCAGGGCTTTGATTGTGACGGATCCCGCGATGGTAAAGCTGGGGAATGTGGAGATTGTGACGAAAATTCTGGAGCAGTCCGGCGTCGGATACGCGGTTTTCGACGGCGTGACGGGGGAGCCTACCGACCGGATGGTGGAGGCCGGAAGAGAAGTATGGGAGAAGGAGAGCTGCGACTTTTTGATCGCCGTGGGGGGCGGCTCGCCCATCGATACCATGAAGGCGATCGGCGTTGTGGCGGTGAACGGCGGTTCCATTAACGACTGGTACGGGAAGGAAATCAAGAGCGTTCTGCCGCCCATGACCGCGATCCCGACCACCAGCGGAACGGGCTCCGAGGCAACGCAGTTTACGATCATCACCAACACGGAGGCCGATATTAAGATGCTGTTAAAGGGGAAGAATCTGATACCGGATATCGCGGTGGACGATCCCAGATTTACTGTGACCGCGCCGCCTTCCGTGACCGCCGCTACCGGGCTGGACGCCCTCTGCCATGCGGCGGAGGCCTACACCTCCCGGAAGGCCCAGCCCATGACCGATACCCTGGCCCTCAGCGCGGTGAAGCGGATCTTCCGGTATCTGCCGGTCTGCTATTCGGCGGCGGGCGGGGGAAAGGATTCGGACGGAGCCGGAGTAACGGCTGCGGAGGCCAGGATGCAGATGAGCCTTGCGGCCCTGGAGGCGGGAATCGCCTTCAACAACGCTTCCGTCACGGTGATTCACGGGATGAGCCGCCCCATCGGCGCGCTGTTCCATGTGCCTCACGGCGTCAGCAACGCCATGCTGCTGCCCGCTTGCTTTGCCTATGTGTACCGGGCGGCGGCGGATCGGTTTGCCGACCTGGGAAGGGCAATCGGCGTCGCAGAAGCGGCGGAAGCCGATCTTGAGGCGGCGGAGAAGTTTATCCGCGCCTGCCGGGAGCTTTGCGAGTCCTGTCATATCCCGACTCCGGTGGAGTACGGCATCGACAGGGAGGCTTTTCTGGAGAAGATCCCGAAGATGACGCAGGACGCCCTGGCGTCCGGTTCGCCTGCCAATACCAGGAAGGAGCTGAACGCGGAGGATATCGAAGGGATTTATCGCTCTCTGGTGTAGGACGAAGGCGCTTCCGAAGCCGGAGGATGGGAAAATGGTAGGTTTCATTGTCAGCGCGTTGCGGATGCGTATGGAAAAATTCGTTGACGGAAGGGTTGATAAGTGTTAAAAGATTTATATCAAAAAGATAGATTCTTGCAAGAATAAAAGAAAGTATTTGTTCCATCGTAAAAAAGCGTGGCCTGAAAGCCACGCTTTTTCAGCGGATGAAACCGCTCTCATGATTCAATTCAGACGCGTTTATGCTACAACAGTAACGTTGGTAGCGCGAATCTTGCTGCTGTTCTGAGGATCGCACTCGGTGTCGAAGGTAACCTTCTGGCCTTCTTCAAGGGACTTGAAGCCCTCGGCGTTGATCGCGGAGAAGTGTACGAATACCTCCTCGCCGGTAGCATCGTTGGTGATGAAACCGTAACCCTTCTGTGCGTTGAACCATTTTACTGTACCGTTATTCATTCTGGTACCTCCTTAAAAATTTAAATATAATTGTAATTCTAAAACGGAGGACAAAAAAATCACATATTTTTGTAAACCATCATCAAAGCCGTAATGACTTACAAAAATATGTGAGTTCAATGACTTTCATTTAGAATACATGTGTAGTATAACACTTCCTTTTACGGAATGTCAATATCTATTTCTTTTTTTGACGCGAATATTTGTCGGAGGTGTTACAATTCATGGTCTAACCGATTAGGATTTTTTGATTTCTGAATTTTCATAACCATATAAATCAAGGTATGGAAATGCCAAAAAATGTTGAATTTTCAATTCTTTTTGGCATTTCCTATTGCGTTCTATGTGGTTATGTGATATAATATATTCGTAACCATATTTGAAGGAGGATTATCATGGCAATCATTAAGCAATACGACAAGCGTTCTGGTATCACTTATGCCTACGAATCTCATTCTTACTGGGATCCGGAGAAAAAGATGACCCGGGCAAAGAGAAAACTTATTGGAAGAGTCGATCCGGAAACCGGGGAGATCGTCCCGACAGATGGACGGAACAAGAAATGCAGGACAACGACCATGGATAGCGCCGATTATAAAAAAATGTATGAAAAGCTTCTGAAAAAGTATAAAGCCCAGGAAACACTTATCGAATCCTTAAAGAAACAGATTGAAGAACTAAGAAATGACTGAACGGGAGGCTGACATGCCCATTGGATCGTTTGATGCGGACGTATTAAGAAAAAGACTAAAAACTGCAGAAGATAAAGTGAAAGCTTTTGAGTCCGGAGAAAAGTATGTGCGGATGCAGGAACAGTTTAAAGCCATTTTCCGTGAGCAGAATGCTAAAATCCGCAGGCTGGAAGAGGAGCTTGGGAAGGCCCATGCGCAGACGGTCAGTGTCCGGAAAATATGGTCTGAAATCTTTGATGATGTTTATAGGGAAGCGGATGCCGGAAAATTTGCCCTGCGCAAAGAAATCGCACGCCTTGAGCAGCGGGTTCTTGAAGTAGAACGCCAGAGGGATGCCGCACTGGACAGGCTGCGCGAAGAAATGCGGGATAAAAAGGCTCTTCAGGGGTAATAGTGGGTGAAAAGCACCCACAACCCCAGTATTTATG
>JAMPIG010000119.1 GCA_023662875.1 Roseburia sp. | reverse complement strand
CAAGAGGTATAAAACTATTTTGTACTCACGCCAAAAGCCCGGAAATTCAACAGAATTTCCAGTGGATGGCGACGTCCTTTTTATATACAACAACCTTTTCTATTAAGCTATGCGCCAGATTGTAAAGCGCTTCGTTATCCCCGTTTTCCAAAATACCGGCAAAGGAATCCAGGCACTCGACGGCCGCAGCCTTTGACATTTTGCCCGGCGGTTCCAGTTCTTCCATAGTACGCTGCAGTTTGGCGCGTTCTTCCTTGATTGCGCCCAGGCGTTCCTGTATTTCTTCTATTTCCACAACGCCAGCTTGATATAGGTTAAGGAGCCGGGCGGCTTGCTTTTCCAGTTCGGACATACGGTCGGCAAAAAGTTCCTGCGCCGGTTCCGGTTCCGTTTTGCTTTGAGAGATAAGGGAATCCAGGGCAGCAGGATCAAGGGTAAGTTTTCTTATTTCTTCCAGCACGATCCCGTCCAGTTCAGTTATAGGGAAATAGCCGCGCCGGTTTGTACAGTTCGGATCCTTTACCATAGCCGCGCTGGCCTTGCTTACGGAATAGCAGACATATTTTTTTATTCGTTTTCCGCCTTTGCCGCCTATTTTGCAGATAGACATCCGGGCACCACAGCAGCCACAGAAGATCATGCCGGAGAGGAGGCCGTCTGACTTCACATATTGCCTGTTATATTCCTTCCGGTTACTTTGTATAGTATTGTTTACCGCTTGCCATTCTTCCGGCGTTACAAGGGCTTCGTGCTTGCCTTCATATTCCTGGGAGCCGTAGCGCACCCGGCCACAGTATAACGGATTTTGCAGAGTCCGGGAGACAGCGCCGCAGGCTTCCGTCCTTCCGAGATTGAGAAAAAGCCCGTACTTTTCCTGTATAAAGTTTCCTATCTCCGACATACTACGGCCGGAGCTATAAAGCCGGTACATTTCTTTTATAGCTTGAGCAGGGAGCGGATCCACGACAAGCGCCCGCTTACCATTTGACTGGCGTTCGTATTTATAGCCAAGCGGAGTCCGGCCGCTATAATAATTTCCGTCTTTAAGGCCCGCTTGCTTCCCCATCATAGTCCGGGCCTTGATATTTTCCCTTTCCATTTGAGCGAAGGCCGCCAGGATGCCGACCACGCAGCGGCCGAAGGGCGTAGACGTATCGAAACTTTCCATAAGCGACACGAAGTCACAGCTATTTTCTAAAAAGACGTCTTCCAGCAAGATAAGCGTATCCTTCTGAGACCTTGAGAGCCGGTCCAGCTTCCAGACAATAATTTTATTGCAGCGGCCCGCCCGGACGTCCTTTATAACTTCCTTTATTCCCGGTCGCTCCAGCGTTGCGCCAGAGTACCCAGGATCTACATGGACCGCATTTATAATATACCCGTAGGCTTCACAATAGGAGCGGAGCCTGGTCTCTTGTTCTTCTACGCTAAAGCCTTCTTCGGCTTGTTCCGCCGTTGATACCCGGATATACAGGTCGGCCACGTTTTCCAGATCGGCCACAGACAGAGCAGCGGCCGCCGGTTTTTTCGGTTCTTTCTTTTTCATTATAGCAGCACCTAAAAAGGGCGCAAAAATAGCCCTTGCCTTTCTACTTGTGTTTTTGGCCGGGCCATGCTATAATAACACTTGCTCGGAGTGTATTATATACATGGCACCAAGCCGCCCCGCCCACCAAGACCGCGCCAACGGTCCGGGCGGGGTTCCTTTTTATTCTTCACTTTCTTTCTTGCGGAATT
The DNA here is from genome assembly GCA_023662875.1 of Roseburia sp. Taxonomy (GTDB): domain Bacteria; phylum Bacillota; class Clostridia; order Lachnospirales; family Lachnospiraceae; genus Acetatifactor. The sequence goes on along the minus strand of JAMPIG010000119.1, from coordinate 5,599 downwards.
TTTCAGCCGCTTTCTTTACCAGGAACACAATCCCACGATAAATATAAACGAAAAGCATATATATCAGTTTAAACATTTGTTTTATTACCCACCAAAGAGCAATAAATAAATATTTGAACATTAAGGCCGTATATGTAGCCAGAGCAGCCAGAAACTTATATATTTTTTTAGAAAAAGACTTTGTTTTCTGATTGCGCTTATTGATTACGGCTTGCATTTGCTTTTTACCGCTTCCAAGTTTAGCCATTATACAAGCCCCCTTTCTTCTTTTAAGGGGCTTACAGCTTTTTCTAAATCACAGAACAGTTGTTTGGGGGGGTAATTGCGTATTGACTAATAAATTTTTTCATTCAAACAATTTCCTTTCTATACGTTTTACTAAGATACTTCGGATTTTTCCGCCGCTTTTTCTTCCCGTTCAAGCTCCTGGCGGTAGAGCTCCACTTTTTGATCGATAGTAAGATCTTCCAAACTTCCAGGCGGAGCAGCAGGAGCCGTCGGAGAAATATCCCCGGATTGAAAAGCCGCCGCAACTTCACGAACATAATTAAAGATAGTTTCCTGGGCTTCCGGTTTGAGGTTTACAAACTTTTCAACCATTACATAGGCGGCATTTGATAAGCCGTACTCTTCGGCCAGGGCATCCAGCACCGAGCTGGGCGCAGCCTTAAACATTTCCCCAGTACCATCTCTTAACCATTCTTCATTTACGTTAAACTCCCTACAAATAAGAGATATAACCGGGGCGGAAGGATTACGCCGCCCGCTTTCATAGCCGGTTACAGTATTCTGAACCGACCCGATGCGCGCGGCAAATTCAGTTTGCGTTAGATCAAGTTCTTTTCGTAGTTTCTTTATTCTACTTCCAATATCCAAGAGAAAACCCTCCTTTCTACCTTCGATTATACGGGAACAAAACCGCATTGTCAATAAAAAATCGCGGTGACAACAAAAAGTATATTGACAAGTACCGCGCAGGCAATATATAATAACGGCAGAGGCAACAAAAATTTGTACCCTCCTTACAGAAGGGTACAACATAAATACTTATTTGCCAATAAAAAACCATTGACAAATAAGTATTTATAAAAACCTTTAACAGACAAGGAAGGAGGAAACAGATGGCCGGAGAACAGAAAGCCGAAAACTGGGTATCTATCAATCTACCGGAGAATTGCCCTAATGTTTGCATTTCTTTTAAAAGGGAGATTGCCGAGATGCAGATAAAAAAATTCGGAGCCAAGCCCCTTTACGGCCTTGACGGCAGAAAAGAGGACTGGCTCCCGGTAGAAGTTTTTATAACTTACGGGGGTAGCATAGCCCCAGATCAGAGACATCCGGAAGGACGAACGGCCCTTCACGGCACCACTTGAACCGCAATTCCGTTACATGGCATCCGGAGCCGCGTAGTTGCACTTCTCCCCACCCAAGAGAAGAATAGCGTTCACGGACAACGGCCTCGGTTTCGTCGGTAACGGGCTGGCAAAAGACAATATCCATAAGAATCCCGCCTTTCTATGTACTCGGCTGTTGCAGCAGCCTGTACATAGATTATAGGACGGGGAGCAGGGGAAGGCAAGGAAGGAGGAAACAGATGGCCGCGAAAAACCAGCAAAAGACTATTGATAACATTAGACGCCTTATCCGAGCTAAGGGCCTTAAACAGACTTTTGTGGCCGAGAAGGCAGGCTTTACGGACCAGCAGCTCACAGACATTCTGAACAACCGGAGACTTTTAAGAGTTGAGCACTTGGAACCGTTGGCGCAGGCGTTGGGCGTAACCATTGAGACATTGATTTCTTAAAGGAGGTAGAAAGCATGGCAGCGAGAAGAAACGACAGTTACACGGAGGAGCAGATCCGCAGCGCAAAGAGACTCATTGATGTTCTGGTGGGAGTACCGGAGGAGAAGCAGGCGCTTTTTACGGCAGTTACTACGGCCTACATTGACGGCATAGAGACGGGGACGCGGATCGCCCAGGAGATGGAGGGCGTAACAGTATGAGAGATACCAGGCGGCCACGTTTTGGCGAGCGGGGCGGCAAGGTGCAGCTAAAAACATTCTGAGCAAAGGACCCGCCGGAGGGCGGGCAGAGGTAAGAACATGGACAAAGAAAGCATTGATATTAAAACGGCGATCCAGATAGCGAAAATCGTTGTAAGCGTCCCGGAGGAGCGGATGCCTATTATTTGGGACATTTTCAGCCAGGCGGGGCTCGACATAGGAGGCCTTGACGAGATGGCGGAATGGAAGGCGCTTACAAAGCAGGCTTTTCTGATTGATACAGAGCAATTTTTAACAGGCATTACGAAGGACCGGGAGCCCGTAAACGGAGAGTACCAGATCCCGGTCGGAGATTTTAACGAGTATTGCAGTAAGCAGAAATTGAGCGCCAGATGCACCAGGAAGCATCTGGCGGGGCTTGAGGCAATACGGACGTCGAAGCTGAGTAACGGCCATATTGATTATACAATATCAGTTTTTAAGCCGGGGACAAATAGCGCACATCGCTGCGTTTGCATTTATTCAGACTGGCAGCAGCGCGTCAAGAAAGCCGAAGGGCAGCAGTAAAGGAGGAGCGGCATGGAGTATAGAGAGCTAAAGAGCGGCATCACGGAGCACCTAAACAGCGCAGCCGAGGACTTCTTTATGGTCGGCTATTTCCTTCGGCAGATCAGCGAAAACGCGCTCTTTACGGAGGACGGATATAAAAATATATGGGACTTCGCAAAGGGGGAGTACGGCTTGAGCACTTCCAGCGCGAGCCGGTTTATGGCCATTAACGCCCGTTTTTCCATAGACGGCGGGGAGCACATGGCGGAGAAGTACATCGGGATGGGCGTAAGCAAGCTGCAGGAGATGTTAGGGCTTCCCGACGAGGAGCTGGAGAAGGTAACGCAGGAAACGACAGTAAGAGAGATACGGGCCATGAAGGCAGCCATGAAGGAGCCGCTTTCATTCTTCGGACTACCTAAAACAGTGCGGCCGGAAGGTTCCCTGCTTACAACGCCAGGATGCGGCGACGGAAAATACGATTGCTTCACCTGTTCCCGGCCTTGCAGCATAAGGCAGGAACCGAGGCAATGCGTAGTAAGCACCTGCGGGAACCCGAAGCCCTGCGGACTTATAGATGACGAGGAATGGCAGAAGCGCATGGGCTACAGCCTTTATAAAGACGATTGCCAGATGTTGCACCACGAGCTGGCGCCGATCCGGGAAGGCGACCAGGAGCCAAGCCCCTGCTGCCGGAATTGCGAGAACAAAACCTGCTTTAACCGTTGCGACGTCGCAAAAGCGGAGGACGAGGAGGCAAAGAAAAAGGCCCAGGCGGAGCTGCAGAAGCAGCGTCGGGAGGCCGAGGCAAAGAAGCCGGAGCCTTCCGACGCGGATATAAAAGCTTTCTGTAAACACGAGAATATAAGACCCATAGACAACATAACGGCTACAGAGCTTAAGGACAAGCTTAGAAACGCAGGCGGAGGCGGCGGAGGGTTTGACTTCCAGGGCAGCGCCAGAGGCATCCGGATAAATTACAAGCGGGAAATAACCTGGGCGCAGCTTGTAAAGCGCATTAAGGAAATACAAGAGAAGGAGCTGCAGCAGCAGGAAAAGGAGAACGCGCCGACCGAGGCGGAGTATTTAACGGAGTTTTACGAAAAAGATATTTACCCCAGTACCCGGATCCTTATCAAAGACCGGGACAAGGCAGCAATAACAAAGCTTTTCAAGCAGGAGTATGGCAGCACATACGAGAACGGCACCAGAGCAGACGGGAGCTCCTACAGTTGCTATCCGGATAAGATTGTTTTCAGAAGCGAGCCCGGCGCGGAAGGCTTACAGATTACCTGGGGGCGCTTCGTTACGAAGCTTCTTAAACTTCTTGAGGAAAAGCCGGAGATCGAGCAGAGAGCGCTCGACTACGACGCAAAGCAGCGGACAGAAAAGGAGCCGGACATCATAGATGCCGATTTTCGAGAGGTTGAGGACGAGCCGGAACCGGGGGCCGAGGAGGAGCAGCAGGAGACGCTCTGCGAGGCTTGCGCACACGAAGGCGAGTGCGTAGGTGAAAAGACGCAAGACGACGGCTGCATGGGCTACGAGGAGAAGCAGGAGCTGCAGGAAGCGGATCCGGAGCAGTACGGCGCCCGCGACATTAGGGAAGTATTGAGAACGCACGAGGCAGACTTAAAGGCATACAGGGAAGTCGACGGCCTGCCGGAAAAGCTTATGAAGAAACAGAGGATCCTCGTGGACGCCTTAACGCTTTTACTTCACGAGACAGAGCAGCGGGAAATAGAAGCGGAGGGAGGCGGCGAGGATGATTAAGCACGTATTATCAGACGGCCGGACGCTTGACAGTATAGAAGGCTTCCGGCTTCCATACACAGAGGCCACGGCGGCCGCTTACCGCCTTCTGGCGGGCCTTTTGGAAGGAGGTGGACAGATTGAACGCAAAGCAATGGAGGCGCGATATGAGGCGGCGAGAACGGCGAAGGCAGCGCATTAAAAGAAGGATCTACGCCACGGCGGCCGCCATATCGCTCGCCGCTATAGCTTCCGTATTCTGCTACGCCGCATCAAAAGACGGCGGCATCCAGGAGCCGGTCGCAGCGGAGAACCTAAAGGCAATAGATGAGCTGACCACGACAATGGAACAATTTACAGCGGCGCCGGAGCCGACAGGGGCGGCCCTTATTCAAAGCATGGACTGGGACGCGGATGAGGCCTATATATTGGCGAAGATTGCCATGGCCGAGGCGGAAGGCGAGGACACGGAAGGAAAAGCGCTTGTTATTCTTACCGTACTTAACAGAGTATGGTCGCCGCAGTTTCCCGGCACCATTGAGGAGGTAATAGCAGAGAAAAACGCTTTTTCTTCCTACGGTAACGGGAGATATGACCGGGTAGAGCCGGACGAGGACTGCTGGGCAGCCCTTGAGCTGGTACAGAGCAGGCACTGGGACGGAAGCCGGGGCGCCTTGTATTTTGAGAGGACTCCAGAGCCGGGAGAAAGCACCTGGCACAGCCGGAACCTGGAAACGCTTTTTATTCACGGAAACCATACATTTTATACAGAAAAGGAGGAGCGGGATGGAGATTAAGATCACGCCACGGAAAGAAACAGATCGCGGCGGCTACGCTTGTATGCCATTAAAACAAAATATACCGCTGGGGCGCCCGGATTGGAAATTGACAACCTGCCCGCGTTGCGGCCGGGAATGTTGGGCGCGGCCATTACTTAAAGTTGCGGAAGCCCAGGGAGCCGTCGCCGTTTGTACGGAGTGCGCTTTAAGAGAGGGGGCGCAGCAGGGATGAAAATGGCATTGAAGGACGGCCAGATCCTTATAAAAGAGGCCGACAACAATCAATTTTTGATAATAAAGAGCTGGGGAAAGATGAAGTGGAGCAAAGCGGAGCTTATGTTTTACGGACCGGCAGACATTGAGCTGCTTAACAAGCTTTCCGGGCTTGTAAGACTTCCGGGACCGATTGAGCAGGTGCGCCAGCACTTAAACGAAGTGGCCGCAGCCATAGACCGGGAGAGGATGAAGGAAAAGCCGGAGCCGCTTTACAAGTACCCCGTAAAGCTTCCGCTTTA
>JAMPIG010000118.1 GCA_023662875.1 Roseburia sp. | reverse complement strand
CCAGCTCCTCCGGAGAGATATCGAGGGCATACTTCGACATATTGCGGAAAACAATCAATACCTTCTCTTCCCGCAGCTCCAGAGTCAGATAGACCCTGGAGTTTTCCTGAGCATACTTACAGACATTGTTCAACAGATTGTCGAAAACCCTCCAGAGATGCCTGCCGTCCGCCAGAATCTTCACCGGCTGCTCCGGCTGTCTGTCCTTTATCTCCAATCCCTTCTCTTCCATCCGCTGCTGGTATTCCCCCACAGCCTGCGTCAACAATACCCCCACCTCGCAGGGAGCGAGATTAACCTCCAGATTTCCCGTGGTAGCCTTGGAGGCCTCCACCAGATTCTCCAGCAGCTTCTTCAGCCTTCCAGACTGCCGCAGCAATACCTCCGAATATTCCGTAATTTTCGGGTTCTCCGTCTTCTCCTCGCAGATCAGGTTCGCATAATTGATAATCGAGGTCAGGGGCGTCTTTAAATCGTGGGACACGTTTGTAATCAGCTCCGTCTTTAGATGCTCGCTCCGCATCCTCTCCGCGACCGCCTTGGAAATCCCCTGCCCCAAACTGTTCAGATTCTCCCCGTGCTCCCGGAAGGCCCCGAACAGATATTTCGTATCCACGCGGTAATCCTCCCTGCCCTCCGCCAGCTCACCGCTGGCCTTCAATAATCTCCTGCAGACCACCGCCACATACAGAATCACAAAAAAGAGCATTACCTTTTCCATTCCCCAGAGGAGAAAGGCCTCAGCCTCACCCCCGCACAATGCCAACCCCAGCATCTCCAGAATACTGAGCCCCAGATAAGCCGTCATAACCGTCAGCACCGTGGGCAGCTCCCGCAGCAGCCTTCCGATTCCCCGCAGGGAAAATCTCAGGCCGCGCCATACCGCCCGCAGGACGATAAAGGTAAGCGTATTCCTCCAACAGCTTCCCAGCTTCAGCCGAACCGCGAAATCCATCAGCCAGAGCATGAGCAGGACGCCCGTCGCCAGCAGAACCGCACCGCCCGAGATCACCTGCTCCAGCTCATCATAGTAGTAGGTTGTTTCCCGAAAAAGACTGATCATTCCGGCCAGCAGAATGACTGCTGCCGCCGTCACCACGTCAAAGGGCAGCCTTGTTACCGGCCCCGGCGTAATCCCGGCCTTTCCGTTTTTGTGTCCCGCGCTGCAAAGCAGGAAAACAAAGCAGACCACCGCCAGCAAAACGCTCCCGATCAGAAGCCCGATCATGACAAAGCGTAACTCATAGAGCCAGGCTGCCAGGTTATAATAAATCCGAATTTCATCCTCCGCCTTCATCTCCGGATCGATAAACACCCGGAAAAGGTACACCTCCTCCGGAACCTCCTGCAGCTCCCCGGCTCCCGAAAGCTCTGCCTGTTCCTTTTTTTCATCCGAAGTCTTCCCCGGCTCCCGCTCCTCAAACGAGTAGCTGCACCAAATCTGATAATCCAGATACCACGGAGAATAAAAGCCGTTTTCTCCCTTTGCATCCGCCTCGCTGTAGCTCTTCCAGAGGAAGACGCCGCTGTCCTGCGCCACGTCGTCCTCCCGCTTCAGTATCGCTACTTCCGCATTAACCTTACTCATCCAGGAGGCTATGGTATCCTCATGACCGCCGTTCAGGCGATCCCGCACCTCAAAGGCAACCCTGCGCGCCGGACTCCGGACGCAATCCAGCACCAGCTCCGACTCCCGGCTGAAATAAACGCCCTCCGACGCCAGAGAATAACAGCCTGCGCCGCTGGCCACGCCGACGATCATACTGACAAACAACAGGATAAATGCCGTAACCTTTACCGCTGTTGACCCTGTGAGATGAAATTTTTTCTTCTGTCCTGTCATCCTATCCAATTCCTCTGTCGCTTCCGCCTGCTGCGCTTCTTCTTGCCAGCCTGCCCTCTCCTCTTCCGCCTGACGCGCTTCTTCTTGCCAGCCCGCCCTCTCGGTTTTTGCTTGACGCACTTCCTCTTGCCAGCCCACCCTCTCGGTTTTTGCCTGACGCACTTCTTCCTTCCAGTCCTCTTCCTCGCTTTTCGCCTGACGCGCTTCTTCCTTCCAGTCCTCTTCCTCACTTTTCGCCTGACGCGCTTCTTCCTTCCAGTCCTCTTCCTCGCTTTTCGCCTGACGCGCTTCTTCCTTCCAGCCTGCCTTTTCCACTTGACGCGCTTCTTCCTTCCAGTCCGTCTTCTCGCTTTTCGCCTGACACGACTTCTCTATCTCAGCATTTTTCTTTCTCATCTCCAACCTACTCCCTCTCAATACGCTCCCTTAGCGCCGAAAATTTTCATTCCGTTCGCACTTGTAGCCCTGCCCCCAGACCACCTTCAGATACCGTGGCTCCGCCGGGTTGATCTCCAGCTTTTCCCGGAGATGCCGGATATGTACCGCCACAGTATTTTCGCTGCCATAGGGCAGATCCTTCCAGATCTTCTGATAAATTTCCTTTGGCGAAAACACCTGCCCCGGATGCATCATCAGCAGCTTCAGGATATCGTACTCCGTCGGCGTCAGCGCAACCTCGTCTCCGTCCAGCGTCACCTTTTTCTGGTTGTCATCCAGCTCGATGGCTCCGCACCGAAGAAGCTCCGGCCGGATATTCCCCGCCCCCAGCTGCATATAACGCCGCAGCTGCGAACGAACCCTGGCGGATACCTCGATCGGGTTAAACGGCTTCGTAATATAATCGTCCGCCCCCACAGTGAGTCCCAGAACCTTGTCTGTGTCCTCCGACTTTGCGGTCAACAGGATAATCGGCACGTTGCTCGTCTCACGGATCTTTACCATCGCTTCCATTCCGTCCATCTCCGGCATCATGATATCCAGCAGCACAAGATGGATGTCCTGCTCCCGCACCACCTTTAACGCCTCTTTGCCGTTATACGCCTCATACAGCGTATAGCTGGCGTCGTTCAGATAAATCTTCAGCGCGTTTACGATATCCCGCTCATCGTCGCAGATCAGTATGTTGTACATTTATTGCTTCTCCCTCGAGGTTTTCTGTGATATGATTTATTTTAACAGATAGCTCTTTAACAATAAACAGGGGAATTGTTTAAGAAATGCTTAAGGCAGCGTCAAAAAGCCGCACCCCGCAGCTAAATTTTATAAAAATCCTGTAAGATTTTCCTTTTTTTCCTGTCTTATAGGATGAGGGAACCTTTAATCCAAAGAGAGGAGGCACGACATTGGAAGACCGTCAAATCGTAGAACTATACTGGCAGAAAAACATGTCCGCCATCTCCGAAACCGCAGATAAATACGGCGCATACTGCTTTCAGATCGCCAACAACATCCTGCAAAACGCCGAGGATTCCGAGGAATGCGTCAATGATACCTGGCTCCATGCCTGGAACGCGATACCGCCCAAACGGCCAGACGCGCTGCGAATGTTTCTGGCGAAAGTCACCCGCAATCTTTCGTTTAACCGCTTCCAGGCCAAAAACGCGGGGAAACGCGGCGGCGGTGAGATTCCCCTTGTTCTGGATGAGCTGGCGGAATGTCTCGCCGGCGGGGCGAATGTGGAGGCCGCGTATGAGGCCGCGGAGCTGGAGGAGTGTATTCGGCGCTTTGTCCGCTCCCTCCCGGAGCGGGACAGAAATGTGTTCCTGCGGCGGTATTTCTTTACCGAGCCGACGGCAGCCATCGCAAAGCGGTACGGCCTGACCGGAAATAACGTCACAGTAATTCTCAGCCGGGTAAGAAAGAAGCTTCGACTAAAACTCATGAAGGAGGGGTATCTATGAACAGTAAGGACTTATACAATGCCATCGGCAAGGTGGATGACGATATTCTGGAACAGAGCGAAACCATAAAAAGGAAAAGGCAACGGCTGAAATGGGGAACGCTGGCCGCGACGGCAGCATGTCTTTGCCTGATTGCGGGGGGCGGACTTTACTGGAGAAATTCCGCCCGGACAGGCCCGCGAGATCTGCCCATGCTTCAGATACCGGATAGCGCGGGCGAAGGCATGGGATACGAGGCTTTCCTTCTCTATGACAGCGAAGAGCTGGAAAACGGAAACCCCTGGCGGGAGGATATGGCCTTTTCCACGCTTCCCGTTTTTACAAATCACGCCTACCACCCTGCGGGAGAGCCCGTCGGCCTGACGGAGGAGGCCATATTGGAACGGCTGCAGGCTGCCTGCGAGGCACTGGGACTGGCAAGCACCGAACTGGAGTATGAACGCAGCGGGGAAAATGTTCTTGCCATTGCCGTTCAAGCTGACGGGACGACAGTGCGGGCAACGGCTAACGGCGAGATCCACGTGGAGTTTGAGGACGGCTTCCTTCTGCCGGAGGATCTGCACTTTACCTGGGATGAAACCAGCCGACCGGAGGCAGAGGATGCAATGACCTTTTTTGCAAGGCATTTCGAGGAGCTGCTTGATTTTGAGAAGCCAAGGTCCGCGCTGACCACAGACTACAGCGTATGGACGGAATATGACCAAGCCGGAAATTCCGTCCTGAAAACGGCGCGTAATTGGCACTATAAATTGTATGACGACGCCGGAGACGAGACGCGACGTCTGTTGAACTATAACCTGCGCTACGCGACGTTTTACGCCGACGTGACAGGCCGGGGGCTCAGCGGTATCGTTATCTCTGACGGCCTTTCCTGCGCGGAAAAGCTGGGGGATTACCCGGTAATCACCCTGACGGAAGCCCGCGAGGCTCTTTTGGCGGGAAACTATATTACAAGCGTCCCCTATGAGATTCCGGATGAGACATGGATCCGGAAAGAGGAGCTTGTCTATCGGAGCGGCCCCCTGCAGCAAACATTGATGCCCTATTACCGCTTCTATGTGGAATCGCCGGAGCCGAAGCGGCACGAGGAGGATCCTGCCGAATATGGCGCATACTATGTCCCGGCGGTAAGTCCGGAATATCTTTCCGATCTGCCCCTGTGGGACGGCAGTATCAACTGATTTCCCAACCGCCTCATCCCCGGATCGCCAACAGCCAGGCCGCGATATGTACCGCCTGCTGGAACCCGCCTTCTGCGATCAGCCCTTCGATCTCCTGCGCGGAAAGCTTTACCACATTCAGAAATTCCGTCTCGTCAAGAGCCTGACCGGAAACTCTGCGGCAATTCCCCGCCGCAAAAAGATGCGCGTAATTATCCGCAATGGTCGCGTTGGAGGGAACCGTCAGCAGATGCCTCCATTCCCCGGACTCATAGCCGGTTTCCTCCAGGAGCTCGCGCTTTGCCGCCGCAAGAGCGTCCTCCGAGGAGAAGTCCCCGGAACCGCCGTATTCCTTCCCGTCCTTCCTCTCGATCCCGCCCGCAGGAAACTCCGTTGTCACTTCCTGAATTCCCTGTCGGAACTGCCGGACGCAGAGATAATTTCCCTCCGTATCCGACGCCACGATCACAACGTAATCCCGGCGGCTGTAGCTGTAATAAGGCTCGAACACGCTGCCGTCCGGGAAACGGTAGGCCGATCTCCGAAAATCGATCCACTCGTCCTGAATGATATGCTCTGTGTGGATCTCCTCCCAGGCGAGAGCGTCCTGATCCGACGCGGCTTCCTTCTGTAGCTTTCCTTCCGTCGCCGCTTTTTCTTCCTCTGTCAATTTTTCATCCTCCTGATGCCCGAATCCATAATCCCCATGTTCCGTCCTGCCCGTTTTCATCCTTATACCCCACATCCGCTTCCTAAAAGTGTGTGTAAACACTCCTCTTTGACATAAATTCAATATTTGCCTGTCGATGCCAGACCAGCAGGTCTGACATTGGAAGTTTACTTACAAAATTATACCCCTTTACGCGCTCCGGCACACCTACCAATCAAATTTTGAAGCTCCTATCCCGCCGAAAAAGCCCCGCACCTTCCCGCCGCCCTTAATGACTCTTTCCGATCCTTTCCAGAACCATTCTGTCAGCTGGCAGCCAGTCGACGCTGTACCATTCCTCTCTGCCAAGCCACCTGCCCGCCTCCGCTTCCTTCAGGACAATTTCTCCCTCCGCCACAATGCACCAAAAACAGTCCATACTTAAATGGAAGGCGGGATAATCATACTCTATCGTGTCAATCCGCTCTCCGACCTCTATTTTTACCGCAAGCTCCTCCCAAATCTCCCGGATCAACGCCTGCTGCGATGTCTCACCGACCTCCAGCTTCCCTCCGGGAAATTCCCAGCGCCCTTTAAACTCGCCATATCCCCTGGCCGTAGCAAAAATCTTCGTTGTATTCTCGAATGAATCACAGATCACTGCGGCTGCTACGTTTATTCGCTTCATACTAATTGTTTTATCCCTTCCTGCTTTTCAATCAAAAGGAACAGGCTATCCAGCCTTCTCGCATCTCTATTCGCCGCCCGTTTCCTGGCAGCCCTGTAATATATTTTTTGCTGCTTCGTATCCCGCGGCAGCTTACGGTAGTCTTTTGCCTCGATGCGCTTAAATTCATCATGTGCTTTTATGTACTTCAAAAATTTCATGATACTCCCTGATTCCGGAATATCTCCCTGACGATGGAATGGCACCCGCTCAGCATCCTCCAGTTCAATCCTGCCATTCACATAATTTCTATGGAGCAGGATAAATTTCTGATCTCGGATTTTATAAATAATCTTCCAGCACCCTGCGTCTGTCCGGACATAGACTTTTCTGTCTCTGAAATCCACGTCCATATTAAACTGCTCCGCATATTTCTCAATTTTCTCTTTTTCCAGCCTGTAAAGGAAATCAATGCCATCGCAGCACTTACAAGGTCGATAACCCTTCCATTCCGCATCTTCCCATTTCATCTGAATCCGGTTCTTCTTGCGAATCCTTCCTGCATATCTGCATTCTGGCCTGTGATACACCATGCCTGACGATTCTCTGCTCATTATTCTCATACCCATATCCGTTTTGCTCCTTCCTCCAGCTTATTTTTTTATAAACCAAGGATAGCATAATATGTGTACACAAAAACGGACTCAAAACATCCCCGTCAGGAAATTTAAAATCAAGATTGCAACGAATTGGCTCGTTTGCTCGATATTGATGTCAAATAATCGGGCAATCCTCGGAAAATCAGCCCGTTCGTCCGCGGAAATTTATCAACTGCGTTTTTATACCCGAAAACGCCATTTTCACGACCGCGCTCGTTCTCGGGAACAGGTCGATGCGCTTGTTTCTACTACATATGGAAACGCACAGATTTTCCGACCGCCTCAACACTTCGCTCTGAGGGAATAAGTCCAAAACCCCATCGTCTCAACTCTACTAAGCCCGTTTAATGGGCTTTATTCGTGGATTACCCAATGGCCATAACGCTTGCCACCGACACGTTCAATACGTCCTGCTTCTTTCAAAAGAGTCATTTTCTTTTGAATCACTCGCCTTGTAGTCCCAAGTTCTTCTGCCATTTCGCTTTGTGAAATTTCTGGTTTGTGTC
>JAMPIG010000117.1 GCA_023662875.1 Roseburia sp. | reverse complement strand
ACGGTCAAAGACGGTTTACAGAATATTCCCTATGATGGAATTGTGGAAAGTTATTTTAATGTGGATAAGTTGTCGGCGGAACTGCGCAAAAAATTTGAAAAATATAAAGAATTAACGGATCAGGAAGTATTGACAGATGATGATTTTGCAGAGATTGCAGAATTGGATTTATATTTGTCGGAAATCCCGGATTACCTTGCGTTAGATATAACGAATGAATTTTTAAGGCGTAAGGCGGCGTTTGAACGCAGGGAGGATGTCTGATGGTAAAAATTGAGAGAAGAAAGGAAGCTCCGGCATCTTTGGCGATTGAAAAAGCAAAAGGAAGCAGAAAATATCAGGGACGGGATGTAACGGGTGCTCTATACGAAGACTTCCACGACAAGTGTTATATCTGCGGGATAAAAGAGCAGGATAAGGTTGTAGAACACAGAATCCCGCATCATGAAAACAGAGATTTGATGTTTGATTGGGACAATCTTTTTTTATCGTGCGAGCATTGTAATTCGGTAAAGAATAAGGGAAAGTATGAGGCTGGCATTATTGACTGTTGCGCAGATGATCCGGAAGAGAGATTAGTTTTTCATGTATCGGAAGATGATTTGTCTGTGGAGGCAATCGACAAGAATGACAGGCAGGCTGTTTTAACGGCGGCATTGATGAATGAAGTGTTTATGCAGGAAAATTCCGGACATAGATCTTATCATTGTAAAAGGCGCAGGGATGGCCTGTTGATGCAAATGAGTCTCTTATATAAGGCGATCGAGAAATATAAAAGGGATCCCGCATCAAAAGTGGCGGAAAGGACGCTGGCTGCATTGCTCAATAGAGAATCCGCGTTTGCAGAATTTAAACGGTGTTACTACAGGGAGAATTACGGAATATTGATAGAGAGTACATAAGTTAAGTTTTATCATTTCTTATGGAAACGGGAGGAGCCAAATAATGGGACTCTATTTGAACAGCAAAAAACCGTATCTGCTATTTCAGGAAGAAGCTGCTTCCGCGTATTTTGTGGATAAAACGGATATTTTAAAAGAATTGGCACCGATTGTTTCTTCGGGAACGGATACGGTCGGAGAGTCTGCGGTTGAAAAAGGGAGGGGACATAAATATATCTGTGTCACCAGGCCGAGAAGATTCGGAAAGACGGTAATGGCAAACATGATTTCGGCTTACTTTGGGAAAGGAGCGGACAGCGGCAGAGTCTTCGGAGAGTTGAAAGCGGCTTCTTTTGCGTGGTACAGAGAGCACCTGAACAGGCATAATGTCATTCATATTATGTTCAATGAATTACCGAACAAATGCACCTCCTATGACGACTATATGGATAGGATTATCCGTCTGCTTCGGGAGGACTTATCTGTGGCGTACCCGAATATCCGCGTCAGAGATGACGAGGCTTTGTGGGACGTTTTTCATAAAATTGTAGAATTCGGGGAAGCGGATAAGTTTATTTTTGTGTTGGATGAATGGGATTTTATATTTCACCGCAGCTTTATTACAGAGTCCGACAAAGCGGCGTATCTTGGCTTTTTAAGTAATCTGCTGAAGGATCAGCCCTACGTAGAGCTTGTATATATGACGGGAATTCTTCCGATCGCAAAGTATTCCAGCGGTTCCGAGCTGAACATGTTTTATGAATATACCATGGCTGCCAGAGAAAAATACAGTCAGTATTTTGGGTTCACGGAAGAAGAGGTAGATGAAATTTATCAGCGATACCTGAAAAAGGTAGATTTTCCGAATGTAGACAGGGAGGGGCTGCGGCTCTGGTACGACGGTTATCAGGCGATGTCGGGAATAAATCTGTATAATCCGCGCTCTGTTGTGGGAGCATTGAGCGATAATCAATTGGGGAATTACTGGACGAGCTCCGGCCCTTACGATGAGATATTTTATTATGTAGAGCGCAATGTGGAGGAAGTGCGGGATGATATTGCCATGATGGTATCGGGGTTCCCGGTTCCCGCAAAGGTACAGGAATATGCGGCGACGTCTATGAAACTGGAGACGAAGGATGAGATTTTTTCCGCAATGGTGGTGTACGGTTTCCTGAGTTATAAAGACGGCTATGTATCGATTCCCAATAAGGAGCTGATGGATAAGTTTGCGGCTATGCTGCGGAAGGAGCCGTCCCTGGGCTATGTGCATCGTCTTGCGAAGGAATCCGGAAAAGTGCTCCAGGCAACAAAATCAGGCGACACGAAGACGGTGGCGTATATTTTGGAATATGTGCATAATACAGAAAGTCCTTTGCTGAGTTACAGCAATGAGGCGGAATTGGCGGCAGTAGTCGGGCTGGCTTATCTGGAAGCAAGGGATAGCTACCGGGTGGAACGGGAAGAGAAAGCCGGAAAAGGCTATGTGGATTTTATTTTCTATCCGCTAAAACCGGAGGACGACTGTATCATACTGGAACTGAAGGTTGATCACACCGCAGAGGAGGCCGTAGCCCAAATTAAAGAGCGGAATTATGCATTGGGCTTTCAGAGCAGGCTTGGAGAAAGAGTAAAATACAGGGGACGGATTCTGGCAGTCGGCATCTCCTATAACAGGGAGAATAAAAAGCATGACTGCAGGATAGAGGTTCTGCGGGAGGCGATATAGAGAACCAGGATGAGCGATATCGAGAATGCCGAAGGGGGTAGCAGTTTGAAAAAGGGACGTATTATCTTCTTAAACGGAGTGACCAGCGCAGGGAAAACATCTATCGTGGAGGCTCTTCAGGAGCGCGACGACATCTTTTTTTATGTGGTTGCAAACGATTTGTTTCAGGAGATGGTCGGAGAAAAATATCTGCGTGAAAATTATTGGAGGTATCTCAGCGAAGTCATTCTGATGATGTATCACACCGCGAAGCTCTATTCCGATATGGGAAAAAATGTTCTGATCGATGGAATTTTGGTGGAACGGGAGGAAATCGCTCCTCATTATCGGCAGATGAAAGAGATCCTGAAGGATAACCCTCTGGATCTGGTGGAAGTATACTGTCCTCTGGAGCTTTGCAGGGAAAGGAATCTTCTTCGCGGGGACAGATACGAGAGCCAATCGGAGGAACAGCAGGAGCTGATGGCAAAAGATATCGAGTACAGCCTGAGAGTAGACACAAGCCAAAACAGCGCGGCGGAATGTGCGGAAATCATTGTGAAGGAATTGTTCGGGACATCAAAGCTTTCGTGAAGCGCAAATTTTTGCTTGTGACAATAGATTTTTCGTGAAGCGCAAACTTTTTAATGAGACAACGGGCTTATAAAACCGGGATGGAAATACCTTTCCGAAAAGGAGAAAACAAAAAATGTACGATTGGAAGATGCAGTTCAGCAGGCATACCCTGGAGCAGGGAAAAACATATTTTGAGCAGGGGAAGGTCATCGATCTGCAGGAAACGGAAGGAGTCTGGACAGCAGGGGTGCTGGAGAAACAGCGCTATAATGTCCGGTTGTCTCCGCGGAAGGAGAAGGAAGGTTACCTGATGAGCTGCCGCTGTCCCATGGCCAGCAGCGGCGCAAAATGTAAGCATATGGCGGCGGTGTTTTACGCTATGGAGGGTGTAAAACGAAGTCGGAAGGTTTCGGAGAGCGCCGAGCAGAACCAAGAGGCTTCGGAAAGTGAGAAACGGAATCCGGCACCTTCGGAGGACGGAGGGCAGAGCCGGCCGGTTTCGGAAAGCGAAAAACGGAGTCAGGCGGCTTCGGAGGACGGAGGAAAGAATGCGCCCTTTTCGGAAGACGGGCGGGAGTTCGGAGAGTTTCGTCAGATGACGATGGCGGAGCTGATGAAGCAGCGGGAGAATCCTGTGTCGACGGAGGGGAAAGCGACTGCCGAGGAGGAAGTATCTGCTGCAAAGAAAGCAGATGCTGTGAAAGAGTCTGGCGTGACGAACAATTTGGCTGCAATAAACAAGTCTTCTGCAACGAAGGAAAAGGATACCGTAGAAGAACAGACTGCAGCAGAGGAACCGGTTGAAGCGTCAGGGAATCCGGCGGGAAAAACGGTTGAAACAGCAGCAGATCCTGCAGGGTCTCCACGGGACTCCGTATCCCGAAAATCCCGCAAAGTGGCGAAAAAGAGGGAAGCAGCTGCAGATTCCGGGCAGCCTGAATCCTCCGAACCGTCTGCGAACGGAACGAAAAAAGCGGAAAGCGCTGCCGAAACAGTAAATCTTCCCGCGGAGAACCGGCTGACCGCAGAGCTTCAGCCGTCCGCAGGCGGACAAGTAGCTTCCGAATCCGCCCCCGGCTACATCGTCCTGAACCGACAGGAGGAGCCTGAGGAGCGGGAGCGGCCGAAGGATTATCTGGCACCCTATCCCTATTTTATGATCGACTCTGTCAAAAAGAGTATGCATCTGACAGAGCAGAAGCTTAAGAAGAGTGAGAAGCTCCTGGCTCAGGGGGCGGTGCAGCTGGGAGAGATCAACAGCGGATACTGCGACGAATCGCCGAACGTGGCGCTGGAGGCGACGGGCGTAGGGCAGCAGGGGAAGAGACAGTTTCCCCTGCACATTCTGATCGGCCAGAAGGAAGTGATATATGCGGAATGCGGCTGCGATGAGTGTGCCAGACATTATTATTACCGCTATTACAGGCGGGATTACTGCGCCTATCTGGCGGCGCTGGCGGAGCTGCTTCGGGAGGAAGTGCAGAAAAAGAATTACGGCGACACAACGGATCGATATACGGCCGGATTTATGAGCGCCGTCTATCAGCGCCGGGCGAATCATGTGATGTCGGACGCCATCGGGAAGAGCGGCAGCCTGACCCTGCTTCCCAGACTCTGCAAGAAAAACGGGGATCTGTCCCTTTCGTTTAAGGTGGGGGAAGGCAGGCTGTTTGTTGTAAAGGATCTCTCCGAGTTTTACGATAATGTCCGGGAATCCCGCAGCAGTACTTACGGGAGCGGTACAACGATCAACCACCGTCTGGAGAACTTTACGGAGGACGGGAAACGCTGGATCGAATACATCGGGCGGATTGTCCGGGAGGAGCTGGATTTTAACAGGAGACTGATCGAAGCGGATCGGTATTCCCGGCAGGCGGCGTTTAAAGGCGGCGATCTGGCTATGTTCGGCTGGCGGCTGGACGAGCTCTGGCAGATGCTGGGGGAGGACGGCGTCGATTACGAGGACAGGGACGGGGAGAAGAAGGAAAAGAAAAAGCTTTATCCCCGGGAGAAAAATCCGAATATTTCCATGACCATCCGGAAAAACCGACAGAGTAATAAACATTCTTTCCACGGCGTGGAGGCGGACTGCAGGATGCCGCTGATCTACGAGGGCAACCGTTCTTCCTATTTTATTCAGGGGGAGGAGCTTTGCCGGATGGAGGAGGAATTTGCCCGGAAGATTCAGACCCTGGCGGATTTCAGCAGGGGCGGAATCCTGCATTTTGAGGTGGGCAGAAATCGTTTGGGGCAGTTCTATCATGACGTGCTGCCGCAGCTGGAGGATGTGGTGGAGATCCGGGAGGAGAACAGCGAGGAGATCGAGGCGTATCTTCCGCCCAAGCCCCGGTTTGTGTTTTACCTGGATGCGGAGAGGAAGGATATGAGCTGCCGGATTGAGGCGAGGTACGGGAAAGAAACCTTCTCGCTGCTGAAGCCGCAGGAGGAGGCGGATCCGATCCGGGACAGGCAGCAGGAGGAGGAGATCCGGTTCCGGGCGACGCAGTTTTTCCCGAACTACATACCGGAGCGGGAGGAGCTTACCTGCGGCGGGGACGAGGAGCTGATGTACCGGGTGTTGGAGGAAGGGGTGGATACGCTGCTGGCCTTGGGGGAGGTACAGTGTACCCAGCGGTTTCGGAATACGAATCTGGGGAAGAGGATGCGGGTATCCGTGGGCGTATCGGTTTCCCGGGATTTACTGAATCTGGAGATTTCGACCCAGGATGTGCCACCGGCGGAGCTTTTGGATATTCTCCGCAGTTACCGGGCGAAGAAGAAATATTATCGGCTCAAAAGCGGCGACTTCTTAAGTCTGGAGGATCAATCGCTGGAGGCGTTGGACGAGATGCTGGCGACGCTCAGGCTTTCCCCGAAGGAGCTTTTGAAGGGAAACGTCAAGGTGCCGCTGTACCGGGCCTTGTATCTGGATAAGCTGTTGGAGAAGAACGAGGAGATTTACAGCAACCGCGACAGCCATTTTCGGGAGATTGCAAAAAACTTCAAGGCGGTGAAGGATGCGGATTTTGACGTGCCGGAATCCCTGCGGAAGGTGCTGCGGGGCTACCAGAGGCTGGGCTATCGGTGGATGAGGCTGCTGGAGGCCTATCAGTTGGGCGGTATTCTGGCGGACGATATGGGGCTGGGAAAGACGCTGCAGGCGATCACCGTGCTGCTGGCGGCGAAGCAGGAGGGGAGGATATATACCTCCCTGATTGTGACGCCCGCGTCCCTGGTCTATAACTGGGGCGAGGAACTGAACCGCTTCGCGCCGGAGCTTACCTGCTGCTTTATCACGGGAGACCAGGCGGAGCGGGCGCAGAAGCTGGAGAACTATCGGTATTATGACGTGATTGTGACCTCCTACGACCTGCTGAAGCGGGATATCGCGGGCTACGAGGACAAGGAGTTTCATTATCAGATCATCGACGAGGCCCAGTATATCAAGAACCATACCACTGCGGCGGCCAAGGCGGTGAAGGGGATCAAAAGCAAGGTGCGGTATGCCCTGACGGGTACGCCGGTGGAAAACCGTCTCAGTGAGCTTTGGAGTATTTTCGACTATCTGATGCCGGGTTATCTGTACGGGTACGACGTTTTTCGAAGCGATTTTGAGGGGCCGATCGTAAAGAACGAGGACGGGGCGGCGCTGGAGCGGCTGCAGAGGATGGTATCGCCCTTTATTCTGCGCAGGCTGAAGGAGGAGGTTCTGCGGGATCTGCCGGAGAAGCTGGAGGAGAACCGGTATGTGAAATTTGAGGGAGAGCAACAGACGCTGTACGATGCCCAGGTGGTGAAAATGCGCAGGGATCTGGCGACGCAGGACGCGGAGTCCTTCCGGCGGGATAAAATTCGGATTCTGGCGGAGCTGATGCGGCTGCGGCAGATCTGCTGCGATCCCGGGCTTTGCTTTGAAAACTATGCCGGGGGCTCCGCAAAGCTGGACGCCTGCGTGGATCTGATTCGGAGCGCGGTGGAGGGAGGCCATAAGCTCCTGCTGTTTTCTCAGTTTACCTCCATGCTTTCGCTTTTGGCGGATCGATTATCCGGGGAGGGGCTTGCCTTTTATACGATTACCGGGGAGACGCCGAAGGAGAAGCGTCTGCAGCTAGTGAAGGCCTTTAACGAGGATGAGACGCCGGTCTTTCTGATTTCCCTGAAGGCGGGGGGCGTGGGATTGAACCTGATCGGGGCGGATGTGGTGATCCATTACGATCCCTGGTGGAACGTCGCCGTGCAGAACCAGGCTACGGATCGCGCCCACAGGATCGGGCAGACGAAGAAGGTTGTGGTATACCGGCTGATCGCCAAAAATACCATTGAGGAGAAGATCCAGAAGCTCCAGGAGAGCAAGAAGGCCCTTTCCGATCAGATTGTGCAGGGTAACGACGGGCAGCTGGGAACATTGAGCCGGGAAGAATTTCTTTCGCTTTTGGAATAAACAGGCATATTTTGCCAATCTTGTCCATATAATAGAATCGAAAGGATGATTCTATTATCCA
>JAMPIG010000116.1 GCA_023662875.1 Roseburia sp. | reverse complement strand
CGCCGCCCCGGAGGAAGGCGGCGCTTCCCGCGGCCATGGCGGAGGCCGCGCCGATCTCCGCCTGGCAGCCCCCGGCGGCACCGGAGACGGAAGCACGCTGGGCGATGATCCCGCCGATTCCGGCGGCGGTATAGAGCGCTTTAATCATCTCTTCCCGGGGGAAGCCCTTTTCCTTCTCCAGGGACAGGAGCACGGCGGGGACGACGCCGCAGGAGCCCGCCGTCGGCGCGGCGACGATGCGGCGCATACAGGCGTTGGATTCTCCCATCTTGACGGCCTTCTCCATCACGATTCCCAGAAATTCCCCGCAGAGGAGCTTTCCTTCCCGGCGCGCTCTCGCCAGCCGTTCCCCGTCTCCGCCGGTAAGGCCGCTGGCGGAGGTGAGCGTCGGGTCGTAGGAGGAGTCGGCCAGCTCCATGGCCTCGTAGAGGGAGGTCATTCTTCGGAAGGCCTCCTCACGGGAGATTTCCAGCTCCCGGCAGTCCGCGTCCCGGACAATTTCCCAGAAGGCCTCCCCTGTTTTTTCTTCCAGATCGATAATTTCCTGAAACGATTGATACATAATAATAACCATGTCCTTTCGTCAGCCGCCTAAATAGGTGACCTTTAAGATTCCCTCCAGAAGGGACAGGCGGTCGATGACCGCCGCCGGTACTTCCTGGTCGCATTCCAGCACCATGACGGCGGAACCGCCCCGCTGGGTACGGTGCAGCTGCATGGCGGCCACGTTGATATCGCTTTGGCCCAGCAGGGAGGTGACCTCCGTGACCCGGCCAGGGCGATCCTGGTTATGGATGATGAGGGTGGGGGAATCGCCGGAGAAGCTGACCTCCAGCCCGTTGATTTGGGTGACGAGGATCGAGCCGCCGCCTACGGAGGCGGCCGTCATCTGCAGGGCGCTGCCGTGCCTGCCGCCGAGAACCAGCTTTACGGAGTTCGGGTGTACGTCTCCCAGGTCGATCCCGGAGAGCCGGCAGGCCATTCCCGCCTCGTCCGCGTAGCGGAAGCTGTCGGGGATCCGGGGGTCGGCCACGCCGAAGCCCAGCAGACCGGCCACCAGCGCCCGGTCCGTACCGTGGCCCTTCCCGGTCGAGAGGAAGGAGCCGTGAAAGAAGATTTCCGCCCGCTTTACGGGCTCTCCCAGCAGACGCCGGGCCACATTTCCGATTTTTACGGCTCCCGCTGTGTGGGAGCTGGACGGCCCTACCATAACAGGGCCGATGATGTCGAAGGAATTCATAGTGTGCCTCTTTTTGTAACAGGATAGGTACAGTATACATTTTTTCAAAGAATCCTGCAACTTCGGATTGTATTTTCCGGACGGGTTTGTTATAATTTTATCCAGTGGCGTAATCATGGCCCCAAACGATACTTTTTATAATAGCGGAGGAAAAAAAGTGGCAAAGAAGAGAAACATCATCGTAGGGCAGTCGGGAGGTCCCACTGCCGTAATCAACTCCAGCCTGGCCGGCGTTTACAAGACGGCGAAGGAGAGAGGATTTCATAAGGTATACGGAATGCTGCACGGCGTGCAGGGATTCCTGGACGAGCAGTATATCGATCTGGCGACCCAGATTCATTCCGATATGGATATCGAGCTGCTGAAGAGAACGCCGTCCGCGTTCCTGGGCTCCTGCCGGTACAAGCTGCCGGAGATCCACGAGAACAATGGGATTTATGAAAAGATATTCCAAATTCTGGATAAGCTGGATATCGAAGCCTTTATCTACATCGGCGGAAACGATTCCATGGATACCATCAAGAAGCTGTCCGACTACGCGATCATCAAGGGCCACAGCCAGAAATTCCTGGGCGTGCCCAAGACCATCGACAACGACCTGGCCCTGACCGACCATACTCCCGGATTCGGAAGCGCGGCGAAGTACATCGCGGCCTCGACGAAGGAAATCATCCGCGACGCCCTGGGCCTGACCTATAACGACAGATCTACCATCACAATCCTGGAGATCATGGGCCGTAACGCGGGATGGCTGACCGGCGCGACCGCCCTTGCGAGAACTGAGGAGTGCGAGGGACCGGATCTGATTTATCTGCCGGAGATGACCTTCGATATCGAGCGGTTCCGGGATACGACAGCGGAGCTTCTGAAGAAAAAGAAGTCCGTCGTGGTAGCGGTGTCCGAGGGCATCAAGGTAGCGGACGGAAGGTATGTCTGCGAGCTGTCCGGCGGCGCGGATTATGTGGACGCGTTCGGCCATAAGCAGCTTCAGGGAACCGCCGCGTACCTGGCGGGATACCTGGGGGCTGAGATCGGCTGCAAGACCCGCAGCATCGAGTTCTCCACCCTGCAGAGAAGCGCTTCCCATATGGCTTCCCGCGTGGACGTGGACGAGGCGTTCATGGTAGGCGGCGCGGCTGTCAAGGCTGCGGACGAGGGAGATTCCGGCAAGATGGTGGTCATCGACCGCGTGGCGGACGACCCTTATATGAGCGCTGCCGGTATTTACGATGTGCATCGTATCGCGAACAACGAGAAGCTGGTTCCCCGCAACTGGATCAACCGGGAGGGCAACTACGTTACGGAAGAGTTTATCAACTATGTGGAGCCGCTGATCCTTGGAGATTACCAGCCGTTTATGGTGAATGGACTTCCCCAGCATCTGGTATTGAAGAGAAAGTAAAAGGGAAAGTCAATTAACGGTGGTGACGACCGCGGCGGGAACCGTTTACAACCAGTCCTACACCGGTATCGCGGTGGACGGCGACCTGTACTACTGCCTGACCGTTGACGGATCCTTCATCGACATCCAGTAATAGTGTGCAAAGATTTTCTAAGGCAGCAAGAGGGCGCTTGGCCCACCTCTTTGGTGCGCTGCCTTAGAAAATCTAAGCTATACAAGTTGCTAAAGCAACTCGAAGAATCCGCAGGAGGGGGCGTAGCCCACCTCTTTGTGCGGGCATTCTTCCGGACTTGCATCAGTTGTATTGTATGGACGGGAAGAAATAACAGATAAAGAAGAGCACCCTGGGTTAGGAGGATTAATCCGGGGTGTTTCTCACAGGTTGTTCGTTTGGGACAGCGTTTTTATCCGACAGGAAAATTTCGCAGTCAAAGCGTCACGAAGGAATCCTTTTACGGAGGTGAGCGGACTGCGGAGAGGCTGCCTTGCCGACATGGGGGGGCGAAAAGAGAGCGCCGGGCGGAATTGACCGGCCGTGCGCGGACAGGAGAGATTATGGAGACAGGAAAAAAATATCAGTTCTGGTTTTGCACCGGCTCCCAGGATTTGTACGGGGATGAGTGCTTGAGGAAGGTGGCGGAGCATTCCGCGAAGATGGTGGAGGGCCTGAACGCCTGCGGGAAGCTTCCCTTTGAGGTGGTCTGCAAGCCTACGCTGATCAGCCAGGCGTCGATCCGCAAGACCTTAAACGAGGCGAACGCGGACGAGAGGTGCGCCGGGGTGATCACCTGGATGCACACCTTTTCTCCGGCGAAGATGTGGATCATCGGACTGCAGGAGTACAGAAAACCCCTGTGTCATTTGCACACGCAGTTTAACGAGGAGATCCCCTACGACGAGATCGACATGGATTTTATGAACGAGAACCAGTCCGCTCACGGCGACAGGGAGTACGGCCACATCGTCAGCCGCATGGGCATCGAGCGCAAGATCATCGTGGGCCACTGGGCGAGCGCCTCTGTGCAGGAGAAGCTGGGCAGCTGGATGCGCACCGCCGTAGGCGTGATGGAGTCCAGCCATCTGCGGATCTGCCGTCTGGGCGACAATATGAACAACGTAGCCGTCACCGAGGGCGACAAGGTAGAGGCGCAGATCAAATTCGGCTGGGAGATCGACCACTACAATATCAACGACGCCGTGGAGTATGTGCAGGCCGTCTCCAAGGCGGACACAGACGCCCGGGTGGAGGAATACTACGCAAAGTATAAGCTGCTGACGGACGGCCGGGACGAAAAGGCTTTCCGGGACGCAGTAGCGGTACAGGCGGCCATCGAGATCGGCCTGGAGAGATTTCTGGAGGAGGGCGACTACCATGCCGTAGTAACCCATTTCGGAATGCTGGGCGCTCTGCGGCAGCTGCCGGGCCTCGCCATCCAGAGGCTGATGGAAAAGGGCTACGGCTTCGGCGCGGAGGGCGACTGGAAGACCGCGGCCATGGTGAGGCTGATGAAGATTATGACGGCGGGGGTAAAGGATGCGAAGGGAACCTCCTTCCTGGAGGACTACACCTATAACCTGATCCCCGGCAAGGAAGGGATTCTGCAGGCTCATATGCTGGAGGTATGTCCTACTATCGCGGAGGGCGATATCGCAATCCGCGTGAACCCGCTGACCATGGGCAACCGGGAGGATCCCGCGAGACTGGTATTTACCGCGAAGGAAGGCCGGGGCGTGGCTGCCTCCATGGTGGATCTGGGCAACCGTTTCCGCCTGATCGTCAACGAGGTTGAGTGTAAGAAGGTCGAGAAGCCCATGCCGAAGCTGCCTGTGGCCACAGCCTTCTGGACGCCCAAGCCGAACCTGGAGATCGGCGCGGCGGCCTGGATTATGGCGGGCGGCGCTCATCACACGGCCTTCTCCTACGACCTTTCCGTGGAGCAGATGACGGACTGGGCGGACGCGATGGGAATCGAGAGCGTGGTCATCGGCGCGGACACGAACCTGCGGGATTTCAAGAACGAGCTGAGGTGGAATTCGGTATACTACCGCTAAACAAAAACAGTTACTACGAAACGGAGAACAGAGAATGACAGAAAAATGAAACGCAGGCGGGTCGATGCCTGTCGGCCCTGACCCTGGCAATCCTAATTGTATTTTAAAGAATGGCGGTCAGCGCGCCTTGCCTGGCGCAAACCTGTAATAAGCTGACGCCGGGAGGTTGCGGAAAATGATTCACACAAATATTAACAGACCTTTTATCGAGCAGAGGGCGGATCCTTATGTCTACCGCCACACGGACGGAAGCTACTATTTTACCGCGTCGGTGCCTTCCTACGACAGGATCGCCCTGCGGCATTCCGAAACGCTCATGGGCTTAAAGAATGCGAAGGAGGTCACCGTCTGGAAGCGGCATAAAAGCGGAAAGATGAGCGAGCATATCTGGGCGCCGGAGCTTCATTACCTGAACGGGAAATGGTATCTCTATTTTGCGGCGGGGCGGAAGAATGACATCTGGAAGATCCGGCCCTATGTATTGGAATGCACCGGACAGGATCCGTTGAAGGACGCCTGGGTGGAAAAGGGAAAGATGCAGAGAGCCAAGAACGATATCTATTCCTTCAAGGCTTTCTCGCTGGACGCTACGATCTTCGAGCATAAGGGGCAGTATTACTACGTCTGGGCGGAGAAGGTCAGTGTGGGAATCCAGATTTCCAACCTTTACATCGCCAGGATGGCCTCCCCCACGAAGCTGGCGACGGCCCAGGTCATGCTGACAACGCCGGATTACGACTGGGAGAGGCAGGATATCTGGGTGAACGAAGGGCCTGCGGTTCTGAAGAAAAACGGGCGGATCTTCCTCACCTATTCCGCCAGCGCCACAGGGGAATGCTACTGTATGGGGATGCTGAGTATTGGCGAGGACGAGGATATCCTGGATCCAAGGGCCTGGAAGAAGGAGCGCTATCCGGTGCTGACCAGCGACGGCTCTCTGGGAATCTACGGGCCGGGACACAACAGCTTTACTACCCTGGAGGACGGCACGGACGTCTGCGTCTATCACGGGCGGCCCTATTCCAAGATCAAGGGAGATCCGCTGTACGACCCCAACCGCCATGCAAGACTGATGCGGGTAGAGTGGGACGACAGGGGCTATCCCGTGTTTGACTTCCGAAATGTGATCGATGAAATATGATGCGCTAAAACAACAATAGAATTCACGCTTTGCGAGAATTCTATTGTCATGAATAAAAGTGCAGGCTTGGAGAGATTTATGCTGCAAGCCTGCACTTTTCGCTGCATCCAATCAATTTTACGTCCGTCGCTATTCCGATAAAGCCTGATACTCTTGGGCAGAATCGCCGGAGAGCGACCGTCTCCGACGGATAAAAAAAGTCTTGTACCCCCCCCAATTTTGCGCTATAATAATTTTGCGTTAAAATGTCGAAAAAGGCGTTTTCATTGCCGCAGTAGTTCGGAAGTTTAAAGGCATATAGAAATGGCAGGAAAAGGGAAAAAAAATCAACGATTTTGGCTGATTATTGTGATCGCCGTCTGTATGGGGGTAATCCTCGTCGGAGGAATCCGCTATTTTATTGTGTTGCGCCACAATCTGACGGAGCAGTCGGTTCAGAATGTCTTAGCGGTGACCAAGCAGCAACAGCAGGCTCTCGATAATTTTATTTCAGGGGACAGGGAGCGGCTGCACAGCTTTGCGAATTATTTTTCCCGGAGCGATTCGGGAAGCGCTTCGGATATCCAGCGGATGCTGGCCCTTTTTGGCGAGGTGGACGCCTATTATTCCGTGATCGATCTGGATACGGGATGTTACTACAGCAATATATCGGACGAGGTTTATGAGCTGCAGGGCGAGGCCCTGGAGCATTACCGGGGTCTGTCCGGCAGCGGCGTCCGGGATCCTTATCAGAGTCTGTACTCGGACAATACCATGTTCGGCTATTATGAGTGTTTTACTTTTCGGGACGGCGTCCGGGGCCTGATTCAGAAAAGCTACGATCGGACAAAGGTTTCCGACGCCTTTTCCCTTTCTTTTTATAACGACGAGGGGTTTGCCTATGTGGTGAACCGGGAGGGAAAGATCCTGCTGCGGTCGACGGGAACCTCCGCCTCCTCCGAGAATATCTATGATCTCTTTCACGAGGAGAGGGATGAGCAGGAGGAAATCGATGAGCTGCTGGCGACCCTGGAGAGTCGGGAGGCGGGCAGTGTGACTCTGGCGGGGGATGTGATCTGTACCTATGTTCCGGTGGAAAATGTGGAGGAATGGTATCTGCTCTCTGTAGTGCCGGAGGAGGCTATTGCGGCGGAGGCGAGACGGATTCTGCTGGATACGCAGGTGGCGCTTGGCTTTCTGGCTCTGGTGCTGATTGTCTGCGCGGTCTTCCTCCAGCTGATCTGGCATACGAATAAGGAGATTCGGGATAAGGAGCAGAAGGTAGAGTACCAGGAGCGGCTTTTCGATGTCTTCTCTACCTATCTTTCCCGCAGTACGGACGATATTTATATGATGCTGGACGCGGCGAGCGGATGCCTGGAGTATGTCAGCCCCAATGTGGAGCGGGTGCTGGGGATTCCGGCGGAGGCGCTGTCGGACGGGCTTGACAGTCTGGAAAGGCTCAATGCCGCAGCCGAGGGAAACAAGATCGATTTTGAGGCGCTGCGGACGCTGGAGCCGGAAGCGGAAGCGGTGACCGCCCGGAGCGCCTGGGGGGATCCGGTGACAGGAGAGCGGAAATGGTTCCAGCAGAGCGTGTACTGTACCCAGGTACAGGGCGTCAACAAGCTGGTGGTCTATGTCTCGGACAGAACGAGAGAGCGGGAGGATCAGGACAGCCTGGCCCAGGCGCTCCAGATGGCCCAGGCGGCGAATCAGGCCAAGAGCGCCTTCTTAAGCAATATGAGCCACGATATCCGCACGCCTATGAACGCGATTATCGGTTTCCTGGCCCTGCTGCGGGACGAGGCGGACAACCCGGGGATGGTGCTGGAGTACGCCCAGCGGATCGACGCGGCCAGCCAGCATCTGCTGGGGCTGATCAACGATGTGCTGGATATGAATAAGATCGAGAGCGG
>JAMPIG010000115.1 GCA_023662875.1 Roseburia sp. | reverse complement strand
AGCAGCCCGCGTAACCGCAGCCGCCGCAGTTATTGCCGGGCAGCGCCGCCAGAACGGCTTCTTCCTTTTCGTCCACCTCTACCCGAAAGCGGATTCCGGCCGCTCCGAGAAATAAGCCGACAAAGATACCGACCGCACCGACTACCGCCGTAGCCGTAACAATTCCCATCACACTCATGCGCACACCCCCTGCCCTACAAAAGGCCCGAAAATCCCACAAAGGCGATCGCCATCAGTCCCGCCGTCAGCAGTACCATCGGCATCCCCCGGAAGGATTCCGGCACATCATTATACTCTATCTTTTCCCGGATCCCCGCCAGGATCACAATCGCAATGGTAAAGCCCAACGCCGTGGCAAAGCCGTTTACGATACCGGTCAGGATTCCGTATTCCGCCTGCTCGTTGCTGATCGCCACGCCCAGCACCGCGCAGTTGGTTGTGATCAGCGGCAGGTAAACTCCCAGCGCCTCATACAGGGAGGGCATGGCCTTCCGCAGGAACATTTCCACAAACTGCACCAGCGCCGCGATCACTAAGATGAATACGATGGTATCCAGATAGCGGACGTCGAAACGGATCAGAACAAACCGGTTGATGACGCCCGCTACCGCGCTGGCCAAGGTGATGACGAAGATTACCGCCGCCCCCATGCCTCCGGCGGTCTTTACCTTCTTTGACACGCCCAGAAAGGGACAAAGACCCAAAAACTGGCTGAGCACCACGTTGCTTACCAGGGAGGAGCCGACTAAAAGAACCAGTAATTCTTTTACGTTATCCATATTATATCTCCTCCTCGTTTAAATTCAGCACATTAAGATCTGACATTTTTTCTTCCGAACCTGTCGAGTCGGCTGTGCGCTTTCCCTCTCTCGGATCTCCTCCGGCCGCAGGGACTTCCTCTCTTCGAGCTCTTCCGCCTACCCGCTCTTCCACTCTCCGGCCCCTTGCACTGCCTTTCGCGCTTCGAGTCTGCCCTTCCGCATCATAAAACCGCCTGCTGCAGCCCTTTTCGGAGCAGTTCATGCAGTCCTCCGAGCAGCCGGAGCCAATCTTTTCATAAGGCTTACCCGCCTTCTTCCGCTTCGCCTTCACAAAATTCTGCAGGGCGACCAGCGCCGCCAGCACAAAGAACGCCCCGGGAGCCTGGGTAAAGATCCGAATCGGCACAAAGCCGGACGGCGTTACCGAAAGCCCGAACAGTCTGCCGGAGCCCAAAAGCTCCCTCACCGCCCCGATACAGGTCAGGGCCACGGAAAAGCCCAGACCCATGCCGATGCCGTCGAACAGGGAAGCGATCGGCGGGTTGGAATAAGCGTAGGCCTCCGCTCGCCCCAGGATAATACAGTTTACCACGATCAGCGGTATGTACATGCCCAGCGCCTGGTTCAGGAAGGGCAGATAAGCCTCCAGCAGCAGCTGAACGATCGTAACAAAGGAGGCGATAATCACGATAAAGGCCGGGATCCTCACCCGGTTGGGAATTATCTTCCGCAGCAGGGAGATAAACAGGTTGCTCAGCGCCAGCACTACCATCGTCGTCAGCCCCATGCCCAGGCCGTTGACCGCGGAGGTAGTCACCGCCAGCGTCGGACACATCCCCAGCATCAGCACAAAGGTCGGATTCTCCCGGACAAGGCCGTTATAAAGTCTTTCTCCCGCTTTATTCATTTGCGGCACCTCCCTCCAGCAGCTCAAGCGCCGCCCGCAGTCCTCCGTTTACGGCGGCGGTAACCGCCTTTGTCGTAATGGTAGCCCCGCTGATCGCGTCTACCTCATTGGTATTTTTCCCCGCTCCGGTCTTCGTATAGACAAAGCTCTCATACTTTTTCCCCGCAAACTGCGGCGTCAGCACGCCGGATGCCTCCAGGCCCAGTCCCGGCGTCTCCGAGGTCTGCGTAATTGTAACGCCGTTTACCGTTCCGTCCGCGCCCACGCCGACATACAGGACAATATTGCCGCCGTAGCCCTTGGCGGACGCTTCTACTACATACCCGTAAAAGCTGCCGTTGTATTCCGCCCGGAACAGGGCACCGACCGTAACCTTCTCCGCCGCCAGATAGTCTTCTGTCTCCTCACTCAAAGTATATTCCAGAGGCGTAAAGCTGATCTCCAGCTCCTGCTCCTTCGCCTGGGGGAACACCGCCACACAGGCCTCCTGTACCGCCTTCTCCTGCTGGATCCGCCTGGGCTCCTTCGTCAGCTCATAGACAAAGCCCAAAAGCAGCCCCGCGATCAGCGTAATCCCGAACAGGATTCCCGCCTCCCGGAGCATGGTCTTTATTCCGCCGTTATCTCTCATGCTTCCTGCCTCCCTTCTCGTAGCCGAAGGCCGTAGGCTTCGTCACTCTCTCGATCAGCGGCGTCAGCAGATTTCCCAGCAGAATCGCGTAGGAAACCCCTTCCGCGCCGGGGCCGAAGAGCCGGAAGATTCCTGTCATGATTCCCAGAAAGATTCCGTACAGGTACTGTCCCTTTGCGGTGATCGGCCGCGTCACATAGTCCGTCGCCATAAAGAAAGCGCCCAGCATCAGTCCGCCGCCAGCCAGCTGCGCCGCCAGGTAGGCCGGATGGAAGCCGTGCCTTCCGAAAATTCCCACAAACAGGACAAAGGAGGCCAGATAGCTTCCCGGAACCCTCAGGTCGATAATACCGGTCAGGATCAGAATACACGCCCCGACGATCAACGCTATGACGGAGGTTTCCCCGATCGTTCCCCCCGTCCGCCCGATCACCATATCCATCACATTGACCTGCTCCACGGCCTTCAGAGCCGCCAGGGGCGTAGCGCCCGTATAGGCGTCGCAGGAGAAAGCCGTCATGGCCGTGGGAAAGGAGATCAGAAGAAAACAACGGGCTGCCAGGGCCGGATTCATAAAATTCTGTCCCAGGCCGCCAAAGAGCATCTTTACGACAAGAATCGCGAAGACGCCTCCCAGCGCCGCGATCCAGAGGGGAATCGTCACCGGTAAATTCAGGGCAAGCAAAAGTCCCGTCACCACCGCGGACAGATCCGAGATCGTCAGCTTCCTTTTGTAGAGCCCGAACAGGAACTCCGTCAGCACGGTGCTGGCGATCGTCACCAGAATCACCGCCAGCGCCCTGGGGCCGAAATTATAGATTCCGAAGCCGGTGGCAGGCATCAACGCCACAAGGACGGCAAACATGATGCCGTTCGTCGTCACTCTGGAACGAATATGAGGGTTGGATGATACTTTATACAATTCGCTCATGGCTTTCCTCCTACTTTTTTCTCTTTGCCAGCTGAAGCTTCCGCATGGACTTGATCTCCTGCGTCAGAGGCCTCTTCGCCGGGCAGATAAAGCTGCAGCAGCCGCACTCGCAGCATTCCATGCCGTGATTCGAAAGGAACCCCTCCTCATCAAACCGCTCCGCACAGTCCGCCAGCCTGCTGGGAAGCACACGGCCGGGGCAGACCTCAGCGCATCTTCCGCAGTTGATACAGGGGCCCGGCTCCATCGCTGCCACCTCATCCTTTGAAAGCCCCAGCAGGGCGGTGGAGGTCTTTGTCGTCGGCACATTCAGGTCGAACATACCGAAGCCCATCATGGGCCCGCCGCAGATGATTTTCTCCGGTCGTCTCTTAAAACCTCCCGCCGCCTCCAGAACCTGCTGATAGCTGGTTCCGATCCGAACCCGGAAATTTCCCGGGGAGGCTACGGCGTCGCCCGTTACGGTGACGATCCGCTCGATCAGCGGTCTCCCCTCCGTCACCGCCCGGTAAACCGCCACAACGGTATCTACGTTATTCACAATACATCCCACGTCGGCCGGCAGCATGGTCGAGTTGATCCTTCTGCCGGTTGTCGCATAAATCAGCTGCCGCTCTCCGCCCTGGGGATACTTGGTTCGCAGGGCCTTTACGCTGATCCGGGTCTCCTCCTTCGTCATCTGTCTCAGCAGCGCGATACAATCCGGCTTGTTATCCTCCACAGCCAGGATGCCCTGGGCGTTCTCGAACAGCCCGAGCAGGATCTTCAGCCCCCCGATCAGCTTCTCCGGCTCCTCCAGCATCCTCCGGTAATCCGAGGTCAGGTAGGGCTCGCACTCCGCGCAGTTGGCGATCACATAATCGATCTCCTCCGGATTCTTCGGCGAAAGCTTTACATGCGTCGGAAAGCCTGCTCCGCCCATCCCTACGATTCCCGCCTCCCGAATAATATCGATGATCTCCTCCCGGCTCAGCTTCTCCAGCGGCGCAGGAGGATAAAAACCCACATCCTCGTATAGCTCGTCGTTCTCCACCACCACGCTCATCACCAGATCGCCCGTGACCACACGCCTCGGCTCGATCGCCTTCACCGTACCCGACACGGACGCGTAGACGGGGGCGGAGACAAAGCCGCCGCTCTCCGCAATCTTCTGCCCCACGAGTACCCGGTCTCCCTTTGCGACGATAGCCCTGGCCGGCGCGCCGATGTGCTGGGACAACGGATAGACAAGCTCTCCCTTTGGCAGAATATCCTGAATCGGTTTACTTTTAGACAGGTCTTTCCCGTCATATGGATGGATACCGCCTGCGAATGTCAACTTAGCCATATCTTCCCTGCATCCTTTCCAACTTTTTCTGTCGAATGGTGTAAAACCTTTCCCTTTCAATATACTATTTTTTTCGAAAAAAAACTACTGCAAAATTTATTTTTATGTTATGATAGAATGGAAGCGGCGAATCGATAAAATCCGTAAACTATCCGCGCATCCGAGAGGAGGTTTTATCATGAGGATTTCTGAAGAAACCATAGAAAATTTTTCCGTCTCCTATCCCCTGGAACGGCTCGCTCCCCTGGAACGCATCCTGTTCCTCGATATCGAAACCACAGGCTTTGCCGCCCGCTCCTCCTCGCTGTACCTGATCGGGTGCGCCTATTATCTTGCCGGAAAATGGAGGACGATACAGTGGCTGGCAGAAAATCCTTCTCAGGAAAAGGAGATTCTCACAGCCTTTTTTGAGTTTTCCAGGCTCTACCGCTGCCTGATCCATTTCAACGGCAATAATTTTGATCTTCCCTATATCACCCAAAAATGCGAACAGCTCTCGCTCCCCTATAATTTCGAGCATTTCCAGGGCGTTGACCTCTATAAACGCGTAGCTCCCTATAAGTATTTCCTGAAGCTGCCCAACTGCAAGCAGAGAACCCTGGAGCAGTTTTTGGGGCTTCAACGCAAGGATGTATTCACCGGCGGGGAATTGATCGGCATCTACCACGATTATGTGAAAACCCCGACGGAATTCTCCGAGAACGCCCTGCTTCTGCATAACGCCGACGACCTGAAGGGGATGCTGGAAACCCTGCCCATCCTGGCCTATTACGATCTTTTCAACGAGCCGTCAAAGGCGAAAAAGGTACAGGCGAACAGCTATAAGGATTTAAGCGGGAACCGCCGAAAAGAGCTGCTCATCACGCTGACTCTGGATATGCCTCTGCCCCGCCCTGTGGTTGCCTCCGCCGGGGGATGCTTTTTCCGGGGCGAGGGCGGCACAGCCACCCTGAAAATTCCGATTTTTGAGGAAGAGCTGAAATATTTTTATTCCAACTATCACGACTATTATTACCTTCCCACCGAGGACGTGGCCCTTCATAAATCGGTGGCCGGATTTGTGGATAAGGAATACCGGGTTCCGGCCTCCGCCGCTACCTGCTATACCAGAAAGTACGCCAGCTATCTTCCCCAATGGGACATTGTCTTTGAACCCTTCTTCAAGAGGGACTACAAGAGCCGGGAGCTTTTCTTCGAGCTGACGGACGAATTAAAGAGAAATCGGCAGGCTTTTTCCACCTACGCCTCCCATGTTCTATCCATGATGGCGGCAACCTTTTGATTTCTACCGCTAAATTATCGTGAAGCGTAAATTCCATTCTTTAAGCGAACCTCAAAAAAGGAACTCCTGAGAGTTCCTTTTTTATGCTCTTCCGCTATTCATGGCGCTGGAAGCTTCGCGGGGCGCGAATTCCGGCGTCGTACTCTTTAGGGCTTGTGATAGAAAAAGGAATTCATCCTGTCGTAGCCCATTTCCTTATAGTTGATAATCTGCTCTGTACTTCCGATAAACAGAACCCCTCCGGAGGCCAGAGACCGGAAAAACTTCCGGAAAACTTCATCCTTCGCTTCTTCCGTAAAATAGATCAATACGTTTCTGCAGACGATCAGATGATAATCCACAGGATAAGTATCCTTCAGAAGGTTATGTTCTTTGAATTCCACTCTCGCCTTAATCTCATCCGAAATCTTATAGGAGCCGCCGATCTGCGTAAAATATTTCTTTTTCAGATCCGCCGGTACGCTTAAGATACTCTTGCTGGAGTAAAGGCCAACCTTTGCCTTTGCGATTACCTGCTTATCCAGGTCGGTAGCGTAAATCTTGATATTGCTCAAGGGCAGATACTTTGACAGCGCCATAACCAGAGAATAGGGCTCATCGCCTGTCGAGCAGGCTGCGCTCCATATTTTCAGATGATTCCCGTACCTCTTAATCAGCTCAGGGATTACCATCTCATCCAACAGCTTCCACTGATCCGGATTCCGATAAAACTCGGATACATTGATCGTAATGTAGTTGACAAACTCGTCGAACAACTCCTTGTCTTTCTTCAGACCAAGTACGTACTTGTCATAGCCCTCGATTTTGTGCTTGGCGATCAGTGTATCGATGCGGCGCTTCATCTGCTTCTCCTTGTAAGCATTCAGATCAATCGAAGTCAACGCGAAAATTTCCTTTTTTAAATACTCATAATCGTATGCCATGCAAAAAACACCATCCTGACTTTATCATATTTTGTTTTTATTTTTGACAACGGAACCGCCGTGAAACGCAAATCCCATTGTCTTAACCCTTTCGGGCTAATTTCTTATTCTTCCTCCTGGGCTGCGATCACCGCGTCGATGTCAACGGAAACCACATCCGCATCCTCTTCCTCCTGCGCAGGCGCGGGCGACGTCAACTCCTTGATGCTCAGGGAAATCTTCCGATCCGCCTCGTTGAAGTCCACAACCTTCGCCGTAACCTCCTGTCCGGCGCTCAGCACGTCGGAAGGCTTCTCCACATGCTCTCTGGAAATCTGGGAGACATGAAGCAGCGCGTCCACTCCGGGCTCCAGCTCGATAAAGGCACCGAAGTCCGTCATTCTCGCCACCTTACCAGTGACAACGCTGCCGATCCCGTACTTGGACGCCGCGTCCTTCCAGGGATTCGCGTCGTCAAATTTCAGGGAAAGCGCGATCTTGCTGCCGTTGATCTCCTTAATCAGAACTTTCAGCTGGTCGCCGACCTTAAACACCTTCTTGGGATGCTCTACCCGGCCCCAGGACATCTCGGAAATATGAAGCAGGCCATCCGCCCCGCCGAGATCCACAAACGCTCCGAAATCGGTCACATTCTTCACGACGCCTTCCACAACATCGCCCTCGTGGATCCGCTCGAACAGCTCTCTCTGCAGCTCCGCCTTTCTCTCCACGATCAGCTGCTTCCGGTCGCCGATATACCTTCTCCTCTTCGGATTATACTCGCTGATAACAAACTCGATCTCCTGTCCGGCATACTTGTTGAGATCCTTCTCGTAAGTGTCGGAGACCAGGCTCGCGGGGATGAAGACTCTGACCTCGTCCAGAACAACGCTGAGTCCGCCCTCCAGCACCTGGGTGACGGGAGCCTTCAGAATCTCCCTGCTGTTATAAGCCTCTTCGATTCGCTTATTTCCTCTGTCGACAGCCAGCCTCTTATAGGTCAGAGAGACCTGGCCCTCGCCGTCGTTTACCTTCAACACCTTTACCTCCATGGTGTCGCCCGGCTTCACAGCCTCCGTCAGATCCACGCTGGAGTCGTTGGTATACTCGCTCTTGGTCAGTATACCGTCCGATTTGTATCCGATGTTCAGGACGATCTCATCCGGCTTGACATCGATGACTGTTCCCTCGACTACCTCTCCTGCATGTATTGTCTTAATAGAATCTTCCAGCATTTGTTCAAAAGTTAATTCTGACATAATTTTGAACCTC
The DNA here is from genome assembly GCA_023662875.1 of Roseburia sp. Lineage (GTDB taxonomy): Bacteria > Bacillota > Clostridia > Lachnospirales > Lachnospiraceae > Acetatifactor. The sequence continues at coordinate 15 of JAMPIG010000115.1, read as the reverse complement.
CTCGATTAATTTATT
>JAMPIG010000114.1 GCA_023662875.1 Roseburia sp. | reverse complement strand
GCCTTTGCCTCGATATCATCCGCCGGGCACATGACAACCATACCCGGAATCGTCCTCATCAGGGCGATGTCTTCATTACACTGATGGGTCGCGCCGTCCTCTCCTACCGTGATGCCGGCATGGGTCGCGCCGATTTTTACATTCAGGTGCGGGTATCCGATGGAGTTGCGCACTTGCTCGAAAGCGCGTCCCGCCGCGAACATGGCGAAAGAACTCACAAAAGGGATCTTGCCGGTCAGGGACAGCCCCGCCGCTATGCCCATCATATTGCACTCCGCGATACCGCAGTCGATATGGCGGTCGGGATATGCCTTCTTAAAAACGCCCGTCTTGGTGGCCGCCGCCAGATCCGCATCCAGCACTACCAGCTCGGGAAATTCCGCTCCCAGCTCCTTTAACGCGTTGCCGTAGCTTTCACGGGTTGCAATCTTTTTTACGTCTGCCATTATGCTTCACCTGCTTTCTCTAATTCTGCGCCGATTTTCTCCAAATCCGCCATCGCCACCGCGTACTCCTCATCGTTGGGAGCCTTGCCGTGCCAGTCAACGCTGTTCTCCATGTAAGAAACGCCCTTACCCTTCAGGCTGTGCGCAACGATACAGGTAGGCCTTCCCTTGGTCTCTCTCGCCTCCTGGAAAGCCGCGCGGATCGCGTCGAAATCATGAGCCTCCACATTGATCACATGGAAATTGAACGCCTCGAACTTTTTGTCGATCGGGTAGGGGGAGCAGACCTGATCGATGGGGCCGTCAATCTGCAGATTGTTGTTATCCACGATCACACAGAGATTATCCAGCTTGCGGTGGCCCGCAAACATAGCCGCCTCCCATACCTGGCCTTCCTCAAGCTCGCCGTCGCCCAAAAGCGTATATACGCGGAAGTCCTTTCCGCCCATCCTCGCGCCGAGAGCCATGCCCACAGCGGCGGAAATGCCCTGTCCCAGAGATCCCGAAGACATGTCAACGCCCGGGATGTGGATACAGGGATGCCCCTGCAGATAGGAGCCCAGATGCCGCAGCGTCTTCAGATCCTCCACCGGGAAAAATCCTCTGTTCGCCAGCGTGGAATAAAGTCCGGGAGCCGTGTGGCCCTTGGAAAGTACAAACCGATCCCGGTCCTCCTTGTGAGGATTCTCCGGATCGATATTCATCTCTTCGAAATACAGGTAGGTATAAATATCCGCCGCGGAAAGGGATCCGCCGGGATGTCCTGCCTTTGCACTGTGAACTGCCGTTACAATGCCTTTTCGCACGTCATTCGCGTGCTTCTGCAGTTCTAAATTGTTCATCGTCTCCTCCATTCTGCCGCCCTGGCGGCAAATCGTTTCTGTTGAAAGCATTATACCCTGATCTCGTGCGCTGCAGCATACATGGTACAATGTTGACACAATGCCTTTCTGTATCATCCTTGTACCACGGTTGCGCTGCAATCACGGTATGGATGGCCATCCGGCAGTTTCCTGCCTTGAATAAGGTTATTGTACCATGATTCCCGTCCTGCGTCCATCTTTTTCCCGCAGCGCATCTATTCTATCGGGGATTATCCGTCCATATCATCCGCCAAAACCTATCTGGCCGTCTTCCACAAGCAGAAGATCCGGTTTCATCTCATGACACGCCGCACTTCTTTCTGAATATTTATTCCGCCTGAGCTTTCATCGCGGCAGTCAACGTGAGCTTAAATTTCATCCCTGCCTTTCCATAGCAGGCTCCGCTCAGTTCTGCGTCCCGCTCTGCCCGTAGTAAGCGTTTGCCCCGTGCTTTCTGTAATAGTGCTTGTCCTGGAGCTCCTGAGGCGCGGGCTGAATCCGGGGATTGATCGTCTCCGCCCGGTACGCCATCTTTGCAACCTCCTCCAGCACGACGGCGTTGTGAACCGCTTCCTTCGCGTCCTTCCCCCATGCGAAAGGACCGTGGTTCTTGCAGAGCACCGCGGGCACCGCTATCGGATCCTTTCCCAGTCTCTTAAACTCGTTTACAATCAGATGTCCCGTGTTCTCCTCATAAGCCTCTTCAATTTCTTCCTTCGTCAGGCATCTCACACAGGGCACTTCGCCGTAAATATAGTCCGCGTGAGTGGTGCCGTAGCAGGGAATGCTGCGTCCGGCCTGGGCCCAGCTGGTGGCGTAGGAAGAGTGCGTATGCACCACGCCGCCGATCTCAGGGAACGCCTTGTAAAGCTCCGCATGGGTTGCCGTGTCGGAGGAAGGATTGTAGCGCCCCTCCACCTTCTTTCCGTCCAGATCGACTACCACCATATCCTCAGGCTTCAGCTTGTCGTACTCCACGCCGCTGGGCTTGATGACAAAAAGCCCGCTCTCCCGGTCGATGGCGCTGACATTGCCCCAGGTAAAGGTGACAAGCCCATAGCGCGGAAGCTCCATATTGGCCTCATATACCAATTGCTTTAACTCTTCTAACATAACGATCATCCCTTCTGCCCGCCTTAGGCGGACTTATTTTTGCGCACTTCCCGTCATGCCGATGCAAACCAATCCCACGGAACCATTCGGTTCCACGGAATCTATCGATTCCGGGGAAAACGCTGCTCTCACACTATTAGCGTAACCCCTCGACCGCCGCCTTTTCCGCCGGGAGCGTACTCTTATATTTCTCCACAAACGCGTCGAAGCCCGCTACGTCCTCCGCCACAGGCTCGATCGTGGAGCCGGTCTGTCCTGCAAAAATCTTCTCCGTCAGATATTCGGGCAAGGTCTCATTCTCACCCTTCTCCTGCAGAAAGGCCGCCAATACCGCCATACCCCAGGCGCCGCCCTCGCTGGCCGTATCCATTACAGTCACGGGAGAGTTAAATGCCGCCGCCATCAGCTGCTGCCCCACTACAGGCGTCTTAAAGAGCCCGCCGTGTCCCATGAGGGAGTCCACCTTGACATGCTCCTCCTTCAACAGGATATCGTTGCCGATCTTCAGCGTCGCCATAGCGCTGTACAGATGGCTCCTCATAAAGTTCGCAAGGCTGAATTTCGCATCCGGCGTGCGGACAAACATCGGACGTCCCTCGTTTAAGCCGGTCACCGGCTCCCCGGAGAAGTAGTTGTAAGCCATAAGTCCGCCGCAGTCCGCGTCCCCCTCCAGGGCAGCGCGGTAAAGCGTGCGGTACAGATCGTTTTTATCAATCTGCAGATGCATCCGACGCGCAAACTCGTCGAACAGATTCACCCAGGCGTTCAAGTCGGAGGTGCAGTTGTTGCAATGCACCATGGCGACCGGATTGCCGTCGGGCGTCGTCACCATATCGATCTCCTCATGCACATTCTCCAGCGCTTTCTCCGTGACTACCATGGAGAAGATAGAGGTTCCGGCGGAAATATTTCCCGTGCGCACCTTTACGCTGTTTGTGGCTACCATACCCGTCCCCGCGTCGCCCTCGGGAGGACACAGGGGGATCCCCGCCTGCAGCGCGCCGGTAGGATCCAGAAGCTTCGCTCCTTCCTCCGTCAGCGTCCCGGCCTTCTCTCCGGCGCAAAGCACCTTCGGCAGAATCTCCTCCAGCTTCCAGGGGTATCCTTTCGGCGCAACCAGCTCGTCAAACTGCGCCATCATCTTCCGGTCGTAATCCCGGATCTCGGAGTCGATCGGGAACATGCCGGAGGCCTCGCCGATTCCCAGCACCTTCTCCCCTGTCAGCATCCAATGAATATAGCCCGCAAGAGTCGTAAAGAATGCGATATCCTTTACATGCTCCTCGCCGTTTAAAATCGCCTGATACAGATGAGCGATGCTCCATCTCTGAGGAATATTGAAATGAAACAGCGGGGTCAGCTCCCGACAGGCTTCCGCCGTCATGGTATTCCGCCAGGTTCGGAAGGGAACCAGAAGCTCGCCGTCTTTATTAAAGGCCATATAGCCGTGCATCATGCCCGAAAAGCCGATGCTTCCGATAACGGTCAGCGTCTCGCCGCAGCCCCGCTTCACATCCTCCGCCAGACTTCTGTAGCAGCCCTGCAAGCCGTTCCAGATATCCTCCAGACTGTAGGTCCAGATATTGTTCTCCAGACGGTTTTCCCAGTCATGCGTACCCATGGCGATGGGCTGATGGCTCTCATCTACCAGAACCGCCTTGATCCTGGTAGAACCGAACTCGATTCCCAGCGCTGTCCGGCCTTCTCTGACCGCATTTTTTGTTGCTTCGTTCATTGCTGTATCCTCCTCGTTTCATTTTATTGATAGCATCGCTTTTCCACTGTTTTCAGTATATCCGTCTTATCCCCTCAAGTCAAGCTATCTCCTGATTTCTCCTCTGATTTTCGGCCTGTTTTCGCGTATGAGTTCTTTCATATCTCCGCCCCGTTCCAGGCGGCCTTGCAGCCCTCCGCCGCTCTCTCTCCGCCCCGTTCCAAACAGCTTTTCGGCCTCCCGCCTCCTTTCCGTCATGCCCGGCCCGGCCGCCTCATATACTTTAACAACACGCAATCCATCAGGTGGTTCCCTTGAAAAAACGCTCTCCGCTTACCCCGAAACAGCTGCTGCTCATGATAGCGGCGCTTCTGGCCTTTGTCGCCCTGACCCTCTTCCTCTTCCGCTATCGAAACGACGAAAAACGCTTCGAAAATATTACCTCCAGGCTCTTTACGGAAGAGATGGCCTCCAGCACGCTGAATATGCATTACACAATCGCCTTTCCCGCGGAATTCGGGATCTATGACTACCAGCCCCTCCTGCCGGGCTACCGGGCGGATTCCTCTCTGAAGGGACAGGCGGCGCTGGAAAATACCCTGGCGGCCTTAAAATCTCTCCATCCGGAGCGCCTGAATTCCTCGGATCGCTGGCTCTGCAAGCTTCTGACCCGTTACCTGGAGCATTCCCTGACTCTCAGCTCCTTCTCTTATTATAACGAGCCCCTGTCTCCCTCCTCCGGTATGCAGTCCCAGCTTCCAATCCTGCTGGCGGAATATACCTTTCGCAGCAAGAGAGATGTAGAGGACTACCTGGCTCTGCTGGATCAGACGGACGAATACTTTGCTTCCCTTCTCCTCTACGAACAGGAAAAGGCCAAGGCAGGCCTTCTGATGCCGACGGCGTCTTTGAAGGACGTCCGGGAGCAATGCGACCGGATCCTGACTGCCTCCGCCCTGGAGGACGCCTCCCATTTCCTCCAGACGACCTTCCGGGAACGGCTGGAGCTCCTGCGCGGGGCCGGGCTGATCAGCCCGGAAGAGATGCAGAGATACCTGGATACCAATGATCGCCTGTTGAAAACAGTAATGCTCCCCGCCTATGCAGCTCTGGGAGACGGGCTCCTGCTTCTGGAGGACGAGACAATCCCGCTGACCGGCCTGGCCGCCTTCCCCCAGGGAAAGGAATACTATGAAGCCCTGATGATCTCTGAGACCGGCTCCTACCGCCCCGTCTCCGAAATCCAACAGCTTTTGACGGAACAGTTTTCCGCGGAATACCAGGCTATCCGCGACCTGCTGGAACAGCATCCTGAAGTCGCACAGCAATACGCGAGCGGTGCCTCCCGCAGCTTCCCGTATACGGATGTCAGCCAGATGCTGGACGATCTACAGGATCGCATGGCCGCGGATTTCCCCGCCCTCCCCGGAAACGACACTTCTGTCATCATTAAACCGGTATCCTCCAGCCTGGAAGAATATTGCGCCCCTGCCTTCTACCTTACGGTGCCTCTGGACGATACTACCCAAAACGTTATTTATATCAACCGGCAGAAAACTCCCGCCGGGATAGAGCTTTACACTACCCTGGCCCACGAGGGCTATCCCGGCCATCTCTACCAGACCGTCTACCACAACCGCAAAACCCTGGCCGAGGGCCGTCCGGCATCAGAGCTTATCTGGTACGGCGGCTACCTGGAGGGCTGGGCTCTGTACACCGAGCAGCTGTCCTACGACTACGCCTCCGCCCTTTTCGAGGAAAGGGATCAGAGCACGGACGCCGCTCTCGCGCAGCTCGAAAAACATAACCGCTGCCTGCAGCTATGCCTTTACTCCCTGCTGGATACCATGATTCACTACGAGGGAGCCTCCTTCCAGCAGATCTCCAAGATGCTGGAGGGCTTCGGCATCGAGGACAGCGCGGACGCCTCCGCCATCTATACCTACATCGCCCGGGAGCCCTGTAATTACCCCAAATACTACCTGGGCTACCTGGAGATTCTTCTCCTGCAAGAGGAAGCCCGGGAGCTTTGGGGCGAGAGTTATACCGACTATCGCTTTCATTGCTTTTACCTGGATAACGGCCCCGCAGACTTCCTCTCCTTAGGAGAAAAGCTGCGGGAGGAGCACCCCTGATCCCCGCCGTCCCCCGCTTCGCCGACTTTGTGACATAGCTGCCTGCTCCGAAACGCTTAACCCTTTACGTCCTCCGACTGTTTCCTTCCCGGAATAAGCGTTTCCTTTCCGGAAATGCTTTTATATGAAGTTTATGGGAAGCGCCGTAAATTCTTCTTGACGGAAAGAGGGGCGTCCGTATTATAATATACGTATCGGAAAGTATTTCTTTCACGGCGCTTTCCGCCGGGGAACCCTTGAATCATGTGAACGCTTGACCACAGTACAGAACATTTTATCCATTATTCCGTTTGCGGATAGGAATATACCACATATCAAAGGGGGCGGAATCAACTTTCCTATTTTCAAGACAGGAGGATATCGCACATGACACAGAAAAAAGCAGTTCCCGGCAGCGGAGGCGAACACTATATCCCTTACGACCAGCGCACCGGCGAAGAATCCATCGTATTTTTTACCCGCGACCTGTCCGCTAAGGGCCTCTTAAAGGTCTACGACAGAATCCAGTCGGTATTAGAAGGCCGCGTTGCCGTTAAACTCCACACAGGCGAGAAAAACGGCCCCAACATTATCCCCCGGGACTGGGTTCGCACGCTCCTGGCGGAAAAACTGCCGGACGGAACTATCATCGAGACCAACTCCTACTATGAAGGCGACCGGGATACTACCGAAAAACACCGGGAAACCCTGCAGGTCAACGGCTGGACCTTTGCGCCGGTTGATATCATGGACGAAAACGGGGCGGTTATGCTCCCTGTAAACGACGGCAAGTGGTTTACGGAAATGTCCGTGGGTAAAACCCTGCCGGAATACGATTCCCTCCTTGCCCTTACGCATTTCAAGGGACATACTATGGGCGGCTTCGGCGGCTCCAACAAAAACATCGGCATCGGCTGCGCCGACGGAAAAATCGGCAAAGCCATGATTCATTCCACTCCCGGCGGGAAAAATCCCTGGGATATCAGCCGCGAGGAATTCATGGAACGCATGACCGAATCCACCAAGGCCGTCGCTGATCATTTCGGAAAAAGAATCGCCTATATCAACGTGATGCGGAATATGTCCGTCTCCTGCGACTGCGAGGGACTCGAGGCCGAACCTGTCGTAACGCCTAACGTAGGAATCTGCGCCTCTCTGGATATTCTGGCGTTGGATCAGGCCTGCGTTGACATCATATACGCCATGACGGAGGAAGAACACCACGCGCTGGTAGAGCGGATCGAATCCCGCCATGGCTTGCGCCAGCTCACTTATATGAAGGAGCTGAATATGGGGAATGACCGATATACCCTGATCGATCTCGACAACGAGGATCAGGTTATCCTCCCGGCTGACGCTGTAAAAAATCTTACTCCCTTCGCAGCGTCCCTCTGATTATACAAATAATTGACTAAAAAATATGCTTAAACACTTCTGCGGATGTCGAAGCATTCTCGACATCCGCAGATCATCTCTTCCCGACGATATTGTACTAAATACCGTATTCCTTCAGCAGTTTTCTCTGAAACCGCTCGTCCGTAGCTACTCTCGGCAGATCTTCCAGCCTGCCTTCCGCGAGAAGCAGCTCTAACAATTTGCTGATCCGCTGCCTTCCCTGCATTTCTCCCTGCCTGATTCCCTCTTTGATCCCTTTTTTGATCCCTTCCTTAAGCCCTTCCTGCTTTCCTTCCAGTTTTCCTTCCTGCTTTCCTTCCAGTTTCCCTTCCCGCTTCCCTTCCTTTACGCCCTGCTTCCTTTCTTTCTTCAAAATCTGCTCCAATGCATAACACATATCCGCCTCTTCCCTTCCTTTCTCCTCATTCCACACAAACTGTAAATACT
>JAMPIG010000113.1 GCA_023662875.1 Roseburia sp. | reverse complement strand
TATGTGACGGAAGGGATCGAGGTGGTAGACGCGATCTGCGAGGCGACGCCGGTAACGGACGATAACGGTACGGTGGAAAAGAGCAATCAGCCGGTGATTGAGAGCATTAAGGTCATCGATTGAGGCGTTTGGCGGGAACGGTCGGATTTTGCGGAGGCTTCGGGACGTTTGTATTTGCCGCGCAGGTTCAGGACGCGGAAGGATAAGGAAATTTTAAATTGACAGGAAATAAGAATGGGGTAGCATAATATACAAAGTGCTGCCCCTGTTTTCTGCACATTTCCAACAAAAATCAAAGAAAATGTTATAATTGACTGACATTTTCGGTTTAATCTGTTAAAATAAGGGTATAACTTATTTGATGGGATCAGACAAAGGGATTGCTGATGCACCCGGTGATGTCAGGATCAGAAGCGAAAAGAAAGGCAGGTGTCATGTGTTCGAAATAGGTGAGTATGTTGTGTGCGGAAATAAGGGCGTATGTGTGGTGGAGAACATTACAACCCTTGATATCTTGGGAGTGGATAAGGAAAGGCAGTATTATATCCTGAAGCCGAAATACCAGGCCGGAAGCACAGTATATGTACCGGTGGACGCTTCAGGAGAATCCATGAGACGGGTACTGAAAAAGGAAGAGGCGGAGCGGTTGATTGCGTCGATTCCGGAAATTCCTCCCCTTGTGATTACGAATGAAAAGCTGTCGGAGCAGACCTATCGGGACTGCCTGCGAAGCGGCAGCTGCGAGGAATGGGTCAGGGTTCTGAAGACAATTTACGTCAGAAAGCAAAAGAGACTGCAGGCCGGAAGAAAAATCACGGCGGTAGACGCGAAGTACAGCCGCATGGCGGAAGAGAGCCTTTACGGAGAGCTGGCGGTGGTGCTGGAGATCAACCGCAGCGATATGGAAAGGTATCTTGCGGGAGAGTTGAGCGGGAAAATGTAGCGGCCCGGAAAACACAGGGAGCGGGAGCATCTTGGGTAAAAACTTGATAAAAAGGGCTTTACAATTTCCGCAAAAAGAGATATGATAAAAAACAACGAGCTTCGCGAGAGTGCTATTGTTATAAATCATAAGTTCCAGGCAACAGGAAAAACGTTGAGGAGAAGAGTAGGATCCGGAAGGTCACAGAGAGAGTCGCCTGCAAAGATGCAGCGCTGGAAGCGGCTTGGCGGAAAGGATTGCGAAAACCGGCTCTGAGCGGCCCTTAATCGGGCACGGAGGCCCCCGTTACCGGGCAAAGGAAGGCGGCAGACAATACTTTTCAGTCTGCAACAAGGGTGGAACCGCGTTCGAAATGTGCGTCCCTTGCAATAGAAATATTGCAGGGGACTTTTTGCGCGAATCAGCAGAGTCCGGAGCTCGGCTCACGAGAAACCGTGCTTGCGCGAGTTTCTCGTGAGCTGAGGTTCGGACGAGCAACGCGAACGAGGAAGGCGAAGATCCCTAAGTCTGCTGATTCGCGCCAGCGCAGACAGATTCACAGGAATGCAGGAAGGAGAAAGCGACATGAAGGAGAAAATGAAGGAGTGGGCAAAATGCTGTTTTGAGGGAGAAATGACCGTGAAGAAAACCACGCTCTGGCTGATCGGGCTGGTATGTCTGCTCGGCGGCATCGTATACGGCTTAAAGACCGCGCCCCTGACGCACGGCCTTAACATCGGCAGCAATAACGGAAATTACCTGGGCCAGAAGAAAGAGGAAGAAGAGGAAAAAGAGGAAGAAGAGGAAAAAGAGGAGGACGAAGAGGAATGAGAATTACATTGAAGGACGGCTCCGTAAAGGAGTATGCGGAGAAGAAAAGTGTTTATGAAATCGCCCTGGATATCAGCGAGGGGCTGGCGCGGGCGGCCTGCTGCGCGAAGGTGGACGGCGAGACAGTTGATTTGAGAACGGTGCTCGACCGGGACTGCGAGCTTCAGATCTGTACCGCAAGCGACGCGGAGGGACTTGCGACTATCCGGCATACGGCGTCCCATGTTCTGGCGGAGGCGGTGAAGAACCTGTTTCCGGACGCGAAGCTTACCATCGGCCCCAGCATCGACAGCGGATTTTATTACGACTTTGACCACGCGCCTTTCTCCAGGGAGGATCTGGACGCCCTGGAGGCGGAGATGAAAAAAATCATCAAGAACGGCGCGAAGCTGGAAAAATTTACCCTTCCCAGAGAGGAAGCGATCCGCTTCATGGAGGAGAAGGGGGAGCCCTATAAGGTGGAGCTGATCCGCGACCTGCCGGAGGGAGAGGAAATTTCCTTTTACAGGCAGGGAGATTTTGTGGATCTGTGCGCCGGGCCGCATCTGATGAGCACAAAGGGCGTAAAAGCCTTTAAGCTGACCTCTTCCTCCATGGCCTACTGGCGGGGAGATTCCGAAAGGGCGAGACTGCAGCGTATTTACGGAACTGCCTACAACAAAAAGGAAGAGCTGGCGGAGCATCTGGAGAGAATGGAGGACGCGAAGCGCCGGGATCACAACCGTCTGGGGCGTGAGATGGAGCTGTTCACCACCGTTGACGTCATCGGTCAGGGACTGCCGCTGTTTACGCCGAAAGGGACAAGGATGATCATGAAGCTGCAGCGCTGGATCGAGGATCTGGAGGATAAGGAGTGGGGCTATGTCCGCACCCGGACTCCGCTGATGGCAAAGAGCGACCTTTACAAGATCTCCGGCCACTGGGATCATTATAAGGACGGTATGTTTGTGCTGGGAGACGAGGAGAAGGACAAAGAGGTTCTGGCCCTTCGGCCCATGACCTGTCCCTTCCAGTATTATGTGTATAAAAACTCCCAGAAGTCCTACCGGGATCTGCCCTATCGGATGAGCGAGACCTCCACCCTGTTCCGGGCGGAGGATTCCGGCGAGATGCACGGGTTGACCAGAGTGCGGCAGTTTACCATTTCGGAGGGCCATCTGGTGATCCGGCCTGACCAGGCGGAGGAGGAGCTGAAGGGCTGTCTGGATCTGGCGTATTATGTGCTGAGCACGCTGGGTCTGCAGGACGATGTGACTTACCGGCTGTCGAAGTGGGATCCCGCTAATCGGGAGAAGTATCTGGGCGACGACAACTACTGGAACAGTACTCAGGACGCGCTTCGGGCGGTGCTGAAGGAGAAGAATGTGCCCTTCGTGGAGGCGGACGGCGAGGCGGCGTTCTACGGCCCGAAGATCGATATTCAGGCGAAGAACGTCTACGGCAAGGAAGACACCATGATTACCATTCAGCTGGACTGTGCCATCGCCGAGAATTTTGACATGTATTATGTGGACCAGAACGGCGACAAGATACGGCCTTACATCATCCACAGAACCTCCATGGGCTGCTATGAGAGGACGCTGGCCTGGCTGATCGAGAAGTATGCGGGGAAATTCCCTACCTGGCTCTGCCCCGAGCAGGTGCGGGTGCTGCCGATCTCGGAGAAATACGAGGCATACGCTGCGAAGGTGCTGAAGGAGCTGCAGTCTTATGATATCGACGCGACCGTGGATAACCGTTCCGAAAAGATCGGTTTTAAGATCCGGGAGGCCCAACTGGCAAAGCTCCCCTATATGCTGATCGTCGGCGAAAAGGAGGAGGCGGACGGCCTGGTAGCCGTCAGAAGCCGCTTCGCGGGGGACGAGGGCCAGAAGCCTCTGCAGGAGTTTATCAGCCAGATCTGCGAGGAAATCCGCACCAAGGAGATCCGGAAGGAAGCGGAGAAGAAGTAAGGAAGCGGAGAAGTAAAAAAGCAGAGAAGCAGTAACAAAGCAGAGAAGCAGTAAAGAAACAACGATATCGCGGGCATAGCCGCCATGGCAGTCATAAAAGCTGTGGCGTCTAAGGCCCGCTGTATTATGAGAAAGATTACGGTGTCGAAACCGGAGGAAACGAAGTATGTGGAAGTATATCAGAAGATATTTGATTTTTGCCGTGATCGCGGCGCTTTTTATGATCGGCGAGGTGCTGATGGATCTGATCCAACCGGGGCTTATGAGTCGGATTGTGGACGACGGGGTTTTGGGGATAAACAACGGATACGCCACAGACCTGCGCCTTATCTGGAGGCTGGGTCTGCAGATGATCGGCCTTGTTCTGTTCGGAGGGCTTTGCGGCTCCCTGAACAATGTGTTCGTCCATATTTCCAGCCAGAATATCGGCAACGAGATCCGCAAGGACTGCTTTCGCAGGATCATGACGTTTTCATTCCCGCAGCTTGACCGCTTTGGCACGGGTTCCCTGGTGACAAGGGTGACAAATGACATTACCCAGGTACAGAACTTTGTCTCGCTGTTCATTCGGGGGCTGATCCGTACCTCCCTGCTCACCTTTGGAAGCATGTATTTCATGTTCCGGTTGAATCTGCGGTTCGGCCTCATCGTATTGTGCGCCTTTCCGCTGCTGGTGGGAGTGATCGCTTTCTGCCTGTGGAGGGCGAACCCTCTGTTTTCCAGGCTGCAGGCGCAGCTGGATTTCATCAACTCTATTATGCAGGAGGATGTGTCCGGTATCCGGATCATTAAGGCCTGCGTCCGGGAGACCTACGAAAAGCTGCGCTTTGGCAAGGCAAACGGAGAATTGATCCGGACACAGCTGAAAACCCTGGTGATCTTTGCCTTTATGAATCCGCTGACCAATGCGCTGATGTACCTCGTCATCGCGATGATCCTGCTGGCAGGCTCTTATGAGGTGGGAAGCGGCGGCGCTACGCCGGGAAACGTCATGGCTGCGGTTACCTATACCACCCAGCTTTTGAACGGCGTCCTGATGCTGGTTATGCTGTTTCAGAATATTTCCAGAGGACTTACCTCGTGGCGGCGGGTAAAGGAGGTACTGGACAGTGAACCGGCGCTTGCGGACGGAACCTTTGAAGGAGAGACAAAAACACAGGGCGAAATTGAGTTCCGGGACGTTTCCTTTGCCTACCCGGGAAGCAGCCAGAAGGTGCTCTCGCATATCAATCTGAAGATACGCAAGGGGGAGACCGTGGCGGTCATGGGGGCCACCGGGTGCGGGAAAACGTCACTGGTCAACCTGATCCCCCGTTTTTATGACGTCTGTGAAGGCGCGGTTCTGGTGGACGGAGTCGATGTGAGGGAATACCGGCAGAAAGTGCTTCGCGGGAAAATTGCCGTAGCCATGCAGAAAAGCGAGCTGTTCAGCGCTTCCATCGGAGCAAACATTGCGTGGGGCCTGCCGGGGGCGGACAGCGCGGCGCTGCAATCCGCAGCTGTAACCGCGCAGGCGGACGGGTTTATTTCATCCACGGCGGAAGGGTACGGAACCGCTGTCGCAGAGCGCGGGATGAGCCTGTCCGGCGGACAAAAGCAGCGGATTTCCATTGCAAGGGCGGTTTTAAAGCCTGCGGAAATATTCATTTTTGACGATTCCACCAGCGCGCTCGATCTGAAAACCGAAGCGGATCTGCACCGGGCGCTGAAGCAGTCCCACCCCGACAGCACGAAGATTATCATTGCCCAGAGAATTGCTTCCGTGCGGACGGCGGACAGAATCGTCGTTTTGGAAAACGGCGGTATTGCGGCCTGCGGCACACATGAAGAACTGTTAAAATCCTGCGGGGCTTACCGGGAGATTTACCGTTCCCAGATTGGAGAGGAGGAGAGCGCATGAGTGTAAACCGTGATGAAAAAACGGCCGAGCGCAATATTCCCGGCATGATGAACCGCCGCGAGCGCTTTGCGGAGGTGGAGCACGCCGAAGATGCAGGGGCGGCGGCCGGGCGCATTGTCACCTATTTTGTGAGGGAAAAGGGGCTTGTGGCATGTATGCTGACGGTGGTGATTTTTGGCACGCTGTGCGGCATTTATGCGCCGAGTCTGCAGAGCAGGGCGGTGGATATCATCGCCGGAGAAAAGCAGGGGGTTCTTACTTACACGCTGCTTTGGATGCTTGCGGTTTATCTGCTGTACAGCGTCTGCAGTCTGCTGCAGGGACTGCTCAGCGCCAGGCTCAGTCAGAATGTGGTGAAGCGGATGCGGGAAGAGCTGTTCGGAAAGATCATGGAGCTGCCGGTTCGCTATCTGGATACCCATTCCCACGGCGATGTGATGAGCCGCATGACAAATGATATCGAGAATATTTCCACCACGGTCTCCCAGGCCCTGCCGTCCCTGTTTTCCGGGGTGCTTACGATTATCGGAACCGTGGCAGTCATGCTGTGGTATTGCTGGCAGCTTGCCCTTCTCAGCTTTGCCTCCGTCCTGCTGACCGTTCTGGCGACGAAATTCCTTTCGGGGAGGGTGCGCAAGTATTCCTGCCGCCGCCAGATGCTGCTGGGGCAGCTGAACGGGACGGTGGAGGAAATGGTTTCCGGATATCGCACCGTTGTGGCGTACAACCACCAGGATATCACCACAGAGGATTTCTGCGCCACGGCGGATTCCCTTACGAAGGCAGGGATTAAAACCGATGTTTTCAGCGGCGTCATGGGGCCGGTCATGAACTGTATCGGCAATATCGGCTTCGTCATTATTGCGGTTTTCGGCGGATACTTTGCCGTGAAGGGGCTGATTTCGGTGGGAGTGATTTCCGCGTTTATTGTCTATGCGAAGCAGTTCAGCCGCCCCGTCAATGAGATCGCGCAGGTCTATGGGCAGCTTCAGACAGCGGTTGCCGGCGCGGAGCGGGTATTTGCGGTGCTGGACGAGACGGAGGAGGACAAAAGCGGAGAGGCGCTGGCAGAGGGAGAAAAAGCCGAGGTTACCTTTGAAAACGTATGTTTTTCTTATGAGGCCGGAAATCCTGTAATCCGGAATTTTACGCTGACAGTCCCCACGGGGAAAAAGGTGGCGCTGGTTGGCGCGACCGGAAGCGGGAAAACCACGGTAGTCAACCTGCTTATGCGTTTTTATGAGACGGACAGCGGGAAAATCTGTATCAACGGACAGAATATCAGGGATATTGCGAGGGGAAGTCTGCGGCAAAACGCCGCGATCGTTCTACAGGACACCGTGCTGTTTTCCGATACCGTCCGCAGCAACCTGAAATACGGAAACGATTCGGCTACGGACGGACAGATCGAGACAGCGGCGGAAATGAGTCAGTGCCGGGAAATGATCGCTTTTCTGCCCCAGGGGTACGACACAGTGCTGTCCGGCTCCGGCGCAAATATCAGCCAGGGGCAACGGCAGCTTCTCGCCATTGCCCGCGCGTTTGTCGCCGACCCGAAGATTTTAATTCTGGACGAAGCCACCTCAAATGTGGATACCCGCACCGAAAAGGCAATACAGGACGCCATGCACCGCGTTATGCAGGGGCGTACCAGCATTGTGATTGCGCACCGCCTGTCTACGATCCGGGATTCGGATCTGATCGTCGTCATGGATCACGGAGAGATTGTGGAAAGCGGCAGTCACGAGGAGCTGCTTGCGCAAAAGGGGAAGTATTATGAGCTGTATATGACGCAGTATGCAGGGTTCGCGACCTGAGCGAATTTTCTTTACACATTTTCCTTCGCCGCCGCCGAGGCCAACTTCCGGTATCTCGCCTTTTCCTCCGCCATCTCCGCAACGGTTTTGGGCTTCAGGGTAAAGCCCTTTACCGGGCGGCAGGGGACGGTCTTGTTTTGCAGGCGTTTCTTTGCCGCCGCGATTTCTTCCGCGTACTGCGGCAGCCATCTTTCGCCGGCGACCAGCATCTCGTCAACCATCTGTCTGATCTCGTCCGGCGTGCAGACCGCGCCGGTGAGAGGATCCATCATGGCTGCCTGGTACAGCAGACGGATATCCGCGTGTACGGCGGCCTCGACGGCCAGCTTCTGCACCCATACGCTCTGGGAGCAGATGGCGGCGCAGCCCAGGGGAAGATCGCCGACCCTGGGGACGGATATGCCGTTCCCGTCAACGTAACAGGGAACCTCGACCACGCATTCGTTCGGCAGATTGGTGATCGTTCCGTTGTTCATGACGTTAAAATGACCTCTGTAAGCCTTGCCGGTCTCCAGGCCTTCGATGATATAGCTGCCGTGTTCCTCGGAGCGGTTTTCCGGCAAAAACTGTCGGGCGGGCTCCTTAAGCCAGTTTGGGAAGTCCGTCTCAAACCAGTTGCGGCTCTCCTGACACACGCGGAGATAGCCCGCGGTCTCTCCCTGGATCCAGCTGCAGTAATTGATCCATTTTTCCATGTCTTCGGGCCGCTTCCGATACCACATGAGATATTCGGAAAGATGTCCGTTGGACTCGGTTGAGTAATAGCCGAAATTCTTCATCACATCCAGCCGGATATTTTCATCCTTCGCGAAATCCGCCCTGCGCATCAAATCATATAATTCGGGAGTTCTCTCAACGCCGTCTGTTTTTACGGAGATGTACCAGGTCTGATGGTTTAAGCCAGCGCAGATAATATCGACATCCTTTTTGTCCCGGGTTAACGCCTTTGCAATCTGCGAGTGTCCGTGCTGGACTCCGTGGCATAAGCAAGCGGCTTAATACATAAGATTTATCTATCTCCCGATAATTGGTGAATAATAAAATTTGCCATCCATTCGGGGCTTTCCCGTTTCTCCTTATTCATC
>JAMPIG010000112.1 GCA_023662875.1 Roseburia sp. | reverse complement strand
TTTCCAGATTGATAATGGCATTATTGTTCAAAATAACTTTGACATCGAGGATAAAAGTTTTTTCATCGATGGATTCCCCTAATTCTATGGGATTGGTGATGACGGCAGACTGAATCTGTTCGGGTTTCATGTGCAGCAGCGAGCTAATCAGGCCTTTTAGAGCCTTATTGCTGCGTTGGAGCAGTGCTCGGAAGAGGTAGTCGTTAGTCATGCGTATTGCAATCGGGCCTGTGGCAGAATCCGGAAAGTCCGACGCAGGCATAGGGATAGAGACAGCAGTAGTTTGTTTTTCCATAGATTATTCCTTTCTTTTGTTGTGGTGTAACGGAATCAGTTGAACGATATACAATGAAAACAGAGATACAAGGATACAGCGTTTGCTGCGTTTAAGTTATGAAAGATTATATCTTGATGCAGACACTATATCACAAAGGATGCCTTTTGTAAATAAAAAAGGAAAATTCTGATAATATACTACAAATGGGGGGAGGGATGTTACACCGGCCTCGTTCTCTTTTGCAGTGGCATCGCGAGGAAAGCAAGGCCGCGGAAGCGCAAACCGTCACATCCCTTCTCTGCTCCATCTTCCGGATGCGCCGCAGGGAAGCGTCAGCCCGGACTCTCGGACAGGCAGTCCGATTTCTTCCGCCTCCACCCGGCCGCCGAAGCGTTTTGCGACGGTACAGCCGAGCAGATAGGCCAGTACCGCGGGCTGAAGTCCCGTGGTGTAGGAGTTGATGAGGAAAAACAATGGCTCGTCGGAAAGAATCTGAACCGTCAGCTCCAGGAAGGGCCAGAGGCTTTCCTCGATTTTCCAGATTTCTCCCTTCGGTCCCCGTCCGTAAGAGGGAGGATCCATGATGATGGCGTCGTATTTGTTTCCCCTGCGGATCTCCCGCTCCACGAATTTTGCGCAGTCGTCCACCAGCCAGCGGATGGGAGCCTGCGCCAGCCCGGAGCCTGCGGCGTTTTCCTTTGCCCAGGTTACCATTCCCTTCGAGGCGTCCACATGGGTGACTGCAGCTCCTGCCGCGGCTGCTGCCAGGGTCGCCCCGCCGGTGTAGGCGAAGAGATTCAGGACTCTCAAGGGCCGGTCTGCAGGGCGTCTTTCCCGGCGGATCAGCTGAGAGAACCAGTCCCAGTTGACGGCCTGCTCTGGGAAGAGGCCGGTATGCTTAAAGCTGAAGGGCTTCAGATGGAAGCGCAGCTCGTTGGAAGAGGCAGGCTGCCCTTTCCCGGTTTGGGGAGCTGCGGAAGGTGACGCCTGAGCGCTTTCGGTCGGAGCCACATTCCTGGGAGGCGTCTTCACTGCTACACCGGAAGACTCCGCCTGTATGCTTTCGGACGGGAAGACTGTGCCGGGAGAAGCCGCGGGATACAGATCGTAACCGATGCTCCATTCGTCCGGAAGATGAAAGAACTCCCACTCGCCGCCGCCCTTTGCGCTGCGGTGATAGTGGCCGTTCCTTTTTGCCCAGCCGGGGTGCTTCCGGGGCGTGCTCCAGATGACCTGAGGGTCGGGGCGCACCAAAAGATAGTCTCCCCAGCGCTCCAGCTTTTCACCGCCCGATGTATCCAGAACCTCGTAATCCTTCCAGTGATTCGCAATCCACATGATTTCCGTATCCTTTCTATATGATAGATTTTATTATAGCACTTGGATAATAAAATCCGTTTTTCGATTTTATTATAGCACTTGGATAATAAAATCCGTTTTTCGATTTTATTATAGCACTTGGATAATAAAATCCGCACTTTGATTTTATTATAGCACTTGGATAATAAAATCCGCACTTTGATTTTATTATAGAACATGGAACAGGGGAATTCAACTGCTTTGGAAGCGGAAGCGCGATCCGTCCGAACCGAAGTCTGCCTGGCTGACGGAATGTTTTCCGGAGTCCGGAAGGGAAAACAGGCTACCCATTAGGATTGTACGGAAAAAAATACAATTTTTTTGAAAAAGCTCTTGCCAAAAGGGCTTTTTACATTTATAATATCTCTTGCTGTGGCATGATAGCTGTGAAGCGCGAGGTTGCTGGGCGTCAGCAATGGCGGTCAGGTTTTCCGTGGAGCGAATGTCAAGTTAGAAAACTGACGACAAGTCACTGTACCGATTGGAAGTCTGCGAAGGGCAGAAACGACGTGTGAAAGGAACGGGCCGAGGATGGTTGCGTAAGGCTTCGGGACACACACGGGAGAGTGTACAGTCACCGCTTGTCGTACTTGAGACTGAAAGTGCGAAAAGGAGGCGACTTTTTT
Source organism: Roseburia sp. (assembly GCA_023662875.1). Lineage (GTDB taxonomy): Bacteria > Bacillota > Clostridia > Lachnospirales > Lachnospiraceae > Acetatifactor. The sequence goes on along the minus strand of JAMPIG010000112.1, from coordinate 6,560 downwards.
TATGGCAAGTCAAGTAATGAGAATTACCCTGAAGGCTTATGAGCATCAGCTGGTGGATGCGTCCGCTAAGAAAATCATCGAAACGGTGAAGAAGACGGGATCCGAGGTGAGCGGCCCGGTGCCTCTTCCCACCAGGAAAGAGGTTGTAACGATTCTGAGAGCTGTTCATAAATATAAGGATTCCAGAGAGCAGTTCGAGCAGAGAACCCACAAGAGGCTGATCGATATCATCGCGCCCACCCAGAAGACGGTGGATGCGCTCCAGAGACTGGAGATGCCCGCAGGCGTGTACATCGATATCAAGATGAAAACAAAATAATAAAAAAGAAAACCTCTACTAGACGTAAGAACACATTCCGAAGGGCAGGCCGCGAGGCCGGGCCGGAAGGGAAAGGGGCGCAGCCCCTGCAGCTATGGCGCAACGGTAGCCGCGTGGTCCGCTATGTAGACAGCCGAAAAGGCAGAAAGAGAGGAAAAATGAAGAAAGCAATTTTGGCAACCAAAGTCGGAATGACTCAGATCTTCAACGAAGACGGCGAACTGGTTCCCGTGACGGTTCTTCAGGCAGGTCCCTGTGTGGTAACGCAGGTCAAGACCCCCGAGAACGACGGCTACAGCGCAGTGCAGGTAGGCTTCGTTGACAAGAAGGAACGCATCGTGAACAAGGATGCCGGCGGGAAGCGGCAGGTCGTCCACAGGCACGGCGTTAATAAGGCGCAGGCAGGCCACTTTAAAAAGGCAGGCGTCAGCGCGAAGAGATATATCCGGGAGTTCCGGTTTGAGAATGCAGGAGAATATGCGCTCGGCGCAGAGATCAAGGCTGACATCTTCGCGGAGGGCGATAAGATCGACGCCACCGCGATTTCCAAAGGTAAGGGATTCCAGGGCGCAATCAAGAGATTGGGCCAGCACAGAGGACCTATGAAGCACGGCTCCAAGTTCCATCGCCATCAGGGTTCCAACGGTGCATGTTCCTCCCCCAGCCGCGTGTTTAAAGGAAAGGGAATGCCCGGACATATGGGTTGTGTAAGGGTAACCGTTCAGAATCTTCAGGTCGTAAGGGTGGACGCCGAGAAGAATCTTCTTCTGGTAAAGGGTGCCGTACCGGGACCGAAGAAAGCATTAGTAACCATCAAAGAGACCACAAAGGTCGAGGCATAACAGTGTGCCTTTGCCAGGCGCACATGCGAAGGGAGGACCAATCAGATGGCAAACGTATCTGTTTACAATATGGAAGGCAAGGAAGTTGGCACCATCGAGCTGAATGACGCAGTGTTCGGTGTGGAGATCAACGAGCATCTGGTACACATGGCGGTGGTACAGCAGCTTGCGAATAACCGCCAGGGAACACAGAAGGCAAAGACCCGCGCCGAGGTATCCGGCGGCGGAAGAAAGCCCTGGAGGCAGAAGGGAACCGGACACGCGAGACAGGGCTCCACGAGAGCGCCCCAGTGGACGGGCGGCGGCGTGGTATTCGCTCCCGTGCCCAGAGATTATTCCTTTAAGATCAACAAGAAGGAAAAGAGGGCGGCGTTAAAGTCCGCGCTGACCAGCAAGGTGCAGGACAACAGGTTGATCGTGTTAGACGAGTTGAAGCTCGACGAGATCAAAACAAAGAATTTCGTAAAGGTGATGAATAACCTGAAGGTGGATAAGGGTCTGGTCGTCATCGCCGAGAACGACCAGAACGTCGTACTGTCCGCGAGAAACCTGGCGGAGATCAACACGACGCTGGTAGGAACCATCAACGTGTACGATATTATGAAGGCGAAGACGCTTGTCCTGACGAAGGACGCTGTTGCGAAGATCGAGGAGGTGTACGCATAATGGCTGATATTAAATACTATGACGTGATCCTCAAGCCGGTTATCACCGAGAAGAGTATGGCCGGAATGGGCGATAAGAAATATACGTTTCTGGTTCATCCGGAGGCGAACAAGTCCCAGATTAAGGAAGCTGTAGAGAAGATGTTCGACGGCGCGAAGGTAAAGAACGTCAACACGATGAACTGCGAGGGAAAGAGGAAGAGACGTAATTCCAGAAGCGGTATCACGGTCGGCAAGACGGCGAAGACGAAGAAGGCGATCGTTACGCTGACCGCGGAGAGCAAGGATATCGAGATCTTTGCGGGACTGTAAAAGGACGGAAAGCGATTCCGGGACGTCAGAGACGCCGCCGGAGGAAAGCCGGATCCGACAGATATTTAAGTATGCGGCCGCGGACGGCGGCTGCGCAAAGAATCAGGAAAAGGAGATAAGACAATGGGTATCAAGACATATAATCCCTATACACCCTCCAGAAGAAATATGACCGGCTCTGATTTCGCAGAGATTACAAAGAAGACTCCCGAGAAGAGCCTCTGCACATCTCTGAAGAAGAATGCGGGTCGTAACAACCAGGGTAAGATTACAGTGAGACACCATGGCGGCGGCTCCAGAAGAAAGTACAGAATCATTGATTTCAAGAGAAATAAGGACGGCATCCCCGCTACCGTAATCGGTATCGAGTACGATCCGAACAGAAGCGCGAATATCGCCCTGATCTGCTATGAGGACGGCGAGAAGGCGTATATCATCGCTCCCGAAGGACTGACCGACGGCATGAAGGTTATGAACGGCCCCCAGGCCGAGGTAAGGCTGGGCAACTGCCTGCCGCTGTCCGAGATTCCCGTCGGTACTCAGGTTCACAACGTGGAGCTGTATCCCGGCAAGGGCGGCCAGCTGGTGCGCGCGGCGGGAAACAGCGCGCAGCTGATGGCGAAGGAAGGAAAGTACGCGACGCTGCGTCTTCCCTCCGGAGAGATGAGAATGGTTCCCATGATATGCCGCGCATCCATTGGCGTTGTGGGAAATGCGGATCACAACCTTGTCAATATCGGTAAGGCAGGACGCAAGCGCCACATGGGCATCCGTCCCACAGTGCGCGGCGCTGTCATGAACCCGAACGATCATCCTCACGGCGGCGGCGAGGGCAAGAATGGTATCGGACGCCCCGGTCCCAGCACTCCCTGGGGTAAGCCCGCTCTTGGCCTGAAGACACGTAAGGCGAAGAAGGCTTCCAACAAGCTGATTGTAAGAAGACGTGACGGCAGGACGATCAAATAATTGAGGAGGAGAGACAATGGCTAGATCACTGAAAAAAGGACCCTTCGCAGACGCGAGCCTGCTGAAGAAGGTAGACGCTTTAAACGCATCGGGACAGAAGCAGGTTATCAAAACCTGGTCCCGCCGCTCTACAATTTTCCCTTCCTTCGTGGGACATACAATTGCGGTTCATGACGGCAGAAAGCATGTTCCGGTATATGTAACCGAGGATATGGTAGGACACAAGCTGGGAGAGTTCGTGGCGACCAGAACCTACAGAGGCCACGGTAAGGATGAGAAGAAATCCAAGGTGAAATAGTATTACAACGCACAATGACCCGGGAGGGCGTTGCGGCTGTCTGACTGCGGGCGTTTTCGCTCGTAGCAGATGCGTTGCTGTTATTCTTTAGAAGGAGGATATTTATCTATGGCTAAGGGACATAGAAGTCAGATTAAGAGAGAGAGAAACGCCCAGAAGGATACGAGGCCCTCTGCAAAGCTTTCCTACGCGAGGGTTTCCGTTCAGAAGGCATGTTTCGTTTTGGATGCTATCAGAGGCAAGGATGTACAGACGGCGCTCGGAATTCTGGAGTACAATCCCAGATATGCTTCCAGCCTTATCAAAAAGCTGCTTGAGTCAGCGATCGCAAACGCAGAGAACAACAACGGTATGAACAGGGAGAACCTGTATGTGGCGGAGTGTTACGCGAACAAGGGGCCTACCATGAAGCGCGTTCATCCCAGAGCACAGGGAAGAGCTTACAGGATCGAGAAGAGAATGAGCCATATCACAGTTGTGCTGGACGAGAAGAGGTAAGGAAAGGAGCAGACAAATGGGACAGAAAGTTAATCCTCATGGCTTAAGAGTCGGAATTATTAAAGATTGGGATTCCAAGTGGTACGCTGAGAGCGAGTTCTCCGATTATCTGGTGGAGGATCACGAGATCAGAAAGTACCTGAAGAAGAAGTTATACAGCGCGGGCGTTTCCAAGATCGAGATCGAGAGAGCGTCCGACAGGGTAAGAGTCATCATTCATACGGCAAAGCCCGGCGTTATCATCGGAAAGGGCGGCGCGGAGATCGAAGTGACCAAGAATGAGCTTTCCAAGATGACCGGGAAGAAGATTCTGATCGATATCAAGGAGATCAAGAGACCTGACCGGGATGCGCAGCTGGTTGCGGAGAACATCGCTCAGCAGCTGGAGAACCGTGTGTCCTACAGACGCGCTATGAAGTCCTGCATGGGCAGAACCATGAAGGCGGGCGCGCTTGGTATCAAGGCGGCATGCGCAGGCCGTCTGGGCGGAGCGGATATCGCGAGAAGCGAGTTCTACAGCGAGGGAACCATTCCCCTTCAGACGCTGAGAGCGGATATCGATTACGGATTTGCCGAGGCGGATACCACGTACGGCAAGGTTGGAGTGAAAGTTTGGATCTACAAGGGTGAGATCCTTCCTACAAAGGGAAATCAGACGGAAGGGAGCGATAAATAATCATGTTAATGCCGAAGAGAGTAAAACGTCGTAAACAGTTCCGCGGTTCCATGGCCGGCAAGGCATCGAGAGGAACCACACTTACCTACGGTGAGTTCGGCCTGGTGGCGGTAGAGCCCTGCTGGATCAAGTCGAATCAGATCGAGGCGGCCCGTATCGCGCTTACCCGTTATACAAAGCGTACCGGTCAGGTCTGGATTAAGATTTTCCCCGATAAGCCGGTTACAGCAAAGCCTGCCGAGACCCGTATGGGTTCCGGTAAGGGTACTCTGGAGTACTGGGTAGCGGTTGTAAAGCCCGGACGCATTATGTTTGAGATTGCCGGCGTTCCGGAGGATCAGGCGAGAGAGGCGCTGCGTCTCGCAATGCATAAGCTTCCCTGCAAGTGTAAAATCGTTTCTAAGGCAGATTTGGAAGGCGGTGTAGAATAATGAAAGCTAATAAGTTTGTAGAAGAATTAAAAAACAAGTCCGTTGAGGAACTGAACCAGGAGCTTGTTGCTGCAAAGAAAGAACTTTTCAATCTGAGATTCCAGAACGCAACCAATCAGCTGGACAATACGGCAAGGATTAAGGACGTAAGGAGAAATATTGCGCGTATTCAGACAGTCATCACCGAGAAGGCCAGAGCATAAGCGCATTGCCTGACGGCAAATGGAAAGGAGTAAAGTCGTGGAAAGAAATTTGAGAAAAGTGCGTACCGGTAAGGTTACCAGTAATAAGATGGATAAGACGATTGTTGTGGCGATTGAAGAGCATGTTAAGCACCCCCTTTACAAGAAGGTCGTGAAGAGAACCTACAAGCTGAAGGCTCACGATGAGAACAACGAATGTAACATCGGCGACACCGTTAAGGTGATGGAGACAAGACCTCTGTCCAAGGACAAGAGATGGCGGCTTGTCGAGGTTGTGGAGAAAGTGAAGTAATTGGCCGTAGGTTCGGCAGAGGAGGAAAATCATGGTTCAGCAGGAAACAAGACTGAAGGTTGCCGATAATACAGGTGCGAAGGAATTGCTCTGCATCCGTGTTATGGGCGGCTCTACAAGAAGATATGCACAGATTGGCGATGTGATTGTTGCTTCCGTTAAAGACGCAACACCAGGCGGCGTTGTAAAGAAGGGCGACGTCGTTAAGGCGGTTGTGGTACGTACCGTAAAGGGCGCGCGCCGGAAGGACGGTTCTTACATCAGGTTCGACGAGAATGCGGCGGTTATCATAAAGGATGACAAGACACCCAGAGGAACCCGTATTTTTGGGCCGGTAGCGAGAGAGCTTCGTGAGAAACAGTTCATGAAGATCGTATCTCTGGCTCCCGAAGTATTATAAGGAGGCGCCATATGTCCAGTTTAAAGATTAGAAAGAACGATACCGTAAAGGTGATCGCGGGCAAGGATTGCAATAAAGAAGGTAAGGTTATTTCCGTGGATGCGAAGAACGGTAAGGTGACGGTGGAAGGCGTCAATATGATTACAAAGCATGCGAAGCCCTCCCAGGCGAATCCCAACGGCGGCATCATTAAGAAGGAAGCTCCTATTGATATCTCGAACGTTATGCTTGTCTATAAGGGCAAGGCGACCAGAGTCGGCTTCAGGATCGAGGGCGATAAGAAGGTTCGTTTTGCGAAGGCAACCGGCGAAGTGATCGACTGATCAATAGGAAGGAGGAATAAAAAGTGGCTAGATTAAAAGATTTTTACTACGCTGAAGTCGTAGAAGCTATGACAAAAAAGTTTGGATATAAGAACGTTATGGAAGTTCCCAAGCTTGACAAGATCGTTGTAAATATGGGCGTAGGCGAGGCAAAGGACAACGCAAAGATCCTGGAGAACGCGGTATCCGATATGGAGACCATCACAGGCCAGAAGGCGGTTCTCACCAAGGCAAAGAATTCCGTTGCAAACTTCAAGATCCGCGAAGGCATGAACATCGGATGCAAGACCACTCTGCGCGGCGAGAAGATGTATGAGTTCCTGGATCGTCTGGTG
>JAMPIG010000111.1 GCA_023662875.1 Roseburia sp. | reverse complement strand
GGGCGGATTCCGGACTTGCACCGGTTAGAAACGTGCGCCGCCGGGCACACATTTACAAGGCAGCCGGACAGATAGTCTTACCTCGTCCGGCTGCCTTTTATAGTTTCGCTTCCATCTTTTAATATTCCTTCGCCTTCTCTTCGCCCTTTAGCACGCGCAGCGCCCCCTGGGCCAGCGCCAGCAGCTCGTCCTCGCCGGGATATACCGTGAAGGGCGCGATCCACTCCGCCCGCTCCTTCAGGGCCGCCACCACGTCCGCACCGTAGGCGATGCCGCCCGTCACGATGATCCGGTCTACCTTGCCGTTTAAAACACAGGCCATGGAGCCGATATCCTTGGCGACCTGGAGCAGAAACGCTTCTTTCGCCTCCGCTGCCTTCTCGTCGCCTTCCTCCGCGCGTTTGGAAACCTCCCGCATGTCGTTGGTGCCCAGGTAGGCGTTAAAGCCGCCCTTCCCGATCAGCTTACCGTACAATTCCTTCTCCGTGTACTTCCCGGAGAAGCACAGCTTCACCAGCGCTCCGGCCGGAACGCCGCCCGCCCGCTCCGGCGAGAAAGCGCCGTCTCCGTCAAAGGCGCTGAAGACGTCGATGACCCTACCGTTCTCGTGAGCGCCCACAGACACGCCGCCGCCCATATGCACCACGATCAACCGCAGGGATTCATAGGGCTTTCCCGCCTCCGCCGCGTAGCGCCTTGCCACAGCCTTCTGGTTTAACGCGTGGAAGATACTGCCTCTGGGCAGCTCCGGCACGCCGGAATACCTGGCGATCGGCATCAGCTCGTCCACCACTACCGGGTCTACGATATAAGCGGGTGCGCCGATTTCATCCGCGATCTCCTTCGCCAGGATACCGCCCAGATTGGACGCGTGCTGTCCCTGGACGCCGACCTTCAAATCGGCCAGAATAGCTTCTGTAACCTCATAAGTACCGCCCGGAATCGGCTTCAGCATACCGCCTCTGCCCACCACTACATTCAGGGACTTAACGTCAAAGTTTTTTGCGGCCAGAAGGTCTGTAATAATCTTCTTCCGGAAATCCTTCTGGTCAAAAATGGTCTCATACCGGGAGATCTCCTCCGTGGAATGTCTTAAGGTCTCCTCAAACAACAGGTTCTCATCCTCGAACACACCGATCTTGGTGGAGGTGGAACCGGGATTGATAATCAGGCTTTTTATGGACATATTGTTTCCTCCTGTTACACTTCTTCATTTTCTGTCTTGCTGATCTTCTGTTTCGCCCTCTGCCTCATTTCCCGTTCGGCACGCCGCCCTGACGCTATCCTTACCGATAAGCCGTCCAGAAACGAGTCCAGCACGCCGCCTATGACTTCTCCGACGGCTTCAACAATAAATTCAAGCATCTTACTTACTCGCTTTCTTCAGCTCCTCCGCCACAACGGCCGCCAGCGCGATGGAATGCACCTTGGTCTCAAAGGTATCGGAGCGGCTGGTCAGGATGACAGGCACCTTTGTCCCGGTCAGGATACAGCCGTTCTTAAAGCCCGGAACCGTGTGTACCAGGCATTTATAAACCAGGTTGCCCGCGTGGATATCCGGGAACAGCAGCACATCCGCGTCTCCCTGGATTTTTCTGTCCGTGGCTCCCTTATGCTTTGCGGCCTCGGGGTCGATAGCCAGATCAAGAGAAAGAGGGCCGTCCACGATACAGCCGGGAAGCTGCCCCTCCTCGCACATCTTCGTCAGCTCCGCCGCCTCTACGGTAACCTCCATCTTGGGATTGACGACCTCCACCGCCGCCAGCGGGGCGATCTTCGGCGTCTCGATACCGCAGGCCCGGCAGACCGGGATGGTATTCTGAATAATATGTACCTTATCCTCCAGCGTGGGATAGGTCATAAACGCTACATCCGTCAGGAACAGAAGTCTGTGGATGCCGGGGATCTCAAATACCGCCACATGGGACAGAGGGCCGCCGGTTCTTAAACCCACCTCTTTATCCAGCACGCTCTTTAAGAAGTTCTTGGTATCCACCAGTCCCTTCATGTACATGTCTACCTTGCCCTCATGGGCCAGCTTTACCGCCTTCAAAGCCGCCTGGATCATATCCGGCTCGTCGATGATCTCATATCCCGCAAGATCCATACCGATCTGCCCGGCAATCTCCCGGATCTTTGCTTCGTCGCCCACCAGCACAGCTTCCGCAATCCCCTGCGCCCTTGCTTCCTTCACCGCCTCCAGCACAGCGGAATCCTGCGCTGCGGCCACGGCAATCTTCTTCATCCCGCAGCCCTTCACTCTCGCGATCACGTCGTCAAAACCCTGTTTCATTTCCTCTTCTCCCTTTCTGCCCGCGGCATCTCCTTTGTCCTGCGGCGCTCCCTTTTTTGACCGGAATGTGAGCGCCAGCCTGACGGAACGCTTCGCGTTCTTTCAAGCGTCGCAAGGAGACGCTTTCTGCTGCGTCTGAATTTCCAAAAGCGAAAACTCCGGAAAACACCGCGCCCTTTCCAGACATCATCGTTAATACGGTAGAATTTCTGCTTCACAAAATTCTGCCGGGTAGAATTTCTGCTTCGCAAAATTCTGCCGTCAAAAATCATAACACGCGCCCCCGCAAAATGCAATATCAGACAGAAGAAATCTTGCCGGGAATCTTATAAAAGATGAAATCGTTCGCCTTTCTGCAGAGCGTCAGCCATGCGGGCCTGACATCCTGCAGAACCGGACTGCCTCCAAACGAAAGGTCACTCTACAGCTACAGCTGCGCCATGCAGGGCCGATGCCCGCACGGATAAACTGCCGATGGGACCTCGCCCTACAGATACAGCTGCGCCTGCATCCGATACAGCCGCGCGTAGGTTCCTTCCGCCTCCAGCAGCTCCTGATGACTTCCGGTTTCGATCAGCCTCGACGCGGAAAACACCAGAATTTTCGACGCGCTTCTGGCTCCGGCCAGCCTGTGGGTGGTGCAGACAGAGGTCGTGTTCTTGGCAATCTCATCGAAATTTTGAAAAATCTCCGCCTCCACCTTCGGGTCGATGGCCGCCGTGGGTTCGTCCAGCACCATCACCCGCGCCTTTTTGCACATGGCTCTGGCAATGGCCAGCCGCTGTGCCTCGCCGCCGGAAAGCTCCACACCGTTTTCATCGTAGATCCGGTACAGGTAGGTATCCAGCCCTTTCTCCAGGCTGCGCACCTTCTCCCCCAGGCCGATCCGCTCCACCGCCCGGCGCACCTCGCCCTCCTCCGCCTCCTGCAGAGCCGCCACATTTTCCCGGATCGTGCAGGCAAAGGTCTTAAAGTCCTGGAACGCCGCAGAGAAAAAGTCCAGATATTCCGAATAGCGCAGATTTTTGATATCGACGCCGTTTAAACGGATCACGCCCTCCGTGGGATCGTACAGGCGCATCAGCAGCTTGATAAACGTGGTCTTGCCGGAGCCGTTTTCCCCTACCACGCAGATCCTCTCCCCCTTCCGCACAGTACAGTTGATATGCCGCAGGGCATATACCTCCGTAAAGGGATAGCGGAAGGAAACATCCTCGAAGGTGATGACAAAATCTTCGCCCGCCGCCTCCGCCAGCGGCATGTTCCCCTGATCGAAACGGTTCGCCAGATTCATAAATTCAAAATAATCCCCCAGATACTGCCCGTTCTGATCCAGATCGGCAAAGGCCGCGCCGATATTGGTCAGCGCCGTCTTAAACTGCAGAACCGCCGTCAGGTACAGGGTAAAGTCCCCCACGGTGATCGCCCTCCGCACCATCAGCTTAAAGCCCAGCAAAAGGTACAAAAGCGCCTGCAGAACCGTATTGGTGAGGATGCCGATCCCATTGGTAACCGTCCACCCGGCAAAAACCTTCCGCAAAAAGGCGCTGATCTCCTGCAGAAGCCCGGCCTGTCTCGCAATCAGGGCCTCTCCCATGTGAAAGGCCTTGATTTCCTTCATATAAGAAAAGTCAGAGCTGACCGTGTCGTAATAATCGATCTTCCGGTTTACCGGGATCGCCGCGCGGAACCCTTCGTATTCCGCCTCCTTGCGCCTGTATACGGCGGCGGTGTTCACTCCGATGACCACCGCCGTCGCCAGCAGGATCCAGACGTCCGCAGCCGCTACGGTCACGGCGATTCCCGCCAGCGTCAGAAGCCCCGCCGCCAGGGTTCTGAAATTGCGGATCAGGTTATTGAAGCTTCCGCCCTCCACCGTCTTTTTCGCCAGACTCCGCTTCTCCTGAATATCCTTCCGCGCCAGAAGCTCATAATCCATCTCGATGCATTTTCGGAAAATTTTTTCGTTCATCTTGTTTCCGATCAGATTTCCCTTCACAGAAGTCACATACTGCACCTGATTATCCAGAATACCGATCACGAAATCCGCCGCCAGAAGCGCCGCCGTCACCAGAATCAACTCCCGGAAGGAGCGGGTCGGATCCGTCAGGATATCCACGGACTCCCTGGCGAGGAAGAGCAGCGGGAAGGGCTGCATCGCCCCCAGCAGCACATCCGCCAGGATAAAGAACAGAAACGCCCTGTCCGTATTCCAAAGCACGCGGAACATCTGCGCACAGTACCCCAGTCTGCGCTTTATTTTCCCCGGAATCATATCTGCGCCTCCTCTCCCGTGGCGGTAGTGTCCTGCACGTTTTCTCCGGCTTCCGGCCGCTCCCGGCTGGCGGTCTCCTTTTCCGCCGTCCCCGCGCCCTGTCCAGGTTCCCCTGCTTCCGGCCGCTCCCGGCCAGCAGTCTCCTTTTCCGCCGCATTCCGTCCGTTTCCGTTCACATAGAGGCTCAGCCACTTTCCCGTATTTTCGTCTGGTTCGCACAGGCTTCCCCTCTTAAGTCCTTCGTCCAGGGAGCAGGTAATCAGATAGTTCAGCTTAAAAGAGAGAATACAACCCATCTGCCAGTACAGATGGGGCGGTATGGATTTTACATACTGCCGCAGGATGATATCGTAGGCCTTCTCATAAAATTCCGCCGTTTCCTCGTAAAAATCCTGCGCCATCCTCTCGATCGCGTCATGCTCCTCTCCCGCCACATAAAAGAAATTCTGCGAAAAACCATCCGCCGTCTCCACAAACAGCTTCCTCTCCAGGGCGATGCTGAACAGATACTTCTCCTTTCCCTCCAGCTCTCCTACTTTAAGCTTTCCTTCCGCCACCCGTCCGCACAGCGCAAAGACCTCGCCGGGAATCTCTAAAAATTCCTCCGCCCCGCAGCGGCTCCAGCCGTGAATCAGACATACGGCGCAGGTTTCCTGCCCCACTCCATATAAGGGGCCGTTGTACTCGTAGTACGCCTTCTCTTCCCCGGTATTACCCGTACCGGCGCTGCCGTCAAAGCGAGAAGGCTCCCTGCTCTTCGTCGCTGCCGTCCCCGCATTTCCCGCGCCGACGCTGCCGTCAAAGCCCAAAGCCACCCACTGCCCGCCCCTGGGGCGCAGCGGCATTTCCCGCCCTCTTATGCCGACTCCGTGGAGAACCTTGTATCTGGCGGCCGCCCTGTCCGTGATGATAAACAGATAAACCCAAAGCAGCCTCTCCCAGGAAAACCCGGCGGTGTTGAATCTGTCTTCCGTCAGAACCCCCTTCCTTTCCTCCAGAAAGCGGATCAGCTTCTCATAATAGGCCGGGAAAAGCGCCTCCCGGATTTTGTCCGCCGTCTCCGCGCTGTCCCACGGCAGAATCACAAAGTCCGTCTGATACCTTCCCCTGGATACCTCCCGCATCAGCTGATTTTCCGTCAGATACTCCAGCTCGTCCTCCACATAAGGGGCGGCGATCCCCAGCTCCGTGCAAAGCTCGCCCACCGTAACCGGGGCCTTGTATGCCGCCAGCAATATGTTCTGCGTGGACTTTCTCGTCACGCAGCTCATGGGCTCAAACCGGTCTCCCGGCATCCCCTGGCAAGACACGTTCAGCTCGCCCGGGCGAAAGCTCTTTTCTCCAAATTCCCTCATCGTGTTCATCCCTTTCCCGATTGCCTTTCTCGCGTCGTGAAGCCACCACCTGACGGTGCCGGGACTTTTTCCCAGCGCCGCGCCGATCTCCTCGCAGGAGAGCTCGTCAAAATAATGCATGATAACGGCCTTCCTGTAATCGCCGGTCATCAGAGCCAGTTCCCTGCGCAGAAGCGACTTCTGTTCCTCCAGGATACACTCCTCCTCCGGGTCGTCCCGCGCCGAAGGTAGCTCGGAAAGATATACATCCGCGCCGTGCCTTTTCCTGCGCAGATAATTGTAGAACATATGATTTGACACGCTCCACACAAAAGCGTTCAGATTCTCGATCCTTTTGCCGCTGCGGATCGCCTTCAAAACCTCCGTGCAGATTTCCTGCGACAGATCCTCGGCCTCCTGCTGCGTATTCATTTTCAGGACGCAGAAGCCGTATATTTTAGGCAGCAGCTCCTTTTCCAGCGTCTGCAGCAGCTCTTCCCTCTCCCTCAAGTCCTTCGCCTCACTTTCTGAAATCTGCGGCGTTTTACCCACGCAAAACCGTTTCCGGGCCGGTTTTTGTCATGGTAAAACTGCCGCTTCCCTGATAGAGTAACCAAAACCCTGTTTTTGTTGGCGGATTATTGTCAAAAAATTTGCTCCGTCATTCTTTTCCACGCCTCCGGCGGCGCAAATCAATCCCACGGCCCCGCAACTGGCCTGCTAAAAAAAATCTGTTCTGGTACTTTTTATCAATCCAGTTTCGTTATACACTCTTACCAGACTTAAGTCGGTCATCTGATAGAATTTATGCTTCCTGAAAATTTTATGATCACGAACTATGGAATTCATTCTTCACGAAAATTCTGTCGTCGCAAAAACGGCCCACCGCGTTACCGTCGGCCCGGCCGGATTCGAAAGCGTCCCTTCGTGACGCTCAGGAGAATGTGTCGCATTCTTCGCCGAAAAGAAAAAGATTAGATAAAAGGAGATTTTCAAAATGGAACGTAAAAAAAGCTATCGCCTGCTGATCGTGGGCTCTATCCTGTTGATCGCGGGCATTCTTCTCACCGTTTATACCCGCAATACCAGCTATCGTGATTCCACCGCCACAGGCGACCTGCTGACCCAGGTAAAGGAAGAACTGGCAGCCGTGAAAGAGGGAGCTGCCGGGGACGCGGAGGCCCTAAGCGCCCGGCAGGCCGAGCTGTCCGCGGAAAAGCTGCGGCAGGAGCGCCCTTACTCCTACAGCCTGGCTCTCGTTTTTCTCGCCATGCTTCTCACCGTCAAGGGTCTTTTTAACGCCCTGCGGGGCGTGACGGTTTCCGCGCGGCCTGACGTAAAGAAGCTGGCTATGACCGGGCTGATGTCCGCCCTCTGCTATATCGGATTCGCTTTTCTGAAGATCGATCTGCCCTTCGGAAGCGCCGCCATCCACTTCGGCAATATCTTCTGCGTACTGGCGGCGCTCCTGCTGGGCGGCTATTGGGGCGGTATGGCGGGAGCGATCGGCATGACCATCGGCGACCTTACGACCACCTATGTCACCAGCGCCCCCAAGACCTTCCTGTTAAAGCTCCTGATCGGGCTGATCGTCGGCTTTGTGGCGCATACCCTGTTCCGGCTGGATCAGGATCACGACGCGAAATATGTGGCGAAGGTCACAGTCTTCGCCAGCGCCTGCGGCATGGGCTTCAATATCATCGCCGATCCTGTGGTAGGATATTTCTATAAAACCTACCTTCTGGGAATTCCCCAGGATCTGGCCGCGACATTGGCCAAGATCAATATGGGCGTCACCGCGGTAAACGCCGCCATCGCCGTAGTCCTCGCCTCCCTGTTCTATCTGGCCCTGCGGCCCGCTCTCCGGAAGGCGGGACTTTCCATCCTGATCACACAGGAAGGGGCGGAGGGAAGCGGCCCGAAGCACCGCCGGATGGACGAATAGCCCCGGAATTCCTCATGGAGTTCACTCTTGAAAGCTGATCGTTATGTTTCCCATGGCGCAGGAGATCTCCATCTCCTTCGACGCGCCGTTATTGACGGAGCGTTCCTTGGAAAGGCCGCCGAACTCCCGGCCGTCGAACGCTCCTCCCAGGCTGATATTGCCTAAAGCTCCGTCAATCTCATAGTTAAAGTCCTCCTGTCGCCCCGCCACGCAAAGCTCCAGATTGCCCATGGAGCATTCTATATTTACGTCGCCGTCGATTGCGCCGTCCCCGCGGAATTCTCCCATGCCGACCTCCACCTTCAGCTCCTCTACCTGCATCCCGGTCACCTCCGCCTGGCCCGCGCCCACCTCGATCTCCAGCTCTTTCACCTGCGCGTTCTCCAGCTCGATCTTTCCGGCCCCTACCTCGACCGAGGCGCTGTCCGCCTGCAGCCCGGGGTAGCTGAGGCTCCCCGCGCCCATCTCCAGCTCCGCTTTTTGATAGCGAAAGTCCGTCGGCACATAGAGCGTAACGCTTACGTCTCTGATCTCGCTCCAGTGATTGACGCTGCCTGTGGTACTGGTAATATACAGGGTGCCAGACTCAATGTAAGCCTGAAATTTCTTTGTGTTCCTCGTCTCCACATAAAAGCTGTCGTCCCCGGACTCCTTCACCAGAAAGGCACAGCCTCCCACCTTTACCTCCAGGTTTTCTACCGTCCCCTCCAGCCTGCTTTTCTCCACATCGCCCTTCTGCACCTCCCGAGAGCTGTCAAAGTCCAGCCGGTCGTCGATCTCATAGTTTACCCCGTCCGAATCCCCGAACCAGTCGTCCTCTACCAGGAGCCCCCAGCCGTCCTCGTTGCCCAGATTCAGCCGGACTCTGCCTCCCGTAGCCTTTTCCACGACCTCCTCAATCGCGGTTCTCCCCCGCACGGTGCTGGCCACCACGCCTAAGACAAGCCCAGCGATCAGCAGAACCGCCGCCAGAACCGCGCATCCCTTCATAAATCCCTTCATAATATTAAGCCTCCCTGTTTTTTCATATTAATCTCCATTCCGCCGCTGACGCTGGCGGCACAAATAGTGATGAAAAAATTGG
>JAMPIG010000110.1 GCA_023662875.1 Roseburia sp. | reverse complement strand
TTCCTTTATCTCGTGAAAGCCAGACAGGAGGCAGGGTGCGAGATTACTGTCATTATATTGGAGGCTGAAAATTCCCGTTATGGAGATAGTATGTTCCATGGTGATATGACCCGGGATATGCAGAAAGCAGGAATCCATGTAGTGGTAAGAGAGGAAGTCATAGAGCATTTCGCCGTTATTGATGACGTGCTTGTATGGCATGGAGGGATGAACCTGCTGGGCAAGGAAGATGCATGGGATAACTTAATGAGGATCGAGTCCGCGCAGGTTGCTGCGGAATTGTTGGCGATAGCGTTCGGAAACTAATTGAAGTACACAGTATTGTCGGCTGATATGTTTCTATTTGTATAAAGTACCTTACCATCGCAAACATCAAGTTTTGAAGCTTTTTGTTTACCCTGTGGGAACTTCGCCGCAGCAAGAGAAGAAGGCTGGAATGTCAGGAGCAGTTGAAAGAAACCGAATGATTGATGTGTTGAAGGGAGTTTGCGCCGTTTTTTGTCATTGTTAATCATTTTAACCTGGCGCAGGAAGTCAGGCATGGTCTTCTTTTTCCCTGTTGGATAGAGATGGCGGTTCCTGTTTTTATGATTCTATCCGGATATGTATATTCGATATCTTATGAGCATAGGCAGGTTACTACATGGAGAGAGGCATATCACGTCAGCTATGTGACGGATAAGCTCTTGCGTTATACGGCTCCTTTTTAATAGCAATTTTCATCGAATGGATGATGAACGTACATTATTCGGGCTTGAAGGATGCGTCTGTGGAATGGCTGATTGCGTTGTTTACCGGCGGGAGAGGGATGGGGGCACACTTTTTTCCCATTATGATTCAGTTTGTATTCTTTTTCCGCTGCTTTATTTTTATCGTAAAAGGTTTTGCAAACAATAAACCGAAAACTGACAATATCAAAAAAGGATAGAAAAAGAGGAAGAAACATGAGTATACCGAGCATCGGAAAGGAGCTGGCTTTTATGTACCGAGAGGAACACCCGAACCCGCAGTTTTATCGGGAGGAATGGAAAAACCTGAACGGCGAATGGGATTTTGAATTCGACTTCGGGGTAAGCGGCAAGGAGCGAGGACTGTATAAACAGGAAGAATTCAGCAGGCGGATTGCAGTGCCCTTTTGTCCGGAAAGCAAATTGTCGGGGATCGAATACAGGGACTTTATGAATTGCGTCTGGTACAGAAGGAGCTTTGAGGTTCCGGAAGAATGGAGGGCGTCCGGCAGGGTTTTTCTCCATTTCGGCGCGGTGGATTACCGGGCGACAGTCTATATCAATCAAAAGGAAGCGGGAACGCACATCGGGGGATATACTCCGTTTCAGTTTGACATAACGGATGCTCTGATCGAGGGTGTGAATTGTATCTGCGTCTGTGCGGAGGACGATAACCGGCAGGGACGGCAGCCCCGGGGCAAGCAGGCGGAGGGCTTCGCCTCCTCCGGATGCGATTACACGCGGACGACGGGAATCTGGCAGACCGTATGGCTGGAGCATACGCCGGACAGCTATATCGAAGGCTTTCGGTTTTATCCGGATGTCCGGAATGGCAGGCTGCTGTTTGAAGTAAGGACGCGCGGCTCGGAGGAGTTGGCCGTCGCGGCGTCCTACCAGGGCAGGCTCATGGGACAGGCGTTTCTTTCCTCCGACGCGGGGACAGTCAGGGGAGAAATAAAGCTTTCGGAAAAGCATCTCTGGGAGCCCGGCGAGGGAAGGCTGTATGACGTGGAGCTTCGGTACGGTGAGGATACGGTCAGAAGCTATTTCGGGCTGCGGGAAATTAAAATGGACGGCTTCCGGTTCCTGCTCAACGGGAAGTCCGTATTTCAGCGGCTGGTACTGGATCAGGGCTTTTTTGAGGACGGAATCTATACGGCTCCCTCGGAGGAGGCGCTGAGCCGGGATATCCGGCTTTCCCTGGACGCGGGCTTTAACGGCGCGAGGCTGCATCAAAAGGTGTTTGAGCCGTTGTTTTTATATCATTGTGACAGGATGGGGTATCTGGTCTGGGGCGAGTTCCCGAGCTGGGGACTGGATATTTCCCGGCCGGAGGCGCTGCCCTCCTATCTCAGCCAGTGGGGAGAGGTCTTAGACCGGGATTTTAACCATCCCTCGATTATCGGCTGGTGCCCCTTTAACGAGACCTGGGACTATCGGGGGAAAAGACAGTGGGACGAATTGATTTCCAGCGTCTATTATAGGACGAAGGCGGCGGATGACACGCGTCCCTGTATCGATACCAGCGGGCATTATCATGTGGTTACGGATATTTTCGACGTTCACGATTATGAGCAGGATCCCGAGGTTTTCGGGGCCAGATTTCGGAAGCTGGCGGAGGGGAAGATCGAGAACTTTGCAAATGACCGGCAGACTTATAACGGAGAGCCGGTGTTTGTCAGCGAGTACGGCGGGATCCGCCGCGCCGCCGACCGGGAAAAGGGCTGGGGCTACGGCGAGTCGCCGGAGGATGACGAGGCGTTTTTGAAGCGTTACGAGGGACTGACCGTGACTCTTCTGGAGAATCCGTATATCTTTGGATTTTGTTATACCCAGCTCTATGATATCGAGCAGGAGGTCAACGGGCTTTACACCTACGCGAGAGAGCCGAAGTTCGAGATGGCTCGGATCCGGGCGGTAAATGAGAGAAAGGCTGCGATCGAGGAATAGGAAAGATTGGTATGCGCGCTAAAGCGGACAGGAGGTATGAAATGCATATGGCTCGATTGTTTTGCGACGGTTGGGAGTTTTCCAAAAATCCCTATGGGACGGAGTACAGCGACCGGCTGGTCTGGGAAAAGGTAGACCTTCCCCATGACTGGCTGATCTATGATGTGAAAAACCTTTACGAGACCTCTACCGGCTGGTACAGGCGCGGTCTGTCCTGGAGTCCGCGGGAGGGACAGCGGGTATCCCTGCGGTTTGAGGGCGTCTATATGGACAGCCGGGTTTACGTCAACGGGCAGCAGGCGGGAGAGTGGAAGTACGGCTATTCCACCTTTGAATTTGATGTGACGGAGCTGCTGCGGGAAGGGGAAAATTTAATCAGTGTCCGGGTAGACTATCAGTCGCCGAATTCCAGGTGGTATTCCGGGGCGGGGATTTACCGGAGGGTCTGGCTGAAGGTTCGTCCGGCCTGCCATCTGACGGCCGACGGGGTCTACATTCGCGCGGATGCGGACGGCAGCGTGCAGGTGAGTGTGGAGGTGGAGCGCCCGGAAGGGATTGCGGTCGCCGGTTTTTCCGTGCGGCATCAGATTTACGACGGCGAAAGGCTTCTGGCGGAGACGGAGCGCGATTGCTCTGCGGCGGATCGCTCCTGTATCCCGGAGCCTGTCCGCAGGGAGGGCTGGCGGTATGCCGTGAACGAGAGCCGGCTCCGGGTAGAGAACCCTGTCCTCTGGGATATCCGGAATCCCAAGCGATATCGGATGGTTACGTCTCTTCTGGAAAACGGCCAGACGATCGATTTTCGGGAGGAGCTGTTCGGCTTCCGAAGCATCGCCTTTACGCCGGACGGCGGTTTTTTCCTGAACGGAAGGCATGTCAAGCTGCAGGGCTGCTGCGAGCATCATGACCTGGGCGCGCTGGGGGCGGCGGTGAACCGGGCGGCGATCCGGCGGAAGCTGGAAACCCTGCGGAGGATGGGGGCAAACGCCATCCGAACCAGCCATAATATGCCTGCAGTGGAGCTGATGGAGCTGGCCGACGAGATGGGCTTCCTGATCCTGTCCGAGGGCTTTGACATGTGGGAGATGCCGAAGACGGAATACGATTACGCCCGGTTTTTCCCGGAGTGGGTCGCGAGGGATGTGGCCTCCTGGGTTCGCCGGGATCGGAACCACCCTTCCGTCATCGGCTGGAGCATCGGGAACGAGATTTACGATACCCATGCCGGGGAGAGGGGGCAGGAGATTGCCTCCATGCTCTGTAAGCTGGTTCGGGAGCACGATCCGAAGGGCAACGGATATGTGACGATTGGCTCCAATTATATGCAGGGGGAGAACGCCCGGAAATGCGCCGATCTTGTAAAGCTGGCGGGCTATAATTACGCGGAGCGTCTTTACCGGGAGCATCATGAAAAATATCCGGACTGGACGATTTACGGCAGCGAGACGGCCTCCGTCCTGCAGAGCCGGGGAATTTATCATTTTCCGCTTTCGCAGGAGACGCTGGCGGACGACGACGAGCAATGCTCCGCTCTGGGTAACTGTACCACGGGCTGGGGAGCGAAGAATACGGAATATTGTATCCTGGCGGATCGGGACGCGGAGTTCAGCGCCGGGCAATTTATCTGGACGGGGTTTGATTACATCGGAGAGCCCACGCCCTATACGACCAAGAACAGCTATTTCGGGCAGTTCGACACGGCGGGCTTTGCCAAGGACAGCGCTTATTTATTCCGGGCGGCCTGGACGGATTACCGGACGGAGCCCTTTGTACATCTGTTCCCTTACTGGGACTTTACGGAAGGGGAGGAAATCGACGTCCGCGTGACCTCCAACGCCCCGGAGGTAGAGCTGTTTTTCCAGGGGAAGTCGGTAGGCCGGAGGAAGCTGGATCAGGCCCATGGACGGGAGCTGACCCTGGATACGAAGCTTGTCTATGAGGAAGGGGAGCTCTGCGCCGTCGCCTACGACGAGGCGGGGAGGGAGATCGCCCGGCAGGTGCGGCGCAGCTTCGGCGATACGGCTGCTTTCAAGCTTGCGCCGGACAAGGAGATTTTCCATGCGGACGGGAGCGACCTGGTATTTCTGGAGATTGCGGCGTATGACAGGGACGGAGAGTTCGTGGCGAACGCCAACAACCGGGTTTTCGTCGAGGTAAGCGGGGCGGGACGGCTGATCGGCCTGGATAACGGGGACTCCACGGATTACGAGCAATATAAGGGAACCTCGCGCAGACTGTTTTCCGGGAAGCTGCTGGCGGTGATCGCGGCCGGGAAGGAAGCGGGGAAGGTTCGGGTCAGGGTGACGTCGCCGGGCCTGCCGGAAAGCGCGTTGACGCTGCGGGCGGTCTCAAATGAGAGTCCGACGTCACAGGGAAGTGTTTTTGACCGGAGAGCGTCGGAGCAGGAGAATTGCCCGGAGAGAAACTTCAGCGGGAATGAACCGGAACAGGAGAACAGCCGGGAGAGAGGCTTCGCCGGGGAAGCATCGGAACAGAAGAGCTGTCTGGAGGGCATTTCCGCCCTGCAGGAAAACAAGCCCTGCCAGCTGGACTGCGGGAACCCGGAGCAGGACATCCCTGTCCGGAAGATTGCGTTCCACAGCGAAAGGAGGGTTTTCACGAAGGAAAAAAGGGAGCTCTCCTTCCAGACGCTGGTTTCCCCTGCGAACGCAGCCTATGCGGAGGAGATTGAGTACCGCATTACGACCGTCCTGGGGATCGACTCCAATCTGGCGGAAATTCGCTCCGTGGAGGGCGGAAGGGTTCTGGTACACTGTCTGGGGGATGGGGAATTTTATCTGCGGGCCCTCTGCAAAAACGGTACGGATAAATACCATATCCTGTCGCAGATCCGGCTGCGGGGCGAGGGGATCGGCGCGGCGGCCTTCGACCCGTACCGGCTGGTGCTGGGAGGTCTGTTTACGGTTTCCGACGGAAGGGTCGGAAACGCGTTCGGACATGGGGCTTCCTTCGCCGGGGAGAACAGCTGGTTTGGGTTTGAACGTGTGGATTTCGGCCCGGTCGGCAGCGATACGATCACAATACCGATTTTCGCCAACTGCGACCATGCCGTCGGGCTTCGGATTTACGACGGAATCCCGGGGAAAGGCGGGGAATTGCTGGGAGACTATGTCTATCATAAAAAGGCTGTCTGGCTGACCTATCTTCCCGAGACCTATCGGCTGCCCAGGGTTTTAAAGGGACTGCATACGATTGTTCTGGAATCCGGCGACGGCTACCAGGTACAGGGCTTTTTCTTTGAGGAGCGGAGAAGAGAGTACCTGGAGATTCCGGCTGTGGAGCACGAGAAGCTGTACGGGGATCAGTATACCGTGGAGGAGGACGCCGTGACAGGCATCGGCAATAATGTAACGCTGGAGTTCGGAATCTTTGACTTCGGGGAGAAAGGGCCTGTGGCGCTGGAAATCACGGGAAGATCCGCCCTGCCCCGAAACAGCGTCCACCTGATTTTTGACGGAGAAGAGAGGAAGCGGGTTATCCTGGAATTCGAGGGGGCCGGGGAGTACATGACGAGGCGGTTTTCTCTGGAGGGGATCTCCGGTAAGGGCAAGGTTTCCTTTGTCTTTCTGCCGGGAAGCTGCTTTGATTTTAAGTCCTTCCGGTTTGTGGGCTGAGGATATTGACAGGGCTTCCAAAAAATTATATCATGATTAAAGCTTCTGAAATTGACGTTTGCGAAAGCGGACGGGAATCAGGTTGAAAAGGATTATTATCAATCGAAGGTTTAGGTCTCCGTGCTGTCGGCCATAAACCTGTTGTGTGAAAGAGACAGCGCAGGAATGAGGGAGAAATGGCGCTCACAAAGAAGCCTGCGACAGGCATGAAGGATATTCTGCCGGGGGAGATGGAGATCCGGGATTATGTGATCGGGGTGATCAGGGAGACCTACGGCAGCTATGGCTTTCAGTCCATCGAGACGCCCTGCGTGGAAAACATTGCGAATCTGACCAGCAAGCAGGGCGGGGATAACGAAAAACTGATTTTTAAGATTTTAAAGCGGGGAGAGAAGCTGAATGTGGCGGAGGCCGCAACCGAGGAAGAGGTGACGGACAGCGGGCTGCGGTACGACCTGACGGTGCCGCTGGTGCGCTATTACTCCAACAACGCGGCGCAGCTGCCTTCTCCCTTCAAGGCGCTGCAGATGGGGAACGTATGGCGGGCGGACAGGCCCCAGAGGGGGCGTTACCGCCAGTTCATGCAGTGCGACATCGATATTCTGGGGGAGCCCTCCAACCTGGCGGAGATCGAGCTGATTCTGGCGACGACGACGACCCTCGGAAAGCTGGGGTTTAGGGACTTTGAGATCCGCATCAACGACCGCCGGATTCTGAAGGCGATGGCGGCTTACAGCGGCTTCCCGGAGGATTCCTTCGACAGTGTGTTTATCACGCTGGATAAGATGGATAAGATCGGTCTGGAGGGCGTGGAGGCGGAGCTTCTGGAGAAGGGCTTTGCCGCGGAGAGCGTGGGAAAATACCTGACGCTTTACCGGGAACTGGAGCGTCAGGAGAACGGTGTGGCCTATCTGGCGGAAACCCTGCAGGATGTGCTGGAGCCTTCCGCGGCGGAGGGGCTGCAGGAGATCATCGACAGCGTAAACGCGGCGAAGACCGCGGCGTTTCGGATGGTGTTCGACGCCACGCTGGTGCGGGGCATGTCCTATTATACGGGAACGATCTTCGAGGTGGCGCTTCCGGGCTTCGGGGGCAGCTGCGGCGGAGGCGGCAGATACGACGGGATGATCGGTAAATTTACCGGGCAGAATGTTCCGGCCTGCGGTTTTTCCATCGGGTTTGAGCGGATCGTTCTGCTGCTTACGGAGAGCGGCTTCCAGGTTCCGGGCAGGCCGAAAAAGACGGCGTATCTCATCGAGAAGGGCATAGGCGGAGAGCGGCTGTGCGGGATTATCGCTAAGGCGCAGCAGACCCGCGAAAGCGGCGGGCAGGTGCTGCTGGTTCGGATGAACAAGAACAAGAAGTTCCAGAAGGAGCAGCTGACGGCGGAAGGGTATGAGGAATTTGAGGAATTTTACCGGGAGGAGCTGAAGCGGTAAAGGAAAGGGGCTATAAATTAAAATGGCTGAGTCAATGAAGGGATTAAAGAGGACAAACCGCTGCGGAGAGCTTTCCGCGGCAAATGTGGGCGAGACAGTCACTGTCATGGGCTGGGTGCAGAAGCAGCGGAACAAGGGCGGCATCATTTTTGTGGATTTGAGGGATCGCTCGGGAATTTTGCAGATCATTTTTGAGGAGAGTGACTGCGGGACAGAGAATTTTGCCAAGGCGGAAAAGCTGAGAAGCGAGTTTGTCGTCGCGGTGGTGGGCCGCGTGGAAAAGCGCGCCGGGGCGGTCAACGAAAATCTGGCCACCGGTGAGATCGAGGTGCGGGCCGTGCAGGTGAGAATCCTCGCGGAGGCGGACACGCCGCCTTTCCCGATTGAGGCGGATTCCAGGACAAAGGAGGAGCTGCGCCTGAAATACCGTTATCTGGATCTGAGAAGACCGGATCTGCAGCGGAATCTGATGCTGCGCAGCAAGATCGCCACAACGATCCGCGCATTCTTAAGCGACGAGGGCTTTCTGGAGATCGAGACGCCGATCCTGAATAAGTCCACGCCGGAGGGGGCGAGGGATTATCTGGTGCCCAGCCGGATTCACCCCGGCAGCTTTTACGCTCTGCCGCAGTCGCCGCAGATTTTCAAGCAGCTTTTGATGTGCTCCGGGTATGACCGATATTTCCAGATCGCGAAGTGCTTCCGGGACGAGGATCTTAGGGCGGACAGACAGCCGGAGTTTACCCAGGTGGATCTGGAGATGTCCTTTGTGGATGTGGACGACGTGATCGATGCCACGGAAAGGATGGTGGCGGCGGTCTGCAGGGAGGCCATCGGTCTTACGGTGCAGCTGCCGATCCCGCGCATGACCTGGGACGAGGCGATGGATCGGTTCGGCTCGGACAAGCCGGATACGAGATTTGGCATGGAGCTGACGGATGTATCCGAGACCGTAAAAAACTGCGGCTTCGGCGTCTTTACCGGAGCGCTGGAGGCGGGCGGCAGCGTCCGCGGTATCAATGTAAAGGGACAGGCGGAGATGCCCAGAAAGAAGATCGACGCTTTAGTGGAGTTTGCGAAAGGCTACGGAGCGAAGGGGCTGGCCTATCTGGCCGTGCTGCCGGACGGCAGCTATAAGTCTTCCTTTGCAAAGTTCTTGACGGAAGGAGAGCTGCAGACCCTTGTGGCGGCCATGCAGGGAGAACCGGGAGACCTGCTGCTTTTTGCGGCGGATCGGCTGAAAATCGTCCGTTCCGTGCTGGGGGCGCTGCGCTGTGAGCTGGCGGAGCAGCTGGGCCTGATCGATCATGATAAATTCAACTTCCTCTGGATCACGGAGTTCCCGCAGTTTGAGTGGAGCGACGAGGAGGAGCGTTTTGTGGCTATGCATCACCCCTTCACCATGCCCATGGAGGAGGATCTTGACAGGCTGGAATCCGATCCCGGCAGCGTCCGGGCGAAGGCCTACGATATTG
>JAMPIG010000010.1 GCA_023662875.1 Roseburia sp. | reverse complement strand
TTCCTTGTATTAGTGCGCCCTTTTTTAGGCTGCTAAGTCTTATTTTTCAATCTATATCCTCCCAAGGTGAGATCTCCAAGCTTTTTGCCAGGGCATAGGATGTTTCTCCTGAACAGTCTGCCGGAATGTCTACTTTGTGCATAGCATCTTTAGCCCTTCCTCGGCCAGCAGCTCCTGCACATCGCAATAGATATCAAACAGGTCGAGAACTTTCTTTTTGTGCTCCGGATTGGAAAATTCTCCTCTGCATTCCAGACAGCCGGCTCTTTCGTAGGTCTTATTATCCTGAACCTGATAGAAGGAATCCAACGTAACATTTAAGGCATTGGCTATTTCCTGCCTTTCCTCCATGGCAAGGAACAGGCGGGCGTCCATGACGCGGCGTATTTCCCGGGCGGAATATCCAAGCTGTTCCGCAAGATGCTCGGGCTTTAATCCTTTTTCTTTCAGGAAAACCTGTAAATTATTGCCAAATATTCTGCTCTTTTCGCTCATTGCCATCCTCCAGCCGTATTAATGAGTATCGTTTTATATTTTCCAAATCTCTTTTTTTCAAACCTGTTTCTTCATTTTATCATGTACCACAGGTTAATTCAATCGCTACATATAGTATGTCAGAACATATATTTAGTAGGACTGCTGCAGCCTGCTGATGCAGTCCTGCCAGATTTCTTTATCATTTTCTCTTTGCCGCGCCAGACGGATGAGTTTGCGCAATTCGGCCTGAGCCATGATGTACTCCACAATATCGCCGGACACTTCGCCTCGCTCCCTGGCGGCCAGATCATACAGATAGTCCCGTATTCCATCAGATGCCTGATCCAGAGTCAAAGCTTGGATCAGTTTCCCTAAAAGGACGGAATCCGGCGGTCGGCTGTTACCTCTCTCAATATCGCTGATATAGGTGGGAGTCATGCTGACGGCTCTGGCAATTTTGCGCAGGGATAAGCCTTGCGTAACGCGTATATAACGCAGGGATTGCCCAAAGCTGTATTGGTTCTTTTGTATTGTATGTAGTATATTGAGATCCTGCGTTGCCTCCATTTAAAGTCCTTTCTGTATGTCAGTTAACTAACATACAATTTAATATTACCGGAATTTTTATTATGTGTCAAGCCAAAGGAGGGGACTTTACGCGAGAAACGTGACAAGATTAGTGCTGGAAAATGTTTCCATCGAAGGACAGGAGGGGGATGCCTTTGAATTTGCCGGAGTGGACGAGCTGATCCGTGAAAACAGGTAGTTGGAAGCGGAGCGCTAATAAGATGAAACCGGCTGCGGAATGAGAATATTCTGCGGCCGGTTGTCGTATGGCGGGAAGAAGTCTTTAGACTGGAAAAATTTTGCATTTACTTTCTTGCTTAAATGAAATACAATTTAAGCGAGAAAGTAAAGAGGTGCATTTTATGGATAAAAATGATATTCTACAGCAATTGACAGAGAGTAATAATGGATATCTGTTATCGAATGCGGCAGCTGATAATAATATATCCAAGGCGTTTCTGGCAAAATATGTAAAGGAAAAGGGACTGGAACGGTTTTCCTGAAGACCCGGAAGGAAACGTACAGGCGCTGTCTGGGGCAGGCTGCAGCGGATAACTGGAAAGGAGATACCGTAGAAGAATGAAACTGATGAAAGTAACGTCTCCGGAAACTCTTATAGAGCTGATAAGTCAGACAGGCTTCCTGCCCTTCTTTCAAAATGAGACGGAAGGATTTTCTCTGGAGGAGTGCATTGCGAGGGAATATTGGTTCCCGGAACAGGGTGAAGGGGCATGGGAGTGGAAAGGGAGAGTCATCGCTGGGGCGGACTGCGCCTATGGGAAATTCTTCCGCGGAAGGGCGGGATTCATCAGCAGGGAGTGGTTTCCTGATTTTGCCAATTTCCGCAGGAACGGCTATGATTTTGACGCCCTTTATGACGACGGCTTGGCGAGGCATACGGATAAGCAGGTATTCGAGATCGTTGAGAAAAAAGGTTCTGTACTGTCAAAGGATCTGAAAAAGCAGGGAGATTTCAGAAAAGGCGGAAATAAGGGATTTGATTCCATTATCACCCGACTACAGATGCAGGGGTATATACTGATCAGTGATTTTGAGTATCAGAAGGATAAGTACGGAAGCGTCTACGGATGGGGCGTCGCGCGGTATGAAACGCCGGAGTATCGGTTTGGGGAGGCTTTCTCAAAACAGGTCTATCAAAGGGAGCCGGAGGATTCCCTGGAAAGGATAAAGCAGCACTTAAGCAGGATTTTTTCCGCGGAGGAAGCCGCCAAAATAGAAAAAATGATAAGAAAAGGAGCTGTGAAAGAATGAGTATGACGGAACAGGCAATAACGTGATCGTAGCCGCAGGCGCGGTGGTGACAAAGGATGTGCCGGATAACTGTGTGGTGGGCGGCGTGCCTGCCAGAGTGCTTCGTGCTTTGGAAAACGATGTCCCGGAGGACGATCGAAAGCCTAATTGACGCCCCCCGTGATCTCAATCACATTCTGATCCTCGTCCCACAGATGAAAATAGTAATAGCCCTCGTGTACCTTTTGGATCTCGGTCATCTCCCCGAGATCCAATTTTTTCAGGCGGTCGTATTCCTTCCGCAGATCCTCCACCCAGAAATTCAGAACAAATTTATAGTCGCCCTCCGAGTAGTGATGTCCGATCAGGTTTTCTTCGTTCATCAGCGCCAGACACTTGTTGTCAAAGTAAAATTCCGCGAATCGGTTGCCGCAGTTTCGGGTGGAGACGGTCATAGATAACAGCTTTTCATAAAAGGCAATGGCTTTTTCAAAATCCCGTACAATCAGGTAAATGCTGCCCAGGTGAAGCTGCTGCGGGTCATTGCGCCTGATTTCCGCCTCGTCCAGCAGAATCCGGTCTGTGGGCGTCGAAAACAGACGGCTCATCTGAACGATTTTTTCCGTGTCGGGAACCGACTGATCCATCTCCCATTTGGAGACGGACTGCCTCGACACGTTCATTTTTTCCGCCAGCTGTTCCTGGGTCAGACCGTTGTCAATTCTCAATTTCTGAATCCTTGCGCCAATTCCCATGGTTATACCCCTTTGCCGTTTTGCAGTCGATCGAGATATCTCGCCTCTGCCGCCTTCGAAAAGCGGAAGCACGGAGGCAGGAGGATGCGCGGCGTATATCAGGCCCACCGCTTTAACATTTTCAGCTGCTTAGTCAGTCCCAATCTTGCCGTTTCCTGATCCGGGTATTCGCCCGCCTTCAGGGAAAACGGGATGCAGCTTTCCACCATCTCCTCCAGCGTCTCGTCCTTTAAAAAGGATCCGCCGGAAAAGCAGTAGCGGCAGTATTCCTGACTTTTGCTTCCGTCCGCGTTTGGGCCGAGATCGCTTTCTGAGGTAAGCGCCATCCCGCAGCTCTGGCAGATTCTCAATTCCGCCTCAGTCTTTGTCTGTTCCATAGGTTCGTCCTCCTTTTTGTTTGCATTCAGTATATCTGTTCCGGGGAGGATATTCTACCAATTTTAATTGGAATCGCCGCAACTGCAGGTTGCGGACAAAGCTTTCGGAACGCTGTATCCGGAAGCTTTTACTCGCTCCCTTTTATTATAAGTCCCGGCTCGCCGAATTTTCAATCAGTTCTTTTCGTACGGGTTGTTTTGTGTTATAATAATTCTGCATTCGCAGAATTCAAGCCAGCATACGCTGTCTTGCCGCCGCATACGCGGCGCATTATACCGCAGTGCATGGCTTGAAAATCAAATGTCTGCTTCGCAGCCGCTTGATTTTCTGCGCTCATGGTATAATGTCCTTATTCAGGGCTGGAAACGGCCGAATGGCCATCCATACCGTGATTGCGGAGCAATCGTGGTATTTACAAGAGGAGCAGGAATGTATAAAATAAAACACATAGAGAATGAAGACGAATTGTCTAAAGTTTTAAAATTGTGTTATGATATTTTAGGACAGGCGACGGCGCAAAGCGAATTGTATTGTTATGAAGCATGGAAAAACAGGATGCGTGAATTTAGTAAGCTTATGCTCTATGCGCAGGATGGCAATCAAATCCTATCACTTGTTTTAGGAAGAGCCGAGAATGAAGATAGTCTTGTGTGCGGTTGTGTTGCGTGTCATCCCGATTTTCGAAAAAGAGGCATTACGCGTTCCTTAATGACACAATTTGAAAACAATGCGAGGGAAATGAGATTTAAGTATATTACTTTGGGAGCAGCAGATAACGCGGTTGGTTTTTATGAAAAATGCGGATATGCGCAAATCATGGAAGTACAAGGACAAAAAATCTTTCAAAAATTATTAAATTTACCATAGACGAGCGGGAAAACGGCTGTAAAATTCTTGTTAACAAAGCAGTTAAGGAAGAATACTTTCCGTAAAGGAAAAAAGAAAACGCAGGAGGGATCAAAATGCAGTTAGGAATCAGATTACATGACACGACAAAGCTCCCCTTTGAGGAGCGGATTGCGGACGTACATAACCTGGGCTTCGCCTGCGGGCATCTTGCTCTGGCGAAGGTCATCGACGAGTTCCCCACGACGGATGAGGCGCTGACGCCAGGGCTGGCGATGTATATCAAAAACATATTCGCGAAAAACCAGGTGGATATCGCCGTTCTGGGCTGCTACCTGAATCTGGCGAATCCCAATCCGGAGAAGCTGGCGGGAATTGTACACCGCTATCTGGCGCATATCCGCTTTGCCTCCTGGCTGGGCTGCGGCGTGGTGGGAACGGAGACCGGCGCGCCCAACGAGACCTATTCCTTTGCGCCGGAGTGCCACACGGAGGAGGCGCTGCAGCTGTTCATCCGAAATCTGAAGCCCATCGTAAGGTATGCGGAGCAGATGGGAGTGGTTTTTGCCATCGAGCCGGTGTACCGTCACATTGTCTGGAATCCGGTGCAGGCCAGAAAGGTGCTGGATGAGATTGCGTCCCCGAATCTGCAGATCATCTTTGACCCGGTCAATCTGCTGGATATGGCTAATTATCAGGACAGGGACGCGGTGTTCCGGGAGGCCATCGAGCTGCTGGGGCCGGATATTGCCATGGTTCACCTGAAGGATTTCCGGGTGGAGAACGGGAAGATGATTTCCGTGGGCTGCGGACAGGGCATAATGGATTACACGGAGATCCTGCGCTTTATGAAGACGAGAAAACCCTATATCCACGCTACCCTGGAGGATACGAAGCCGGAAAACAATCAGCAGGCGAAGGAATACATTCTGAGGAAATATGAGGAAATCGGATGAAGAAGCTGCTCAAACAGTTAAGGAATATTGCTATAACCGTACTGCTCTGCCTGGGCGTATTTGCCGCGACGAGGTTTTATGACAGCAGGCATGTGGAGACGGTAGAGGTTATCCGCGAGGTTCCGGTGCAGACGATTGTGGAGAAAGAGATTACGATCTCCGGCGAAACGATTCGTTCCGGTATGGAAAATATCGGAAAGCTCTGCACGGCGGAATATCATTTTACGCATGTGGAACAGGTGGAAAATTCCCGGGAAATTAACGGCTTTACGATTCCCTTTACTTCGTCGAGCTTCATCTATAGCTACGACGGCGTTATCACCGCGGGAATTGACTTTACGGAGATCCTGGTGGAGAAGGATGACCAGGCGAAAACCATAACCGTCACGCTGCCGGAGGCAACGGTCTTTAACACGGATGTGGATC
Organism: Roseburia sp.; assembly: GCA_023662875.1. Classification (GTDB taxonomy): domain Bacteria; phylum Bacillota; class Clostridia; order Lachnospirales; family Lachnospiraceae; genus Acetatifactor. The sequence goes on along the minus strand of JAMPIG010000010.1, from coordinate 52,350 downwards.
AGGACAGCTTTCAGCTTTACGATGAGAAGAATAATATCTTTAATCCCATCCGGGTGACGGACGTGGCGGATTCCTTTGCGGATCTGAAGAACGAGGAGGAGCGGAAGGCCGTGGAGGACGGTCTTCTGGAGAAGGCGCGGGCCAACGCGAGAATATTGGTGGAAAATTTTATGCGCGGCTCCTACGATGTGGGAGAGTATCAGATTAAGGTGCAATTTGAGGAACCGTAAAGCATGAATTCTACTGTTGACAAATACAAAATGATTGCTATAATAGAAATTACTTTGTATTTTCTATTATCCAAATTCGATAATGAAAATACGCTTATTCAAAGGGCATATGTGAAAATCTAATCGACTGTTTCATACAGATCGTCTATGGCGTTCCGCCGACATTTTCACATCCAAAAATTGAAAGGTCGGCAGGTTTGCTATAGGCTCTTTCCGCATTCTGATGCGGGAGGTTTCGTCGCAGCCAGAGCGTCGCGAAGAGACGCTTTCCCCACGAGCCTGCCGAAGAAGGAGGTTATATGGGATACACGACGAAAACACTGGAAGAAATGAACTGCCTGGACGATCGATGCGAGGCACCTGAGGAGAGGAGACCGGAATTATTCCGCGCTGCCGGATCTGTATGTGATCACGATTCTGAACTTTGATCTGTTCGGCTATGATCGTATGCTTTATACAATCCGGAACGGCTGTGAGGAGGAAGAAAGTCTGGAATATCCTGACGGCCTGCAGTTCATTTATTTCTATACGGAAGGAAAGAAGGGTGGCAGAGAGGAGCTTGCGACGCTGCTGCGTTATTTCCGACAGAGCACGGAGGAAAACGCAGTGGACGACGTTACGCGCGAGCTTCACGGTTATGTCAGCCGGGTGAAGGCGAAACCGGAGGTGAGGGATAAGTTTATGGATTTTGAAGAGTATATCTGGTATTTGAAGAAAGATTTTCGGAAAGAGATGGAAGAAGAAGTCAGGAAGGAAATGACAGAGAGAATTGAGAGGGAGACAGCGGAGAGAGTCGAGAGGGAGACAGCGGAGAGAACGGCGAGGGAGAATACCGTCGAAAATATTCTGGAGCTTCTCGAAGAGTATGGCGAGATTCCGGATTTGCTGCAGCAGGAGCTGGCGAAAACAGAGGATATTGGATTGCTGAAGCGATATCATAAGCTTGCAGCGAAGGCGGACAGTATCCGGGAGTTTATGTCCAGGAAAGAGACTCTGGATCGCTCCCTTGCATAAGGCCGTTTTTCGGTGCAGGAAGTACATTTTGGCGGGAGAATTTTTATGAGAAGCATTTTACAAATATTGAGGCGGTCAGGAACAGAGGAGATAACAAAAAAGAAGAGGTATTTATCCGGTCTGCTTGTCATGGCGGCCAGCCTGCTCCTGTATACAGGCTGTGGAGAAGGCTCCTTCGGAGAAGAGAATTACGGGTATTCGGGCGAGGCTGTCCGTGAGGAAGAGTCGGTCGGAACGGACTGGGATCAAATCTGGGGACAAGGCGAGTCGAACGACACGGATTCCTGGGGACAAAGCGAGTCCAGCGTTACGGATTCTTCCGAGGAATTCGGATCCTTCCAGAGGGATGAAAAGCCTGCGCTGGAGGACGCCAACGATCCGGCGGGCCCGGGGGCGGAGCTGGACGAGTACGGCGTCTATACCTCCATGGAGGATGTGGCGCTGTACCTCTATACTTATGAAGAGCTGCCGGATAATTTTATCACCAAAAAGGAGGCCCAGGAGCTGGGATGGGAAGGCGGCTCCCTGGAGCCATACGCGCCGGGTATGTGTATCGGAGGCGATTATTTCGGAAATTATGAGGGCAATCTGCCGAAGGCGGAAGGCCGGGAGTATCATGAGTGCGATATCGATACGCTGGGGGCGAGAGGCAGGGGAGCAAAGCGTATCGTCTATTCCAACGACGGGCTGATCTATTATACAGAGGATCATTACGAAACCTTTACTCTGTTGTATGGGGAGGAATAATTTTTACCGGAAGTCAGTGTTTTTTGCATAAGGACTTCCGGTTTTTTTATTCATGCCAATAGAATTCTTGCGAGGCGTGAGTTCTATTGCTTCGCGGTAATGAATCCGGCATATGCAGTTGGTTTCACGTCGCTGTCTGTCTTTTGGCAGGTAAAATACGGATTGGCTGGATTTGTGATAGTTTCAATCGGATTTGCAGGATGCTCTTTATCTTGTTTCTGCTATAATAAAATCGGAAAGCCGATTTTATTATCTAAGGGCTATAATAAAATCCAAGAGCTGATTTTATTATCTAAGGGCTATAATAAAATCCAAGAGCTGATTTTATTATCTAAGGGCTATAATAGAATCCAAGACAGGATTCTATTATCCAAGAGCTATAATAGAATCCAATCTGAGGCGGCTTTTTTCTGTGTGAGGCGACAGATACAGAATAAGGGAATCGGCGCGGGAAAGCGCGGGAAAGGATAGAGTGCGATGAAAAAACAGGTTTTTAACCCTTATATGCCCTCCTTTGAGTACGTTCCGGACGGGGAGCCGCATGTGTTTGACGGCCGGCTGTACCTGTACGGCAGTCATGATCGTTTCCGGGGAGCGGGCTTCTGCCTGAACGACTATGTCTGCTATTCGGCGGATGTGCACGATCTGACAAAATGGCGGTACGAGGGCGTCATTTATCGGAAGGAGCAGGATCCCCGAAACCAGAGCATATCGGAGGATGCACCGGCGCAGACATTACTGTTCGGGATTGAACCCGAATCCGAGGAGGACTTAAATCCCAGGGGAGTTCATGCCATGTGGGCCCCGGATGTGGTCAGGGGGCCGGACGGCAGGTATTATCTGTATTACTGTCTGGATTTTCTGCCGGAGATTGGGGTGGCCGTATGTGACAGCCCGGCTGGGAAATATGAATTTCTGGGACTTGTACGCCACGGGGACGGTACGATTCTGGGCGCGGGGGAAAAGGATCTGGCGCAGTTTGATCCGGGCGTTTTTGTTGACGACGACGGACAGATTTACCTGTATTCCGGCAACGCGCCCATGAAAAAGGAGGCTGGCCGGGGAAAGCAGGGGAGCCAGGTGATGCGGCTTAGGCCGGATATGGTGACGCTGGCGGAGGAACCAAGGAAGCTGCTGCCGGATGTCTTTGACAGCGAGGGGACAGGATTTGAAGGACACGAGTTTTTTGAAGCCAGCTCTATCCGGAAGGTAAACGGGGTCTATTATTTTGTCTATTCCTCGGTGCAAAGCCATGAGTTGTGCTACGCGGTAAGCAGCCGCCCGGACGCCGATTACCGGTACGGCGGGACATTGGTAGATATCGGGGACGTCTTTCTGGATGGGAGGACAGACAAGGAGGCAGTGAACTGTCTGGGAAATACCCATGGCGGTATCGAATGTGCGGACGGGCGGTGGTATGTATTTTACCACAGGCAGACGAACCGGACAAACTTCAGCAGGCAGGGCTGCGCGGAAAAGATTTTCTTTGACAAGGAGGGGCGGATTGCCCAGGCGGAGGTGACCTCCTGCGGTTTAAACGGCGGGCCGCTGGAGGGGAGGGGCAGGTATCCGGCCCGGATCTGCTGTCATCTGACGTCGGCGAAGGGAGCGGCCTTTTCCCACCCGCTGGCGATGAAGATGGATTATCCCTACCTGACCCAGGATATCCCGGACAGAGAGCCGACGGCGGAGCTTTTGGAGGAGGATGAGAAGATTCCTTTTCAATATGTGAAGAATCTGCGGGACGGCTCTACCGCCGGATATAAATATTTTCGGTTTGACTGTTTGCGGAAAATATCGGCGGAGGTACGCGGGGAAGCGGAGGGCGTGCTTGAGATACGGACGACGCCCGGCGGCGAGGTGCTGGGGAGGATTCCGATCGCTTCCGACTCGGCGGAGGAGACTACCCCGGTCGGTTTTTGCAACATAGTAAAGGGAAGCCTCTCGACCGCTTTCCATGCGGCAGAGAGCGCTCCAACCGGCCCTGCCAGCGCAGCGTGGCGGGAAGCGGAGGGCGATGTGAGGATCCCGGACGGGGAAGGAGCCCTGTATTTTACGTTCCGCGGGAAGGGAAGTCTGGATTTCAGAAGCTTTTGCCTGCATTAGATCTCCGGAGGGATGAAAAACCTGTTTTACAGGCGATATTGTTTGCGAGGAAGTTTAAAAACTTGTAAGAAGTGGGAGGATGAGATGAGAGTACAGAATATCGACGAAAATTGGAGGTTCGAAAACGGGACGCCAAACCCGTACAGTGATTTTTTAGGCCAGGGGCAGGGGATTACGGTAAATTTGCCCCATGATTACATGATTGGGACGGAAGTGAGGGAGGATGCCCCTGCCGGAGCTGCCAGCGGTTATTACACGGCCTTGACCGCTCATTATAAGAAAAAGCTGGAGATACCGAAGGAATGGGAACAGGACAGGATTTTTCTGCGGTTTGACGGGGTGATGATGAATGCCACGGTAGAAGTGAACGGCGGGAAAGCGGCGCTCCATCACTGTGGCTATACTCCGTTTTGTCTGGACATTACTTCCTATGTCTTTTGCGGGGAGACAAATCAGGTGACGGTAACCGTGAATCCCAGTATGCAGCCCAATGCGCGTTGGTATACAGGGGCGGGAATCATCCGGTCGGTGGAGCTGCTTCATACTCCCAAAATACATATTGTAAATGACGGCATCTACGGCTATACGAAAAGAATTTCCTGTAATGAGAAAGGGGAGGCGGTTGCAGCGTTCCTGAATACAGAGGTGGAAGTACGCAATACCACCGGGGAGGACCATATGGCAATCGTGGAGGTCTCGCTCGTGAAAGAGGAAACCGGAGAGACTGTGGTGAAACGGCAGTCCAAAATACAGATTGACGCAGGAACCACCGAGACCGCCTATCTTGCCCTGACCGTGCAGCAGCCAAAGCTCTGGAGGGCGGACGATCCCCAGCTGTATCGCCTTGCGGCAAAAGTGACGGATATCGGCGTTTTCAAGACTCATTTTGTGGAGTCGGAAGAGAAAACGGCGGATGAGGATTCCGTTTTGTTCGGAATCAGAAGCATCAGCGCGGATGTGCAGAATGGACTCTTGATCAATGGGGAACAGGTAAAATTAAAGGGCGGCTGCGTGCATCATGACAATGGCGTGATCGGCGCGGTTTCCCTTTATGACGCGGAGGTGCGCCGCATCAGCAAGATGAAAGAAATCGGGTTTAACGCGATCCGCACCACCCACAACCCGCCATCGAAGATTCTGCTGGAGGTATGCGACAGGCTTGGCATGTATGTATTTGCGGAAGCCTTCGACGCTTGGGGAATGGGCAAGCAGCCGGGGGATTACAACCAGTATTTTGACGCAGACTGGGAGGAAGACCTGACCGCCTTTGTCAAGAGGGACAGAAATCACCCTGCGGTGATCATCTGGTCCACCGGAAATGAGATTGTGGAACGCGGCGGCTTAAACCACGGCTATACGCTGGCCACAAGGCTTGCGGAAAAGGTGAAGCTGCTGGATCGAAGCCGACCTGTCAGCAATGGAATCTGTACCTACTGGAACGGGCTTGACGATTGCCTGATGGCGGAAAATCTGCGCAAGATGGTACAGCACATGAAAGAAGGAGTCGATTCCCTGCAGAATGTGGACGGGGGAAAGGAAGACGACAGCTGGGAGGAAATGTCGGAAGCCTTTACGAACGGACTGGATATTGTGGGCTATAATTACATGGAGGATAAGTATCCCAGGGATCACGAGATGTACCCGGAGCGGGTGATCCTTGGGTCGGAAAATTACCCGAAGGAAATCGGGAAGAGATGGCCTATGGTGGAGAAGCAGCCCTATATAATCGGGGATTTTACCTGGACGGCGTGGGACTATATCGGGGAAGCCGGTATTGGAAAAGCCTTGTTCGTTGAGCCGGACGACCCCAGAATGAAGCGGGGAGCCAACGGTGTCGCTTCCGAGCCCTCCCAGTTTCCCAGCAGGCTGGCAAACTGCGGGGATATTGATATCGGGGGCATGATTCTGCCCCAGGGAAATTACAGGAGCGTCGTTTTTGGCTCCGATCAAACTTATCTGTTTTCCTATGACCCGGCGAATTACGGGAAAAAGGAAATACTCAGCAACTGGGGTTTTCCTTCCTGTCAGAGGAGCTGGAATTGGAAGGGCGCGGAAGGAAAGATGACACAGCTCCTGGTCTTCAGCAGGGCGGAAGAGGTGGAACTGTCCGTGAACGGGAAAATCGTGGGCAGGAAGAAGCAGGGAGAGGCTCTCTGTATAGACGATATGCCTTTGACTTTTGTGTTTGAGACAGAGTACGAGCCCGGGGAAGTGACGGCGGTCAGCTATACGGATGGTCAGGAGGTGTCAAGAGACCGGCTTGTGACCGCGGGGGAGGCATATGCCCTGAAAATTACGGCGGATAAGACGCAGATCATCGCAGATCGATATAGTCTCGCCTATGCCCTGGTGGAGATTGTAGACCGAGAGGGAAGAAGGGTTCCGGACGCTGCGCATCATCTGAAGGCGTCCGTCGTCGGAGAAGCCATTCTTGCCGGTTTCGGCTCGGGGAATCCGATTACGGCGGAGAGCTATGCGGCAGGGGAGTTTACGACGTACAGGGGATGCGCTTACGCCGTGATTCGAAGTACCGACAGGCCCGGGAAGGCGCTTTTGCGGATAGAAGGGGAAGCGGGCATGAGCCAGGAGACGGAAATCGATATTGCAGCGGTAAGGGAATGAAAACAGGGTAAAAAAAACAGGAGGTTATATCATGACAAACGAAGAATGCAGAGAAAAAGCGCAAGCGCTGCTGGATGATATGAGCGTGGACGAAAAGGTGGCCCAGATTGGCGGGATCATGTACATAGAGGGACTGTACGACCGGATGCTGCCCTTTCTGCAAAACGGCATGGGCGAGATCAGCTGCCTGTGTACCCGGGATATGAAGTCCCTGGAGGAGGTGGCAGCATGGCAGCGCAGGCTGCAGAAGGACATCATGGAGCGCAGCCCCCATCACATCCCTGCTATCTTCCATATGGAGGGCCTGTGCGGCAGCTTTGTCCAGGGCAGCACTTCCCTCCCCTCCGGCGTAAGCCGCGGTTCCTCCTTTGATGTGGAGCTGGAGGAGAAGCTGGGGGAAATGGTGGCCAGGCAGGAGTTGGCCTGTGGGATTACCCATATCCTGGCACCGGTGCTGGATGTGGCGAGGGACCCCAGGATGGGACGCTGCGGCGAGAGCTATGGCGAGGATCCGACTCTCGTCAGCGCGATGGGTTCCGCCTTTACGAGGGGGCTCCAGAAGCCGGAGATAGCCGGTAAGCGGGCGGACGCGGTGGCCAAGCATTTCTACGGCTTCCATGCGTCCTCCGGCGGTATCCACGGAGCGAATGCGGATCTCTGCGACCGGGATCATCTGCAGACCTTTGGAAAGCCCTTCCAGGCCGCTATTGCGGAAGCGGATCTTCGGGGCGTGATGCCCTGCTACTGCGCGGTGAACGGGGAGCCTTTCTCCCTCTCCCGCTATTACCTGACGGAGATCCTTCGGGAGGAAATGGGCTTTGACGGCTGTGTGTTCTCCGATTACGGCGGAATCTCTAACGCCTATGAGTTTGACCATGTGGGGGAGTCCCTGACCGAGGTGGGGCTGATGGCTTTGGAGGCGGGGATGGATCAGGAGCTGCCCATGCCCCAGTGCTTTAATTCCAAGGAATTTGCCCGGCAGTTCAAGGACGGTACGGCGGATATGGCGCTGTTAGATCAGGCTTGTCTGCGGGTATTGACCGCGAAGTTCCGCATGGGGTTGTTCGAGGATCCCTTTGCTATGGACGTTGAGAGGATTCAGCAGATTTTTGACGAGCGGGAGAACCGGGAGCTTACCCTGGCCTCCGCCCGGGAGTCTCTTGTGTTGCTGAAAAACGAGGATGTGCTGCCCATACGCCCGGATGTGAAAAAAATCGCTGTGATCGGCTGCCACGCCGATAATGCCCGGTATCTGTTCGGCGGCTATACCCATATGGATATGGCTACGGCCCTCCTTGCCGCTACCAACTCCATGGCGGGCGTAGGCCAGTCCGACAAGACAGACCGCCCGGAGAACATCCTCGTCCCCGGCACCCAGGTACAGGACGACGAGCAGGCTCCCTTCGACGCGGTACTGAAGCATCAGAAGCCGGGCTGCCGCAGTCTCCTGGAAGAGCTGACCGCCCGGATGCCGGACGCGGAAATCCGCTGCGCCTTCGGGTATCCCAAGTATGGTGCCGATACCTCCCATTTTGCGGAGGCGCTGGAAATTGCCAGGGACGCGGATCTGATTCTGTTGACCTTAGGCGGGAAATGGGGCAGCGGATCCATCTGCACCGTGGGCGAGGGCATCGATACCATGGATATCGGTCTGCCCCAGTGTCAGGAAGCGTTTATCGAGGAGGCCGCAAAGCTGGGTAAGCCTATGGTGGGGCTGCATTTCTCCGGACGACCTGTTTCCAGCGACATCGCCGATGAGAAGCTGGCGGCGATTTTGGAGTGCTGGTGTCCGTCGGAGGCCGGTGCGGAGGCCATCGCCGACGTGCTCCTCGGGAAGGTCAGTCCCAGCGGGAAGCTGCCTGTCTGCGTCGCGGCGAACGCGGGCCAGATTCCGGTGTACTATTATCAGCCCTTCGGCTCCGGTACGACCCAGGCCAGGAGCATCGGCTTTACCAACTATGTGGACGGCTCCCATGCGCCCCGGTACTACTTCGGCCACGGCCTGCACTATACGGACTTTGTCTATTCCAACCTTTGCATCGACAAGGCGGAATGCGATCCTGACCAGGCAGTGACGGTTTCCGTGGACATCGAGAATACAGGGAAGATGGAGGCTGTGGAGATTCCCTACCTGTTCCTGCGGGACGAGGCGGCGTCCATGGTGCGCCCCAATCTGGAGCTTTACGGCTTCGCCAGGGTTTCGCTTGCCCCCGGCGAAAAAAGATCAGTCTCCTTTGCCCTGGATCCCAGCCAGACCGCTTTCCTGACCCGGAAGAAGGAGCATGAGTGGAAGATCGAGAAGGGCGCATTCACCGTCATGGTGGGCGCTGCGGCCGACGATATCCGCCTGACGGGTTCCTTTAAGATCAGGGAGGATAAGGTGATTTCCGGAAAGAGCAGGAAGTTTTACACCATCGGACGGGTATCGGAAAATGGTTAAAAAATGGCGGCGGAAAAAAGCTTCCGTTAATCGGCCTGCATACGTTTACGGCGGGATACGACGAATGGTTTGGCGATGGCGTACACCCGAACCGGGAAGGAAATAAGGCAGTTGGAGAGTATACCGGGGGAATGTTACAGAAAAGAGGAAAACTGATATGTGGGAAAAAGCCGGTTGGATTGCCTTGCCGGAAGGAAAGGGACAAAATCTCAACGGAAAATTTGCGTATTACAGGACGACGTTTCATCTGTCGGAGCCGGGGAAATGCGTGGCGGGCATCTCCGCCAATTCGCGCTATCGGCTCTGGGTGAATGAAGAGCCGGTTCTGTCGGGGCCCTGCCGCGGCGATAAATGGTATACTTATTACGACACGGTGGACTTGAGCCCTAATCTTCGTCAGGGGAAAAATGTGTTGGCGGTTCAGGTGCTTCTGTTCGACGAGGAGAGCGTTGTGGACGGCGCGGACGAGAGGGCGGCGCTCTACAGCGTGGTATCTCATTTCAGGGAGCATCTGCTGGCGGTGGACGCCGCGGTGACAGACGGCAGGGGAGAAATTCTGGCCGACCTGACGACGGGAGTTGGTCAATGGAAGGTATGGCTGGAGGACAGCTTTTCCCTGGTAAAGGGAAGCGATAAAAACGAATTTATGGGGGCAATGTCGGAGCAGATCGACTGTAACCGGACAGATTTGGATTGGAAAAAATCGGATTTTGCGGAGGAGGGATGGAGGGCGGCGGAGGTAAGGGTTCCGGCCGCCCATGACGGGTTCCGGCAGGCGGTGGGCCTGATGGACAAGCTGCACTTGTATCCGCGCCCGATTCCGCTGCTGAAGGAGGAGGAACCAACCGTCCTGCGGGAAATGGGAAGCGCGTTTTTTTCCGGAGGGACATGCAGGGTTGAACCTCATGAACGCAGGCAGTTTTTATTTACCTCCGAAGCGCTTTGCAACGGTTACCTGCGTTTCGGTTTTTCCGGCGGGAAAAACTGCAGGGTTGCCATTCATTGCTTTGAAAAGTTTTATCAGGAAGAAAAACAGGTAAAGCGGGACGACTTTATCCAGGGAAAAATGTACGGCAATCCGCAGACGGATTCCCTGATTCTGAGCGGGAGGGAGCTGGTATACGAGCCCTTCTGGTATCGGACGATCCGTTTTTTGCGCATGGATGTGGAGACGGCGGACGAGGCGGCGGAAATCGAGCTTCCCGCTATCCGGAAGGCAGGTTATCCGCTTCAGGCAGTCAATCAGGTTTCCTCCAGCGCGGCGTGGGTAAAGGGGCTTTGGGACATCTGTCTTCGGACGTTGGAAAACTGCATGATGGACGGATATATGGACTGCCCCTTCTGGGAGCAGATGCAGTATCCTATGGATACCAGACTTCAGGCGCTGTTTACCTATGCGTCCGGCGGAGACATTGAGCTGGTGAAAAAGGCAATGTGGGAGTTCCACTGCTCCAGGCACCCCTGCGGTTTGATACAGGGGAAGGCCCCCAGCGCCTTTCCCCAGATGATATCCACCTTTTCTCTTTACTATATCTTCATGATAAATGAGTACGTCGATCATACAAATGACGTGGAAGAAATCCGGAAATATCTGGGAGATGTGGATGATATCCTGACCTACTATGATTCCCATCGGGAAGAAAAGTACGGATTGGTGGGGCAGATCGGGTATTGGCCCTTTGTGGACTGGCAGCAGGCATGGGCCTCCCACGGGGGAGCTCCCAATGCGCTGGAGCGTGGCCCTTCCACCATCATCAATCTGATGTACGCCTACGCCCTGGAGCAGGCCGCCTGTATCTGCGAGTCTGTGGGAAGGGCGGGGATGGCGGAGGAGTATCGTCGCAGAAAGAAGACGATTACAGAAACCGTACAGAGGGTATGCTATAACGAAGCAAGATGCCTATACCGGGAGGGGCCGGAATTTGAAGAGTATTCCCAGCACGCCCAAAGCTGGGCGGTATTGTGCGGCATGTGCGGAAAGGAAGAGGCGGCGAAGGTGATGCGGGCGGCCTTTGGAGAAGGGGCAGTCTCAGGACGTGGAGAAATCATTCCCTGCAGCTTCTCTACGTCGTATGAGCTGTTTCGCGCCTGTGAAGCGGCGGGGGAATACGGGCTGACATATCGGAGCCTGCGCCGATGGATAGAGCTGCTGGACGAGCACTGCACCACCTGTCCGGAGGTTCCGGAGTACACTTCCCGGAGTGAATGCCATGCGTGGAGCTCGCTGCCTATGTATGAGATGGTCTGCGCGATTGCCGGCGTGCACACAGATCGGGACGGGACGGTGCGGATAGAGCCGCATTTTAAGGAAATAGAAGCGCTTCCGAATCTTTCGGGACGTGTGGAGATAAGGCAGGGAATGCTGGAATTTTCCTACAGGCGCAGAGAGAAGGAGATTGCATATCAGGTGACGCTGCCCCAAAATGCAAGCGGTATCGCCGTGATATGCCAGGATAGAGTGATCCCTCTGCATGAGGGGAAAAATATCTGGAAGGAGTAGTCAGGAAGGCGGATTTGCCATAATTCTAATCGGATTTCTGAGATTCAGAATTTTTTCGGCTTGATAAGATAGTATCAGGTCAACGGACTGATCGAACATCGAAAGAGAACAAGCGGCAGAAGAAAGGGACGAAGGAGATGTGCGATAAAAAAATGAAATTTCCGAAGGATTTCCTCTTTGGCGTCGCCACAAGCGCGGCGCAGGTGGAAGGCGGTATGCGGGACGACGGAAGGGGCTTATCGATCTGGGATGTCTTTTCCAGGATACCCGGGGCGATCGCCGATGGTACAAGACCGGATGCGGGATGTAATTTCTATCACAGATGGCGGGACGACATTGAGCTGATGAAAAGCCTGAACGTGGAGTCTTTCCGCTTTTCGATTTCATGGTCCCGCGTCATGCCCGAGGGGAAGGGGCGGATCAATCAAAAAGGACTGGACTTTTACAAGCGCCTGATCGACGGGCTTCACAATGCGGATATCACACCCAACGCCACATTATATCACTGGGATCTGCCCTATGAGCTGGAGAGGGAAGGCGGATGGCTGAACAGGGAGGTTGTGAAGTGGTATGGGGAATATGCGTCCTGTATCTTCCGCGAGCTGGGGGAGAGCGTCCCGCTTTGGACGACAATCAACGAGCCCATTGCAACCTATGTGGGGTATGGTCAGGGAGGCTTTGCGCCCGGGAGAAGAGGCGAGGCGTTTGGGCGGCAGGCAAATCATCATGTCCTTCTGGCCCATGGGGAAGGCGTGGAGCGTTTCCGGCAGGAGAACCCGAAGGGATCTAAAATCGGTATTGTGGTGGATATCTGGAACCACCATCCGCTGCGCCCGGACAACGCGGAGGATGTCGCGATTGCCGAGCTGGAAAACGAGAAGGCCTATCGATCTTATCTGAATCCGATCTTTAACGGCGCTTATACAGACGCGCTTCTGGATTACATGAAGAAGGAAAACTGTATGCCGGTCATGATGGAGGACGACATGCGGAATATTTCCGCGCCGATTGACTTTTTCGGGCTGAATTGCTACAATCGTGTAGTGGATTGCGCGGATGCGGAACTGCTGAAGAAAGAGGTAAGGAAGCATACCGGCGGTAATTATCTGGATAATGGCGCGGAATATTATCCCAAAGCGGTGTACGATGCCGTCCAAATCCTGAAAAAGGACTATCATCTGGATATCCCGATTTATGTCACGGAGAATGGAACCCATAACTGCGGGGAAGCGGTGACGGAGGACGGCGGAATCCATGACCAGGAAAGAATAAGATACGTAGAAGGATTTTTATACTGGATTTCCAAAGCGATCGAGGAGGGTGCGGATATTCGGGGCTATTACTTATGGTCCCTGCTGGATAACTGGGAATGGTGCCTGGGCTTTTCCGATCGTTACGGTATTGTGCATGTTGATTTTGAAACCCAGGAGAGAATCTGCAAGGACAGCGCCCTGTGGTATCGGGACTTTATCGCGGGGCAGCATAAGAATGGAACCCTTTAGGGGCGACTATTGATTGGTATGCGCGCGGAGCGCGCAAGGAGGTATGAACATGAAACGAGAAGAAATACTACAGCGGCTGCGCTTCACCGTGCCGGAGAAAAAAAGAAAACGCGTCATCGTGCATACGGATATCTGCAATGAGGCGGACGATCCGTTCGCGATTATGCATCATCTGCTGACCCCCTCCGAGGAGGTGGAGGGCATCATCGCCGGACATAACGAGTGGGTGATGGGCGTTTTGCTGCCCATGGTGGCAAAGCAGCGGGGGATGAGCCCGGAAGAGTTTGAAAGGGCGATGATGCAGCAGGACGAGGAGAAGCAATCTATGACCACGCCCCGGTGCCAGTCCATGGAAAAAAGCTATCAGGAGGGCTTAAAAATCCTGAAGCTGGCGGAGATCGACGATGTGCCGATGCTCCGGGGCAGCGTCATCGAACTGCAGTCGGACAAGGCGGAGGATTTACCGGAAAGCGAGGGCGCGGACTTTATTATCCAGCAGGCCAGGAAGAAGGATGACAGGCCGCTATATGTGGCATTACAGGGATGTCTGACGGATTTGGCCATTGCCTACTTGAAGGAGCCGTCGATTGTGGACAAGGTGATTGCGATCTGGATCGGCGGAGGGAAATACCCGGAGGGCGGCGACGAGTTCAATCTGAAGCAGGACATTCTGGCGGCCAGGGTTCTCTTCAACAGCCCGATGGAAATCTGGCAGATCCCCGTCAACGTGTATGTTACGATGGAGTTTTCCCTGTCGGAGCTGGTAGACAAAATTGCCCCCTGCGGGGAGATTGGCGCGTATCTTTGCGACGAGATGTTGACATTTAACGAAAAAATGGGCATGACGCCGGGAGATTTCCCGCATGGAGAAATCTGGAGCATCGGGGATAATCCGACGGTTTCCGTGCTTCTGCAAAATTCCGCGCTTCCGTGCTACCACATGGAGCATGCGCCCTATATCAACGACGATTATACATACACTCCGAGGGCGGACAGCAAGCTGATACGGGTGTACGACAGCGTGGACGCGCGGCTGACTTTGTCGGATTTGTTTTCAAAGCTGCGATTGTGCTATGGGACGGCTGCGAGGAGGGTAGAGTAATGGAATTTCCCCAAATTTCGATGAGAGTGCAGCCAGCGCCGCCGCACAGGCGGAAGGGCTTGGGACGAAGACGGACGCGCTCCCGGCATCTGGGATAATATGCCCAAGGGGAAAATGAATAAAAATGAGATCTGCCATACTGCCTGTGACCACTATCATCACTGGCGGGAGCTGGCGAATAAGATGATAACGGGCCGACGGCATTTTGCAGAATGCCGTCGGCCCGTTATTCATGTCAATCGAATTCCAGCGAAGCGTGAGTTCTATTGTTCCTGTCAATCGAATTCCTGCAAAGCAGGAATTCTGTTGTTCGGGAAAAAATTCTTCGAAGCATTTCGCAGATAAACGCTTATTTCAAGAATGTTCCAAGGATGCTTCGGCCCAGCTGCGCGCCTACGTTGCCGCCCAGCTTCTTGCCGAAGGAGCCGCCGATCGTCTTCCCCAGGGTATTTCCGACCTCGCGGCCGATGGTGCCCGCGGCGGTTCCGGCTACGCTCTTGATGCCGGATTTGATCGCCTGCTGTTTCTTTTCCGCTTCCTTTTGGGCGGCTTTTTCCGCGGCAAGCCTTTCCTTTTCCGCGGCCTTCTCGGCTGCGATCCGCTCTTTTTCCGCGGCCTTCTCGGCTGCGATCCGCTCCCTTTCGGCAGCCTTTTCCGCAGCGGCCTGTTCTTTCTCCGCCGCCTTGCGGGCGTCCTCCTCCTGCTTTAAGCGCTCCAGCTCCAGAACGTCCTGCTGGCGCTTCCGCTGCAAGAATTCATAGGCGCTGTCGGGATCCTGGGCGTCCTTATAGCGAAGGTAGAGGTTATTCATCAGAACCTCCCGCTTTTTTTCCTCGTCCGGAATCGGCCCCATAAGGCTCTGGGGCGGGAGAATACGGCAGCGCTTTACGATGGTCGGGATGCCGCCCTCGTCCAGGACGGAGACCAGCGCTTCCCCGGTGCCCAGCTCGGAAAGGACGGTCTTGGTATCGAAGGCCGGGTTGGTTCGGAAGGAGGCGGCAGCCGCCTTGATGCCCTTTTCGTCGGCGGGAGTATAGGCGCGCAGGGCGTGCTGGATCTTATTGCCAAGCTGGCTTAAAACGCCGTCCGGAATATCCTTGGGTGCCTGGGTGATAAAGTAGATGCCGACGCCTCTGGAGCGGATCAGCTTTACGATCTGCTCGATCTTTTCCTGTAGGGTTTTCGTTACGCTGTCAAAGAGCAGATGCGCCTCGTCGAAGAAGAACACCATGCGAGGCTTGGCCGGATCGCCGATCTCGGGGAGGGTCTCGAACAGCTCGGACAGCATCCAGAGCAGGAAGATGGAGTACATCGTGGGATCGTTGACCAGCTCGCGGCAGTCCAGGATATTGATCGCGCCCTTGCCGCCCGCGCCCAGGGCGAACCAGTCGGCGATATTCATGGCGGGTTCCGTGAAAAACTCCTCCGCGCCCTTGGATTCCAGCGCGACCACGTGCCGGATGATGGTGGTTACGCTCTGCTTGGGGATATTGCCGTATTCCATGCTGAAATCCGCCGCGTTTTCGCCGATGTACTGCAGTATGGCCTTCAGATCCTTTGTGTCGATGAGCAGAAGGCTGTTATCGTCGGCAATCTTGAAGGCGATATTCAGGACGTCGGTCTGGGCGGGGGTTAAGTCCATCAGCCGTCCCAGGAGAATCGGCCCCATCTCGGAGACGGTGGTGCGCAGAGGAATCCCCATTTTCCCGTAGACATCCCAGAATACGCTGGGGTAGGACTGGTAGGAAAAACCGCATTGGTTCAGGCCGAAGCGCGCGATGCGTTCCTGCATATCCGCGCTGTCCTGACCGGGACGGCACATACCGGCCAGGTCGCCCTTGACGTCCGCCAGAAAGACCGGTACGCCCGCGTCGCTGAAGGATTCCGCCAGAACCTTCAGCGTGACGGTCTTGCCGGTGCCGGTAGCGCCTGCGATCAGGCCGTGCCGGTTCGCCATTTTCGGCAGAATGCAGATTTTTTCCCCGTCCGCATCGCCGATCCAGATTTGATCGTTATAATACATGGTAAAGCCCCTCCTGTTGATTAGATTGTTACTACCAGTATAAAGGATATCGGGAGAACGAACAAGAGTTTTTTTCAGGTTGCGTCATTGGGCGGAAAAAAGGAACCGTTTTTTGAAAAGTCGTCTTTGTGACTGCGCTCATCGGAGGATAAGAGGTCGGATTTGTGATAGTTTCGGGCGGATTCCGTAATGCGCCGCGTAAGAAAGTCAGTTACAATATAACGAGCAAATATCCTGCGAAGCAGGACAAGGAGCGTGAAGTGTGCGCTTGGCTGATGCAAAGGAAAACCAGGAAACGATAACGGAGACGCCGGCCCGGAGCAGGTGAAAACGGTTTGCCCGGCTGCGAGTAGCGCGCATCGGCGCGCAGACAGGAGGAAGGATGAGCGAAAAGGTAATTTACGACGCGAAGAAGGATTCGTATTACGCAAGACCCTACATCGATGAGGACGAGATGCGGGAGCGGGAGCTGCCGGACGGGGGCAGGCTTCCCTTCCGTTATGTTCACGGCGGCTTTGAGGGAACCGGGGCGAAGTTTGTATTCTGCTTCCCGGAGAAGCAGAGCTTCCGAGGGCGCTTTTACCAGTACCTCTGCCCGTTCCCGGGGCCGGACGAGGAGGTGGCGTCCCTGGGCAGGAAGGGGGAGGACGATACGATTGCCTTCTGCCTGAAGAATGGGGCTTACTTTGTGGAGACGAATATGGAGTCCGTCAGCGCCTTCGGAGGTCATCCGGAGCCGCATAAGCTCTGGAAGTCCAGCGCGGCGGCAGCGGAGTATTCCCGGAAGGTGGCGGAGGAGTATTACGGCTGTTCCCGCCCTTACGGCTATGTGTTCGGCGGCAGCGGCGGAGGTTATAAGTCCATCGCCTGTATCGAGAACACGAACGCATGGGACGGGGCTTGTCCCTTTGTCATCGGCTCGCCCTATTCCCTGCCCAACACCATCACCCTTCATGTACAGGGGATGAGGACGCTGCGCCACGCGGTGGGGAAGATTGTGGACGCGCTGGATGCGGGCGGCAGCGGGGATATGTATGAGGGGCTGACGGAGGACGAGGCGAAGATGCTGCGGGAGATTACGCTGATGGGCTTTCCGCCCCAGGCCTGGTTTATGGAGGCGGCGGGTCGCTGGGACGACGGTTCCCTGCCAGTATTGATGCCGGGGATCCGCATGAGCGATCCGGAGTACTTCCGGGACTTCTGGGAGAAGCCGGGGTATCTTGGCGCGGAGCCGGGCAGCAACGCCCTCCGGGACAGGCTGCAGTTTAAGAGTAAGGTAGTCGGGGTGCATCTGCCCGGGGAGAAGCCGGAAGAGAAAGGTCAGACCACAGGAGAGGAAAGATCAGGAACGGAAAGAACTGGGCAGAGTGATCTCGCGAAAAACACGGAAAAAGCAGGTCAAACCGATCTTTCGGGAGGAACAGCGCAGGGAGCCGAAGGACTGGATCAGACGGATGGAGCGAAGGAGGAGGAATATACCAACGGCGTGGATACCGCCTGGAAGAAGGCTCTGGCGGACGGAGGCGGAGCCTGGATCGAGCTGGAGGAGGTTCCCCGGGGGGAGGATCTTTATCTGAAGGGCGTGACCATCGGCTTTGAGACCGGGGCGGCTGTGGGCAAGACCATGCTGCTGGGCGAGATCCGGGGGAACGGAATTACGATTGGGATGAGCTATGGAATGGACGATATGGAGGCGGTTTTAAAATCCGTGCAGCCTGGGGATGTCCTGACGCTGGATAACTCGGACTATATTGCAGTGCAGTCCTACTATCGTCATCAGGTTCCGCCGGATCCCTCGTTCCATGCCTGGGATCAGTTTCGGAGGGAGGACGGCACGCCGGCTATCCCCCAGCGGGAAAAGATCATGGGGCCCGGCTTCTGCGGCACCGGCACGGTACAGGAGGGAACGATTCAGGGCAAGGTGATCCTGACCCAGTCCCTGATGGATGAGTCTACCTGCCCCTGGTGCGGCGACTGGTATCGGAGCGCGGTGCGCAGGGCCAAGGGCAGCGAGGAGGATTTTCGAATTTATTATTACGAGAGATGTCTACACGGGGACGTCTCCAGCCTGGATACGGATATGATCGTCAATTATCTGGGAGGTTTAAAGCAGGCGCTGCTGGATCTTAGCGATTGGGTGGAGCGGGGCGTCGAGCCCAGACCGTCCTCCTGTTACGAGATGGAGGGCGGCTGCGTCCGGATCGCCGGGACGGCGAAGGAGAGGAGAGGACTCCAGCCCGTAGTGACTCTAACGGTCAACGGACAGACCTGCGCTCATGTCAAGCCGGGCGAGCCGGTGACCCTGACCGCGGTGGCGGAGGTTCCGGAGGGAGCGGGTCAGGTGACGGAGCTGCAGTTCTCCTTCTCGGATCCCATGTTCGGCACCTGGGCCAGCCGGGACAAGGGCGGGGATTACAAGGATTTCCTGTCCCAGGGACGCTCCCAGAGAGTACCGGGCGAGCTGAAGAATTATGTTACGGCCGAAGGCCTGCAGGCCGGGACGGCGACGGTGACGACCCGCTACGACAAGCCCGGAACCTACTTCGCCACCGCTTTTGTAAAGAGTCAGCGGGACGGCGACCGGGAGGAGCCCTATACCCAGATCAAGAATCTGGCCCGGGCGAGGGTTATTGTCTCGGAAGGATAGAGATTTTCTTTACAGCTCAAGAGTTCCGCCCCGTTAGGGGCTTCCGGGCTGTTACTTGGAATTCTTCCGGTTTCCCGAAGATATTTCGAAGGAACGCGAAGCGTTCCTTTCCGAGCCGCAGCGCGGACTATTTCTCCGACAAGGTCGGATTTGTTGTAGTTCTAATCGGATTTCATAAAGTTTTTTGAAAAAATTTCTTTTATAATGAATTTATCAAAAGACGAAAACAAGGAGGGTTCTTATGAAAGGGTTCCGAAAATTTGCAATGGCTGCGGCGTGCGGTCTCATGACGCTTTCCCTGGCGGGCTGCGGGGATTCGGCGAGCAGCGCCTCGGCGGATCATACCTATACGGTCTGGCTTTATAATGCGCAGGACGCGTCCTATTATACGGATTATGCGGATAATCCGACGATTCAGTACCTGCTGAGCAAGACCTGGGGGGAGAACGGGGATACGATCTCCTTGGAGTTCCAGGTTCCCCCGGCGGGCGGACAGCAGAACAACTACGAGACCATGATGGCGACGGGAGACTTCCCTACGCTGATGCAAAACTCGGTAGCGGAAGCGCCGCCTCTTATGCTGGAAGCGGAGAGCATTCTCGATCTGACCGATCTGGTCAAGCAGTATATGCCGAATTATTATCATTTCATCGAGACGAACGAGGCAGTGAGAAGTAAATGCGTATTCAATATTGACGGTGAGGATAAGATTCTGGTGATCAACGGAGTCAACGAGGATTATCCCTATTACTTTTCCGGCACCATGTACCGCAGGGATTGGATTGTAAAATACGGAAAGAATCCCCAGACCGGGGCGGACTTTACCGGGGGTTATACGGATCCCGCGGACGTAGACAGCTGGGTGGACGACGTCGTATTTCCCAGCGGGAATACGGATCCTGTCTATATCAGCGACTGGGAATGGATGTTCGGGATCTTTGAGACGGCCCTGGCGGATCTGGGGATTACAGATTCCTACTGCACCAGTATCTATTATCCCGGCTATATGTGGTCCGGCGGCCTCTGCTCCTGCTTCGGTGAGGCAATCCCCGTCTGGTATAAGGGTTCCGACGACCAGGTGCGCTTCGGCGGCGACTCCGAGTTCATGAGAGCCTATCTGCAGTGCCTGAACAACTGGTACGAGAAGGGCTGGCTGGATCAGGATTTCAACGAGAGAACCAGCGACATCTTCTACGCCATTGACGATACCAACAAGCGTCTGGGCAAGATCGGCATGTGGATCGGCACCCAGGGCGAGTTGGGCGGCCGGTTGGATCTGCACGACGGCGGCTATACCGAGGGAATCTATGTGGCTGGCTGCGCGTGGCCTATCAACGACGTCTACGGGACGGCGGAATGTAAGAACATAGAGCCCTGGGCGACCCAGGCGGCCACCGGACTGACGGGTACAGGATTTTTGGTGATGGATGGAGCCCAGGAGAAGGATCTCGGCCCCCTGTTGAGTATGCTGGATTATCTTTATTCCGAGGAGGGAGCGGTGATCCGTACGCTGGGAGCGACCCCGGCACAGATGGAGGAAGCGGGATTGGATACCTCCTTCTATGAAAAGAACGGAATTGGCGGCGGAACCTATACCATGGGTGAGGACGGGCGTTATAAGAAGGTGGACGCGATTGTAAACGACGCGGGCGGACTGATGATCGCGACCTGCGCGGATAAGATTCCAGGACTGACCCTGGTCAGCAGCGTAGACGAAGGCTACGCGGAGACCTACGAGCACAGCCTGGAGCTTTGGGTAAAGTATATCAACAAGGGTCAGATCTGGGGCAGCGACGCCTTTTCCAACTTGACCAGCGAGGATTCGAAGACGATCACGGATACCCAGACGAAGGTGCTGAATTATATGGAGCAGCATACCTACGAGTTTATCAAGGGCGTCACGGATATTGACAACGATGAGGACTGGAATACCTGGTGTACCATGCTGAAAAAGTTCAACTATCAGAAGATCACCGACCTGCTGCAGCCCTACATCGACGCAAATCCTTTTATCGGATAGGAAAGGAGTAGACCTATGGCGAAGGGAAGAGATGTGTTTAAGCCCAGGAAGCTGTCTTGGAAACAGGATTTCAAGAGAAACGGAACCGTATACCTGATGTTCCTGCCGGCCTTTGTCATGACCGTTGTACTGCATTATTTCCCCATGTTCGGTATCGTTATGGCCTTCGAGGATTACGAGGTGCGGAAGGGGTTCTTCGGCAGTAAGTGGGTCGGCATGACAAATTTCGTAATCCTTTTTACAGGCGGGGATTTTCCCATCGCCCTGCGGAATACGGTCTGTATCGCGGTGATCAAGGCGACTATCGGCTTTGTGTTCCCCATCCTCTTTGCTTTCCTGCTCAGTATGCTGAAGAGCAAGCGATATAAGAGGACGGTGCAGACCTGCTCCTATCTGCCGAACTTTGTGGCGGCGGTCGTGGTCTGCGCCCTGTTTACCGAGTTTTTGTCGAAGGACGGCCCGCTGACCATGCTGCTGACGAAATTCGGGGCGGAAAACCAGAACTGGTTTGCCAACGATAAGATCCCGGTCTTCTGGATCATCTATGTCCTGATGGGCGTCTGGCAGGGGATCGGCTGGGGCTCCATCATGTATGTGGCGGCTATAGCAACGGTGAACGGCGACCTGCACGAGGCCGCGGCTATCGACGGGGCCTCCCGGCTGCAGAGAATGGTGAAGATTACTCTCCCCTGCATTATGCCGACCATCGTCATGATGTTCGTCCTGAATATCGGCCTGAGCTTTTCCACAGGCTACGACAATATCCTGCTTCTTTATATGCCCTCCACCTATAATGTGGCGGATACGGTATATACCTATACTTATCGGCTGGCCTTCGGCGGAGGAGGAAACAATTACAGTCTCTCCGCGGCCTCGGGCCTGTTCCAGTCTGTTGTGAGTACTGTGCTGCTGGTCGGCTCCAACGCCTTAAGTAAAAAGGTCGGCGACGGCAATTCCCTGTTCTAGGAAAGGAGGAGAACATGAGCTTGAGAAAGAAAAAAATCGATGTGAACGACGACAACAGAGTCTCCTCCATGGTGGAGCATCCCAGCGTCGGGGACAGAATCGTAGATATTATCGTGATTCTGCTCTGCGCCCTGGTGGCCTTCTGCAGCCTGGTGCCTATGTGGCATGTACTGATGTCCTCCTTCTCGGACGGGAAGATCCTGATGACCCACGAGGGAGTGGCCTGGCTGCCCCAGGGGGGCTTTACCCTGGCGGGCTACCGGCACATTTTCAAGGACAGCAGTATTATCACCGGATATCTCAACACGATTCTTTATACGGTCTCCTCCACGGCCCTGGGCTTTTTCATCGCCTGTACCGCAGGCTACGCCATGAGCCGGGATACCAGGCTGAAGACCGTCATGATTATGGCGATGATGGTTACCATGCTCTTCGGCGGCGGGATGGTGCCGACCTATATGGTGATCCGGAAGCTGGGCTGGGTGGGAACCCGTCTGGCGCTGATTATCCCGGGATGCACCAACGCCATGTTCATGGTCATGATGATGAACGCCTTTAACTCGGTTCCAAGGGAGATGTACGAGGCGGCCCGGATCGACGGCGCGGGACACTTCCGCACCATGAGCCAGATCATGCTGCCCCAGGCGATGAACCTTGGCTCCGTCATCATCCTGAACAGTGTGGTAGGGCAGTGGAACTCCTGGCTGCAGGCGTCGATCTATGTGCCCAACAAGAGAAACCTCTGGCCGCTGCAGCTCTACATCAAGGAGATCACGGCGAACAACGAGAATTTTCTGCAGTCCTCCAACCCGGACTACAGCAGATACCTGATCCGGTACGCCGTTATCGTGGCGGCGACCCTGCCCATCGTGATTCTCTTCCCCTTCTTCCAGGATAAGCTGGAAAAGGGCGTCATCGCGGGAGGAATTAAAGGATAAGTATAAATAGCGAAACGGCGCGGCGGAGGCTGCGCCGTTTTGAAGTATCCGGAAAGTTTCGGAAAAAGATTGCGAAAGGGAACGCCATAAAATATAATGAAGGAACAGGAGGGGGAAGACATGGCGGAAAAGGGGCGGCGGCTCGGAAAAAAACGGGGAAAATGGAATACGCTTTCCGTCCGGCTGGCCTATCTGGTCACGGTGACCTTCCTGCCGGTGAATCTGCTGGCGATCCTGGTAAGCGGGGTCATCTTTTTCCAGGCCTCCGGGCAGATTCGGGACGCTTATCAGCGGGAGCTGGATACGGCCATGAGCCGGGTGACGCTGGGGCTGGAAAGGCTGGAGGAGGGCTATTCGGACTTTCTGGTCAGCTATATGACGGAGCTGACCCTGGCCTCCGACAGCGACCCTCTGGCGGAGATCGAGATGCTGGGGAGGCTGAAGGAGCTGGGAGAGACCTCCGGTATGGCAGGAGCAGCCTGTCTGATCGACCGGAAGAGCGGCAGGGTATTGGCCCGTTACAGCGCCGGTCAGTACCAGGCCTCCTGGATCGAAGCGCTGAAGCGGGAGATTCGGGCGGAGTATGAAGACAGTATTCGGGGAGCGGAAACCGCGGCGGGGGATATTGCGCCGGAGAGCGGATTGAGAGAAGTTTCTGAGGGAAGCGCTCCGAAGGAAGCTGCCGCAGGAAATGATTCTGCGGGAAATCCGTCGAAGGAGGGCGGCGCAGAAAACAGTCCGCCGGAGAACGCATCCGCGGAAAGCTCCGGAGTCTGGCGGATCCGCTCCCTGGCGGGACGGCGTTTCCTCTGCAGGCAGTACGAATACACGAACTACGACGTGGGCTTTCTGTTGGATCTGGAGCAGGAGATTGAGACGCTGGGAAGCTCCGGCCTTTGGTCGGAGAATCCGGTCTATCTGGAGAGCGGGGGGACGATATATACTTTCCGGGACGGGAGGTTCCGGCTGGTTCCGGGGAGAGATTGGGAGAGCCTTTTTGAGCGGAGTATTCTCGGCGAAAATATTTTCTGGCAGGCGGACGGGATGGATCTGCGGGTAGGAATCCGGACGGAGAACCAAAGCTATCAGAGCAGGGTTCCCGTGTTGTACTGGGTTTTGCTGCTGCTGTCCCTGGGCTCCGTCCTGCTGGCGTTTTTCCTCTGGAAGGCGCTTCGGAAGCGGGTGCTGAACGCCTTGGGCGCGCTCTATTACGGGATGCAGGAGCTGGAGCGGGAGCATCTGGAATACCGGATTGAGAAGTGGGATAAGCGGGAGAGCGAGGAGTTCGTCTTCCTGTACCGGAGCTTTAACCGCATGGCGGCGGAGCTTGGGCTGTCGAAGGAGAAGGACGCCAGGATGTTCCAGGCCCAGCTGAACAATCTGCGGCTTCAGGTAAATCCGCATATGCTGCTCAATTCCTTTAATATGATTTACAGTTTGGCGCAGTCCCGGAATTATCAGTGCATTCAGGAGTATTCCCTGCTGCTGGTGGAGTATTTCCGCTATTCCCTGAAGGAGACGGATCGGTTTGTGCCGCTTCGGAAGGAGATGGAGTTTGTGGAGAATTATGTGGGAATCCAGAAGATCCGCTTTCCGGGAGCCTTTACCAGCGCCTATAACATACAGCCGGACTGCGAGGAGGCGCTGGTGCCGCCGCTTCTGATTGAGAATTTCGTGGAGAACGCCATGAAATACGCGCTGATTCCCGGGGGAACCATCGAGGTACTGATCAACATCCGGCGTCAGGAGGAGAGGCTTCTGATCTCGGTCTGCGACACAGGGCGGGGCATTAAGCCGGAGATTCTGGAACGCCTGCAGAAGGGAGAGATTTACCGGGACAGGATGGGGAAGGAGCACATCGGCGTCTGGAATTGCAGAAGAAGGCTGGAGGTCTTTTACGGCGGGAACGCGTCCATGAATCTTGTCAGCAGTCCGAACCAGGGGACGCAGGTCTGGCTGGATCTGCCGTTCCTGGAGGAGGACGGCGGGCTGCGGGAGCTGCCGGGGAAGGCGGAGAAGGACTCCGGAAGGACAGAGGAGAAAACCGGGAAGGCGGAGGAGGACTCCGGAAGGACAGAGGAGAAAACCGGGAAGGCGGAGAAGGACTCCAGAAGGACAGAGGAGAAAACCGGGAAACCGGAGAAGGACTCCGGAAGGACAGAGGAGAAAACCGGGAAGCCGGAGGAGGACTCCGGAAGGACAGAGGAGAAAACCGGGAAGGCGAAGCAGGAATCAAGGAAGACAGAGGAGAAACCGGGAGAGGAGGCGCGGAATTGAGAAGAAGAGAGAAGCTCCGAAGATATGGGAAAGCCTGCTTCTGCCTGCTTTCAACTGCCCTTTTTCTGACCGGCTGTCAGGGGGGGCAGAGGGAAGACGCGGAGACGCCGTCCTCGGAGGATGCGCCTTCATCCTATGAGGCGGCGGAGCGCCTGATTGTGACCTACCAGACGATGCCGACCAGCTCGATTCGGGATCTGGAGGAGGTGACGGAGGAGATCAACCGGATCAGCGTCGAGGAGATCGGGGTGGAGATCGAATTCCGGGTGGCAGGCGCTTCGGAGGCGTTTACGGAATACCCCCTCTGGATCAGCCGGGGGGAGCGAATCGACCTGATGATGCTGAACTATCAGGATATCACGACCTACGTCAACCAGAAGATGCTGTATCCTCTGGACGGGCTGCTGGAGAAAGAGGGGCAGGAGCTTTTGGGATTTGCGGAGGAGGGCATCCGTCTGACCGAAGGGGCTGTCGTCAGGGGGGAGGCTTACGGTGTGTCGGTAATTCCGGATTATGCCGGAAGCGGCGTGGGTCTCTGGGTGGCGGAATCCCTGGCGGAAAAGGCCGGGCTGGATTACGGGGAAAAGCATGTTTATACCCTGGAGGAGCTGGGAGAGTTCTTTCAAAGATGCAAGGAGCTCTACCCGGACAGCTATCCCTTAGGTCAGATCACGGCGGGGAATACCTCTTCCGCCTGGACTTATTACGGCGGCCCCCGGAGCGGGCTGGGAGGGGATCCGGTCTCCGGTATCCTGACGGAGGAGGGCCTGGTGGCGGATTATTATGAGTCTCAGGAATATCTCGCGTACCTGTATTGGCTGAGAGACTGCTACAAGGCGGGTTATATCTATCCGGACGCGGCGTTTACGGACGCCTATCAGGAGGAGCTGATTGCAGAAGGGCTTGTTCTTTCCTATCCCTGGGCCAGCTCGCCAGGATATAGTCAGGAGGAGATTTTCGGGGAGAAAACGATTTGCCTGCGAACCAGTCCAGTCGTCCTGGAAGCCGGGAATTCCAGGAGCGGCTTCTGGACGATTCCCGTTACCAGCGGGAATCCGGAGGCGGCTATGAGGTTCCTGAACCTGATGTACACGGACGAAAGGATCGCCAATCTGATCCAGTACGGGATTGCCAGCAGGCATTATGTGGTGCTGGACGTGGAGACCGGGCGGATCGGCTATCCCTACGGCGTCTATCGGAGTACGACGGGTTATTATAATCCCCTGTATCTTTACGGGGACAGAAGAAGGATGTACACCTTCGATTCGCCGGAGACGATAGAGCGGAAGCGGACTTACGAACAGGAGGCTCTGCGAAACCGGGAGGAGGCCTTGGATTTTTCCTTCGATACGGAGCCGGTCAGCGGGGAGCTGGCGGCGGTGCGGAAGGTGACGGAGAAGTACGTGCCCCTGTTGGAGAGCGGCAGTGCGGAGGTCGATCCCCTGTATCAGGAGTTCCTTCTGCAGCTGAAGATGGCCGGGATGGACGAGATCATCCGCGAAAAGCAGCGGCAGTATGATTTGCAGAGGGAAGAATAGTCGGATTTGTGGGATTTTGAATCGGATTTGGGGGGATAATTTTTCGGCGGAAAATGTCATAATGAACCTATCCTGAAAAGGAAAATCTTGAGACGGAGGTTTATTATGAAAGGAAAAAAGATTTTAGCATTGTTGACGAGCGCCCTGCTTTGCGTTTCCCTGCTGGCAGGCTGCGGCGGCCAGTCCGCGCCCGGCGAGTCGGAGCCTTCTTCGGAGAATCCTGTGGAAAGCATGGAGCCCGTCCAGGAGTCGACCCAGCCGGAGCAGCCCGCGGCGTCCACTGACCCGCTGGAAATGATTACGGAAGGGTATTACTCCTTTACTTACCCGGTTGAGGGAATGGACGATATGTGCGCGTTCTTCCACTTTTATCCGGAGCAGCCTGTTTTAGGCGCTGTCTTCTATGCGGGCTTTGCCTGGAACCAGATCACCTATGTAGGTACTTATACCGTGGAACAGAAGGATATGGCCTATAAATGTACGGCGACCCGGGAGGACGGGTTGGCGGATCCTCCGAACTATACGGAGGGAACGGCGGCCTATACCGTTACCTTCTACGACTTTGACGGCAACGAGCTGGGAGCCTGCGGCTTTGACGGCGGCATCCTTTACAACGACAGTCCGATTGCCGGAACCGGCGCGGAAAACTGCTTCTTCTATCATGACGCGGATCCCGCTTCCAAGTATCTGGGAACCTATGAAGGGGAGGTAGGCCAGCCTTATCTCGACTTTGTGGCGGCGGAGGAAGTTACCTCGACCCTGACCCTGTATCACAACGGAAGATATCTGGATATGGTGGATATGATGGTAGAGGGAACCTGGTCTATGGCGGAGGCCGCGGACGGTTATGAATATACCCTGACGCCGGATTCCGACTCCGATACGGCGGCGGTGATCGCTGTCTCCGCGGACGAGTCCGCGGGCGTTTATACTCCGGAGGGCGGAGCGGGAATCAATATGATCAATACCGCCGATTCCGGGCCTCAGGCAATGCTGGAGATGATCGGAACCGCGCCGATCCCCGGGCAGGAAGTGGACGCGGACGTGATCGGCAAGCTGTATGACGACGGCAGCGTAACGGTAATCGCTTCCGCCTTCGGTTCGGAGTTCCCGCTGGACGAGGGAACCTGGAGCATGGGCGAGGACGGTTATACCGTCAGCTTCCAGTTTAAGAACGCGGGCGAGCTGGCATCGGAGCTGGGAGAGGCCGGAGCTGTCCTGAAATATGTGGTTTCCAGCGAGGTGCTGGGCGAGGTGGATACGGAGCTGGTCATCAGCTTCGCGGCCAGCAGCGCGCCGTCTCCCGAGTATACCATGGCCGGTCAGGCACCTATGGGAGAGAATCTGACGGCGGACGTAACCGGGACGCTTTACAGCGACGGAAGCGTTATCGTACATGCGGACGTTCTCGGTACGGGTATGGATATCGACCAGGGAACCTGGACGATGGATAACTTTGTCTTTACCTTCCAGTTTGACAACGCGGGCGAGTTGGTTTCCGAGTTTGGCGACGCGGGCGCGGTTCTGAAGTATTATCTGGCGAGCGAAGCGGTAGGCGTGATCGACGCGGAGCTGGTTCTGGCGGCTGCGGAATAATGTGCTGCGTTTGCAGGCGTTGCCTGCGGCAAGCGGTACAATTTGATGAGAAGAAAAACCGGCGGTTATCTTGTATAGCTGCCGGTTTTCTGATATTATAAAAAGCGAGTTTAGCTCGCAAAGTCAGTAAGCTGCCGGGAGATTCCTTCGATCAGCCAGCGAAAGAGGAATGATGCGGCAGGGTCTGAATGACCGATGAGGTAAATTTTTCAGAAGAATCCCGCCGGAGGCGGGGAAGGAGGTATGGTATGATTTTTGAGGATATGGATCGGATTGTGTTTGCGGGAGATTCGGTGACGGATATGGGGAGCGCCCAGCCTGTGGGAGAGGGGCTCTTCGAGAGTCTGGGGACGGGCTATGTGCGGATTGTGGATAATATGCTGGCGGCGTTTTATCCGGAGCGGAATATCCGGGTTACAAACTCCGGGATCTCCGGGAACACCAGCCGGGACTTGCTGGAGCGTTTCCAGAGGGACGTTGTGGATCTGAAGCCGGACTGGGTTTCGATCTGCATCGGGATCAACGACGTCTGGCGGCAGTTTGACTCTCCCGCCATGCCGGATTGTCAGGTGCAGCCGGAGGAGTACGAGCGGAACGTCGAGAAGAT
This sequence comes from Roseburia sp., assembly GCA_023662875.1. Classification (GTDB taxonomy): domain Bacteria; phylum Bacillota; class Clostridia; order Lachnospirales; family Lachnospiraceae; genus Acetatifactor. The sequence continues at coordinate 23,475 of JAMPIG010000010.1, read as the reverse complement.
GATTCTGGCGGTAAAGGGGAAGGTGAAGGGAATTTTTCTGCTCTCGCCCTATTATATGGAGCCCAACCGGGAGGACAGGATGCGCCGGAGGATGGACGAGTATGTGGCAATCTGCGAAAGACTGGCGGAGAAGCACGGCTGCATTTTCGTGAATTTCCAGCAGGTCTACGAGGATTACTGCCGGATCCGTCATTCCGCCTTTATCGCCTGGGACAGGGTTCATCCCAACCGGGTGGGCGCTACGCTGATGGCGAGGGCCTTCCTGGAGAAGTGTGATTTCGACTACGGGCACAGAGCGGCGGGCGGCGACTGAGTGCGGCTTCCGGCGGGCGCGGCTTCCGGCGGGCGGCGGCTGCTCCTGTTCAGACACGCTTGCGCTTGGGGGCCGCACGTAGCGGACACGTAGGCGGCCAAAGGACAGCCGCCAAGTGCCGACGTGCGGCACAGTCTTCACAGGAGCATCCGCCGCCCGCCTGTGAGTGCGGAATATGGCAGGCGGGCGTCGGCTGCGGAAAAGGAAAAGAGGAGGAAAGGAAGATGGCATATGATTGCTTCCGGCCGGGGCAGGTCTGGCTGGATACGAAGGGAGAGAGGATCCAGGCTCACGGAGGGTCTGTGATCTATCTGGACGGAACCTATTATTTTTACGGGGAAAACAAGGAGAAGACCGACGGGAAGAACGGAATCTGGCATTGGGGCGTCCGGGCTTACGCCTCGAAGGATCTTTATAACTGGGAGGATATGGGACTGATTATTCCGCCGGAGCCGGAGGATCCGGACTCGCCGCTGCATCCCTCTTCCATGATGGACCGGCCTCATATTATTTACAACGCCCGTACCGGAAAATACGTGGCCTGGCTGAAAATCATGCAGAGGAACGGAGAGCAGACGGAGACCGTCCTGACGGCGGATCGCTTTCTGGGGCCTTATACGAAGGTGCGGCAGGGACTGCGGCCCTTAAATATGTCGGCGGGGGACTTTGACCTTGCGGTAGCGCCGGACGGGAAGGCTTATTATTATTTTGAGCGGGTGCATTCGGAGACGATCTGCGCCGATCTGACGGAGGATTATACAGACGTGACGGGCTTCTACAGCACGCACTTCCCTCATCCCTATCCGCCCTACGTCCGGGAGGCTACGGCTCATTTCATGCGCAGAAACAAGCATTACCTTGTGACCAGCGGGACGACGGGATACCTGCCTAATCCTTCGGAGATCGCCGTGGCGGATACCTGGCACGGCCCTTATACGGTGCTGGGCAACCCCCATCCGGGAGATCCGAGCAATACCTCTTACCATTCGCAGATTTCCTCGGTGTTCAAGGTTCCGGGGAAGAAGGATCTCTATATCGCCTGCGCGGACAGGTGGCTTCCCGGCCACATGGATCAAAAGTACGAGGAATATGCCGGGATGTTTGAGATGATGTTTGATCCGGAGGCGGATAAGAGCGCGCTGGAGCGAATCCGGAGGGAGCATCCCGCGGATGCGGCGGACAATACGTCGATTGCGGATTATGTCTGGCTGCCCCTCCGCTTTGCGGATCCGGATGAGGAGCATCCGCTGGGGATGGTTTATATCGACTGGCTGGACGAGTGGCGGATCGAGGATTATGAGGGGTGAAGCCGGAAAAATGCGATCCTCGTGCCGGGAAAGCGGGCCGGGCGCCGCAGGAATAGGCTCCGGGTTACGCCCGGAGGGCAGGGGATTGTAATGTAACGCCGGACATACGTGCGTTGGGGAGAGTCGTGCGGTTTCCGGAAAAGACGGGATGGAAGGCTCGGAAAATCGGGACGGAAAAAAATTTGTAAATTGGAAAGGTATGGTAAAAACATGGATAAAATCATTTTGACAGGGGACCGCCCGACGGGGAGACTGCATGTGGGGCATTATGTGGGATCCCTGCGCAGACGGGTAGAACTGCAGAATTCGGGGGAATATAAGAGCACCTATATTATGATCGCCGACGCTCAGGCGCTGACGGACAACATTGAAAATCCGGAGAAGGTGCGCCAGAATATTATCGAGGTGGCGCTGGACTATATGTCCTGCGGGCTGGATCCGGCGAAATCGACCCTGTTCATTCAGTCCCAGATACCGGAGCTTTGCGAGCTGACGTTCTATTATATGGATCTGGTCACGGTAGCCCGGCTGCAGAGGAATCCCACGGTAAAGAATGAGATTCAGATGCGGAATTTTGAGGCCAGTATCCCGGTGGGCTTTTTTACCTACCCGATCAGCCAGGCGGCGGATATTACAGCCTTTCAGGCGACTACGGTTCCGGTGGGGGACGACCAGCTGCCGATGATCGAGCAGGCGAGGGAGATTGTGCATAAGTTTAATACGGTTTACGCGCCGGTGCTGGTAGAGCCTTCGGCGCTTCTGCCGGAGAACGACGCCTGCAGGCGGCTGCCCGGGACGGACGGAAAGGCGAAGATGAGTAAATCCCTGGGCAACTGTATCTATCTTTCGGATACGGCGGACGAGGTCAGGACAAAGATTATGAGCATGTACACGGATCCGCTGCATTTACAGGTCAGCGATCCCGGCCATCTGGAGGGAAATACGGTGTTTACCTATCTGGACGCCTTCTGCAGGACGGAGCATTTCGAGCGGTATCTGCCGGAGTACGCTGGTCTGGAGGAGCTGAAGGAGCATTACCAGAGAGGCGGTCTGGGCGACGTAAAGGTGAAGAAGTTCCTGAACAATATTATGCAGGAGACGCTGGATCCCATACGCGCCCGCAGGAAAGAGCTGGAAAAGGATATTCCCGCCGTGTATGAGGTGCTGAGACAGGGAAGCGAGTCGGCCCGGGAGGTGGCGGCAGAGACCTTATCCAGGGTAAAGAGCGCTATGAGGATCAATTATTTTGAGGATGCGGAGCTGATTCGGATGCAGAAGGAGAAGTATGAGGGAAATCTTTCGTACTAATGATTGATATGCGCGCCAAAGCACACAAAGGGATATAAGTACGGAGGTAAACTTCCAATGTCAGACCTGCAGGTCTGGTATTGGAAGGCAAATATTGAATTGATGCCAAAGAGGGGGGCTTACCCACCCTCTTATGAAGGGACATGGGGTATCAATATGAGAAGAGAGCTTCGAACCACGAATGATAACGGGAAGTTGGAAAAGGAAATTTCAAATACAGACGGATATGTGTTTATAAGCAAGTATATGAGGTAGGAAGATGAAGCTTGACGCAGATTATGAGGAATTGAATTCGGAAGGCAGGCCGGTGAAGCCGGAGATAAAAGCGCTTGCTTTTCTGGGAATTATAGTTCTCGCCGTGATTTTCGCCGTGGTTTTGTGGAGCGCGATCCATCGTGACCGGGGGGAGGGGAATCCTGCCCCGGAACAGACGGGAGAGGCCATGTTGGACGAGGCGGACGGAATTTCCCGGGAGGACGTGGAGAATTCTTCCGGCGGAAGCGGGGAGCCGAAATCCGGGGCGTCCTCCAGCGGAAGCGGGGAGCCGGAATCCGGGGCGTCCTCCAGCGGAAGCGGGGAGCCGGAATCCGGGATGTCCTCCGGCGGAAGCGGGGAGCCGGAATCCGGGGCGTCCTCCAGCGGAAGCGGGGAGCCGGATCCCGGGCCGCTTTCCGGCGGAAGCGGCGAATCGGAATCGGGAGACGCTTCCGGGTCGGCGTCGGAAGGGGAAACGGAGGCGTCCGCAGCGGAGGAGACTGATAACGGCGCTTCGGAGCAGGGCGCGGCGAATGAACTTATGACCTTTGCGGAATGTCAGGATTCAGTGACGCCCAAGGAGGTCATCAATCTTCGCTCCGCTCCGAGTACGCTGGAGGCGGACAATATTGTGACTCAGGCGGTGAACGGGGAGGTCTTAGCCAGAACCGGAGTCAACGAGGATACCGGATGGTCCAGGATAGAATACAACGGCCGGACGCTGTACGCGGTCAGCAGGTATCTGACCGAGGATCTGAACTATCAGCCGCCCGTCGCCGTGCCGGACGCCAACAGAGTCAGTACAAAGGACGGCAGAACCATCATTTTTACGGACTGCGACGACAGGGTTTCCCCTAAAATACATGTGAATCTGCGCCTGGAGCCCAGCACCTCGGAGGGAAACGCTACGGTACACTGCGCCCTGGATTACGGCGTGGTCATACGCCGCACGGGCATCAGCGAGGATTCCGGCTGGTCCAGAGTCGAGTATGACGGTAACGTGCTCTATGTGGTTTCGAGCTATGTGTATGTGGTGGAGGATACGGCGGAGTAGTTTTTGGAAGGCGGAATGAATAAAAATTCCTTCGGATAGAGATACTGGATGGAAAAGCCAGAAATCCGGAGGAATTTATTTATGAGTAAAAATCAGATGTTGGGCAGAGCCAGTGTGAAGCCGGAGCAGCCGGTCTATATTTTAAACAGCGGAAGCATTGTAGGGACAAAGGAGGGGCAGGGGCCGCTGGGACTGCTGTTTGATACGGTGGGAGAGGACGATATGTTCGGCTGCGGAACCTGGGAGGAGGCGGAGAGCAAGCTACAGAGGGAGGCGGTCAACCTGGCGTTGACCAAGTCGGGTCTGATGCCTGAGGATGTGTCCTTTGTCTTTGCGGGTGACCTTCTTGGTCAATCAATAGCGACTTCCTTTGGTATATCAACCTACCAGATCCCGGTCTTTGGGCTGTACGGGGCCTGTTCTACCTGCGGGGAGTCGCTTGCCCTGGGGACTATGAGTATTGCAGGCGGCTTTGCGGACAGGGTGGTCTGTGTGACGTCCAGCCATTTTGCCAGCGCGGAGAAGGAGTTCCGCTTTCCGCTGGAATACGGCAATCAGCGGCCTCTGTCCGCCAGCTGGACGGTGACGGGAAGCGGCGCTTTTGTGTTGGGGAACGAGGCGGCGCTTCAGGATTATCTGCAAGGAGAAGGGGGCGTCAGCGCTCCGCCCAGACGTCCAAGGGCGCGCATTACAGGGATGACAGTGGGGAAGATCGTGGATTACGGTCTGAAGGATTCCATGAATATGGGAGCCTGCATGGCACCGGCTGCCGCCTCTACTTTGGAGCAGCACTTTGCTGACTTTAGCAGTCAACCGGAGGATTACGACAAGATTATAACGGGAGACCTGGGCAAGGTGGGACAGAGAGTGCTAATCGACCTGATGCAGGAAAGGGGATATGATATTTCTTTACAGCACATGGACTGCGGTATCGAAATCTATGACGGAGATTCCCAAGATACTCATGCGGGAGGCAGCGGCTGCGGATGCAGCGCGGTAACGCTGTCCGCCTATATCCTGAAGCAGCTGGAGGAGAGAAACTGGAAGAGGGTGCTCTTTATGCCGACGGGCGCTCTGCTCAGCAAGACCAGCTTCAACGAGGGGAAGAGCGTTCCCGGAATCGCCCACGGGCTGGTGTTGGAGGGGTGAAGAGGCCAATGTGAAACGGAAACAGAACCGCGGCATACAGTATTTTCTCAGAACACATTTAGCTGGCTGGCGTGAAGCAGAAACATGAGCGAGGCGCATACGGCGCTTCCTCAGAACAGACTCAGCAGGCCGGAGCGGAGCAAAAGCGCGGCCGCAGCGTACAGAATCAGGAGAAAGACAAGGTTATACAAGGTAAAGACCTTGAGGTAGGCACCCTTTGAGGTGCCTTTTTCCGCGCCGTAGAGCCGGTAGGAAATCACGCTGGCCAAGGAGGCGATCAACGTACCGAGACCGCCGACATTGACGCCGTAGAGCAGGGACCCGGCGGCGTCCGTAAAGCCGGACAGCAGGATGGCGGCAGGGACGTTGCTGATCCCCTGGGAAAACAGCGCGCCCAGAAGAAGCTCCCTGCCGCGGATAAAGGAACGCAGGAAATCCGCGATGGCGGGGATCCGCTCCACATTTCCGATAAAGACGAAAAAGCAGAGGAAGGTGAGGAGCAGAAAATAGTCCGCTTTCCGGAAAAGGCCGCGATCCAGGAGAAAGACGACGACAAACAGGATTGCCAGCATAACGGCCCAATGCAGAACACGGGCGACACAGAGCAGGCACACCGCAAACAGCAGCAGGTAGATCGTCAGCTTTCCCGGAGCGGGCAGCTTTCCGTTTGCCGGAGCTTCGGAGGATTCCGGCAGTCTGCCCAAGGGCCGCTCTTTTAAAAGCAGGATACTGAGGATTAACAGCAGGGCGGAGAGGGCGGTCAGGGGAAACATATGCAGCAGGAAAGCGCCTGGAGCGAGTGAAAAAGCGGAATAAAGGTAGAGATTCTGCGGATTTCCGATCGGCGTCAACATACTGCCCAGATTCGCGGCGATGGTCTGGAGGACGATCACCGGAATCAGCAGCTCCTCCAGCCCCGCCATGGAAAGCACCATGATCCCGAAGGGAACGAAGGTCAGCAGCGCTACATCGTTCGTAATCAGCATGGCGGAGAAGAAGCAGAGCATCGTCAGGAGGAGGGCCAACTGCCTCGCGGTGTGAACCCGGACGAGGAGCCGCTCGCCCAGAAAGCGGAAGACGCCGATGCTCTGCAGCCCGGCCACCACCAGCATCAGGCAGAACAGCAGCGCCAGCACCCGGTAGTCCGGATAAGAGAGATATTCTGCGGAAGGCGGCACGAAAAAGGCCGAGAGCGCCGCCAGCAGGGCGGCGATACAGAGCACGGTTTCCTTTTTGAAAAAAGCGGCGATATGGCGCAGATATTTCATGGCGGGTTCTCCTTTGCGTTTTGTTTTCGATAATAAGTTTTTATTCATGACAATAGAATTCTCGCGAAGCGTGAATTCTATTGTTTCCGCGAGGGTGCGTCGTAATCCAGTGAAGCCGTGAAGCTTAACCCTGTATCAGCCTGCTGTGGATTCGGTTGATTCTGGAACATATTATAATTGTATAAAATCCGTCGGTTGTTTGCAAGATATAAAAATTATTGACAAACAATAATTTTGCTGTTATGCTTAAAGAAAAATTATCGAAAAACAATAATAGAAAGGAGAATGCGGGATGAATTATCTGACCTTTCCCTGGGAGCAGCTGGGAAATATGCTGAGAAGGCTTTCCCTGTCCGGCGGGGCGGGGAACTTGGCAGCCTGGGTTTTCTATCTGGCGGCGGGGCTCTCCCCGCTGGCGCTGCTGGCCTGGCTGCTGCTTCAAAAACGGAATCGGAAGGCGGACTGGCTGCTGCTTTTGATCGCGGTGCTCCTGCTGACGGGGCTCTGGTTTTTTATCAATCCGACTTATCTGGAGAAGAAGCTGTTCCCGGTCGGCCTGGGAGAGGCGGGAAAGTGCGCCTTTGCCCTGACGATCGACAGCGCGCTCCTGACCTGGTTTCTGTTGCGGTTCCTGAGCGGGTATGAGGGCTGGGAAAGGCGCAGGCTTTTCCGGGAGGCGAGGGTTGTGCTGCTGGTCTATACTTTTCTGTCGGCGGCGGGACTGTTTCTTAAGGGCGCGGGGGAATTTACGGAAAAATACGACACGGTAAAAGCCGGAAATACGATGGCGTCCCAGGGCGGATTGGAGCTGAGCTATGCCTTTTTGCTGCTGCAGATTTTCTGCACGCTGCTGCCGGAGGCGTTGGAGCTGGCCCTGTGGAGCGTGGTTCTGGGGCTGCTGCGGGACGGCGGGACGGACGGCTTCAGCGAAAAAAGCCGGAGGAGGGTAGAATTGATAAAAAGGCTTAGCGCCCGTTTCCTGGCGGCGGTACTGTTCGCCAATCTGGGGATGAACCTGCTGCAGCTTCTGTTCGGAAGAAAGCTTTACAGCAGCAGCTTTACCCTGACCTTCCCGCTGCGGGAAACGGTTATTCTGTTGGGTATCCTGATCCTGTCCGGGCTCTATCTGGAGGGCAGCAGGCTGAAGGAAGACAACGATCTTTTTATCTAGGAGGCGGCTATGGCGATCCGAGTTTATCTGGATGATGTTTTAAAGGAGCGGCATATGACCTCGAAGGAGTTGTGCGCGCTGGTAGGGATCACAGAGGCGAATCTGTCGATCCTGCGCAGCGGGAAAGCAAGGGGCGTCCGCTTCGGAACCGTCAACAAGATCTGCTATTATCTGCAGTGCGACGTGGGGGATATTCTGAAATTTGACGGGGAGCTGGAAAGTGTGTAAAGATTTTCTAAGTTATACAAGGCGAACGAATTCGCCTCGAAGAATGCCAAGAGGGTGTGTAACACACCTCTTTAGTACGCCCGCTAAGAAAATCTAAATTACACACTAAAGAATCGCAAGAGGGGGCATAGCCCACCTCTTTGGGAAGCGATTCTTCCCGGAACCGAATGGTTCCGTGGGATTGGTTTGTGCCGTCGTTGGTGGCATGGCGGAAAGAGATTCCGTATAGAAAATCAGAATTATTTCGGAAAGATTCTTCGGAATGGGAAAATGATGGTGGAAAGGAAAGGGTTGGTGAGCGGAATGAAAAACGGACGTTCTTGGGAAAAGAGGATTTTCAGTCTGGCAATCTGCCTTTTGGGGGCGGCGCTGCTCGGCGGCTGCAGCCTGGCGAGGGAGGAGCTTGAGACCGGGGAAGACCGGCTGGCGGGAGTGTTCCTGACCAGGGAGTATCTGGAGACTGGGACGGCGGAGCTGACGGTGAACTGGAAGGGAGAAGTAAGCCTTGAGGAGGAGCCCGGCAGGATTCCCGGGGAAATCCGATGGGAGGAAGGGCATCCCAGCGTGACCTTCCCGGGCGTGGAGGGCTATGGAATTTATGAGGTCAGGCTTCGGAACGAGGGCTCCGGGGAGGAAGCGGGGTACAATTTTACCGACGAGATTTTCGGGTACAGTGAGATCGTCGCGGGAGATGAGCTGAGCTCGATGGAGACGACGGTTTATGTAGAGCCCGGAGGGCAGGGAAGCTTTTACCTGAACCGGGTTTACCAGACGGCGGGGGGAGAGATTTATCTGCGCACCGGACCGGGGCTGACGTCGGAGCTGACCGCAGGGGCGTCCATGTCCTCCGCTATTTCCGAAGAAAGAACGGAAACCCGGGATGGGAAGAAAACAGGGGAGAAGACGGAGTTTACGATAAAGATTGTCTGCACCGAGGCGGACAGACCGGTAAATATTCTCTTTCTGGACGAGGAGAACAATGTGCTCCGCCGGATGTCGGGAGAGCAGCTGGAGCAGATCTTTTCGGCGCAGGAGCCGAAGCTGCGAATCCCAGGGGATACCGCCTACCTGATCGTGGAGAGGCCGGGGACGGAAGACGGAGTGAAACGGGAAATCTGCGCCAGAGGAGAGGAGTACATCAGCTTCCTGCAGCCCTGGGGCGAAGGGTATCTGCGCACGGAGTACATGACGTTAGAGTGGGAATAAAGCTGGCGGTGCGGTTAAAACCGGCGCACGGATGATCGAATTTGTGCTTCGCGGAGATGCCGTCGCCGGATAAAAGGGAACGAAGATTCCTGTAGAGTATAATAACCCCGCCCTGGACGGGCGGGGAAAAGGTAGAAAAGCATTGTTTTCAGGCCCCGGCGGCTCCTCCGAACCGAACCTCGCAGTCCTTTCGGTAAAAGGAAATTCCATAACAGTCCGTCCTGCGATACCCTTCCGCGCGCAGTTCGTCCGTATATTTTTTTAGGTAGATCTGCTCCAGCGCTTTGTCCGCGTCGGCGTCCAGGTCGTCGATGCAGGCGGATACCTTCAGCTCCAGAATAAAGGATCTGCCCCGCAGGGACGGACTTCTCACCATAATGTCAGACCTCCCGTTCCCGGACTCCCGATTGGATTTCACCAGATAGTTTTCGCTTTGACTTAAAATTCCGGTTAAAAACCCGTGATAAAAGTTTTCGGCGCTGTCATAGAAGCTGATCGTGCCAAAAAGCTGCTCGTTCAAGATATCCCGCATTTTTTCAGCGTTGCCTTCCTCCATGGCGCGGTATAAATCCCGAAAATCCTGCTTTTCTATCCTTTGGCGAAACCAGCCCAATATTGTATTCCGGTAAATTGTCCTGACCTCTGTATTCGGGATTCTCACCTGTAAAAACACTGCCGTTTCCTTAAAATATTCTTTTTGCTTCGTCAGATACCCGGTAAAATATAGAAAATTCCACAGGTTTTCGCCGCTGCCGCGCATATCCTCATAGGTAACCTCTTCATGTACCTGAATATCCAGCGTTCCGCCGGTTAAGAGCGTTTCAATCTGCCCCTTGGTATCTCTGTCCGCCCTCCCAATTAAATCCTTTATAATGTCATTGGAGCTGGTATTGATCCAGTAAGGGCGCGGAAACGCGTCGATATCTGCGGAAAGGTCATACAGATAATTTATTACGCTCCATGGATTGTAAACCTCTGTATTTCCAAATGCATAGCCGTCATACCATTCCTTCATGGTCGGGAAACGGCTCTCTGCGCCATAATAGTTCATCATCTGCAGTACTTCCGCCTCTGTGAAGCCAAAGTGCTCGCTGTATTTTTTATCAAGCACAGAAATAATCCTCAGATGATTCAAACCAGTAAAAATGCTCTCTTTTGAAATACGCAGACAGCCTGTAATCACCGCAAACTGCAGATAATCGTTGGTCTTTAAGGCGGACTCAAACAGGGAGCGGATAAAGCTCACCATCTCCGTATAAAATCCGCTGAAGTACGCATTTTCCAGAGGAACATCATATTCGTCGAGCAGGATGACGGTATTTTTGCCGGTAATCTTGTGCATACAGCGACTGAATAGCTGCAGAGAATTCCGGATATCCTTTTCCTCCGCTCTTCCCTCCGCGATTGCGGTATATTGCTCATATTCCTTTGGAGAAAGGCTGGCTTTTCCGCTTTCCACCATACTTCTGTGTCGCTCGAATTCCGTGCTGACTGCCGTCTGTATCATGTAATACGCAAGGGCATAGCTATCCTGCTTCGCTGACTTTAAGGTCAGATTTATCACCGGATACAGACCCATCTGAGCCGTATAGTCCTCGCCCGCCTCCATAATTTTCAGGCCGTGGAAAAGCTCCTTGTTTTTCCGGTTCTTTTCCGCATCTCCGGTATCTTCAAAAAAGTATCGGAGCATACTCAGATTCAGTGTTTTCCCGAAACGCCTGGGACGGGTAAACAAATTTACCTTGCCCTTCAAGTCCAGCAGTTCTTTCAGAAACAATGTTTTATCCACATAATAATAGCCGGATCGCACCATGTCTTCAAAGTTTTCGATCCCGATTGGCAACGCTTTCCGCATCATCCCACCTCCGCCTGTTCCGGTTCTTCTCCTTCTTGATTTTAACCTATCCGGCATACAATTACAATACAAACTATAGAAATTTTCGAACTTTTCAAACCGTTTTCTGTGGCTGTTTTCTGCGCGTTTTTCGCCTCAACGATCTCGAACGACAGTTTAAGCGGGGGGATTCGCGGTGAGATCCCCCCTTACGATAGCATACATATTACCGTCCTCCGCTTTCTCCTGTCGATAAAAGCGCTTCCGCATCGTTCCCTCCCGCGTAAAGCCCGCTTTCTGCAGCGTTCGGTTGGAGCCGATGTTGTCGACATGCGCCATGGCTTCAATTCGCTCAAAGCCCATGACCTCGAAGCCGAATTTGCACACGGCTTTTAAGACCTTCGTATTGATGCCCTGATTCCAATACTCTCTTTTTACAAAATACCCTACCTCCGCGCAGGTATTGTGATTGGTAAAATTGAACAGCTGTATTTGACCGGCTACTTCTCCGCGAAAGGTGATCACCCAGGAATATTCGCGCTTCCCTTTGAATCCCTTTACCCTGCTTGCGACCGCGCGTATCGTGCTTTCTTCCTCCCAGGGGCCGGGCTTTCGATAGCCTGCGTAATACTCGAAATTTTCCTCGTCGCTATAGATTTCCCAAAAAGGTCTTGCGTCCCCTTCGGGCTCGTGCTGTCTTAAAAAAATATCTCTGTCCACCCGGAACGGTTGAAATTCCTGAAACAAATCGCTAAACGCCATCGTTATCCCTCCAGCTTCCGTACCGGAATATAAATATCCGCCTGCGCTGCCCCGGTCTGGCAGTCCCACCGCTCGTCATAGTATTCGAAATCCGCCAGAATCCTTTCGTCCATGCAGTACTCGGAATTTGGCAGCCAGACATGATAAATATAGTGAAATGCCTGCCCGATCTCCCCGTTCGCGTTGTTTCCGTTCACCGTAAATACGGCGTATTCCGCTTTGGGGATTACTTTCCGGCTCATTCCGGCCAGCAGCTTGGTTTCCCGACCTACCTCCACCGCCGCCATGTAATAAAAAGCGGGGGGATCGGCGCGGTAATCCTCAGAATAATCCTCAAACCCGTACATTACCCTTTCGTCTTTCCTTTGGATATCATCCCAATGCTGTTTCAACTCATGCCAAGCTTCTCCGATGACGTGAAAGCCGTCCTTCGTGTGCTTACGGTAACCGGCAATGATAAACTCGTCTTTTTCGACGAATTGCGGATTTATCGCGTAAACGCCCTCCAGCTCTACCTTCTTGAGATATCCTGACACAATCGTGGGAATGTCCCGGTAGGTAATAAACGCCTTGCGATCCCTTGCCTGCAGGGGCGTCATCCCGAAGGTCTCCTTAAAGGCCCGGTTAAAGGTCTGTATGCTGTGAAAGCCGACGCTGTAGCAGATCTCCGCCACGTTTTCCCGGGTTTTACACAGCCTTTGATGCGCGATGGTAAGCCTGCGCTTTCGGATGTATTCCATCATGGTCTGCTCGGTCACCGCGGAAAAAATCCTGTGAAAATGAAAGGGCGAATACCCGAAATGCTTCGCCAGATTTTCAAATTCCATTCCATCCGCCAGGTGGTCGTCAATATAATACAATACCTTTTCCACCAATTGTAGATTATTCATTCCGCCTCCTGCCTGACCGCTTTAGCGGCTTCTCCATCCGTATTCGGAAAAGCTTCCCCCGGCGCGGTTTCGAGCATCCAGCGAGGAGGCTTCTTCATCCGTATTCCGAAAAGCTTTTTCTCTCCGACAGGCTTATTATACTACCTGAGACCCCGGTTGTATTATCATTTCTTGCGATTTTTCACGTTATGTAACGCTTTCCAGATACGGTAAGAGCCGCTCTGCAAACATCACAGAATGGCTCTATGTCTGGCATCCTTTTTCAAAGGCGGCAGTCAAAACCAGTATTCTCCCGCCGTAAGCGCTTCGCGGCGTCCGTCCGGCAGCGATAGCTCAGCCTCCGCGTTTGCCGGAATCTGAATGTGGAAGGTGAGCTTTCCGTCCTCGCCGTATTGCCAGCCGCTGACGATTTCGCCCAGAGGAGACAGGTAGCTGGCCTCCGCGCGTCCTAAGAGGGGATGAGGCCGGGGAGCGATCTGAATGCGGGAGCCCGTTACCCGGATCCCGCAGACGCCGGAAAACAGCCAACCGCAGACCGCGCCGTAGGAATAATGATTCAGGGAAGCCTTTACCTCCCCCTTCTCATTGACGCCGTCCCAGTTTTCCCAGATGGTGGTAGCGCCCTTTTGAACCGCGTAGAGCCAGCTCGGACAGGTATCCTGCAGCAGGAGGCGGTAGGCGGTTTCGGTGTAGCCGTAGTCCGCCAGCACAGGGCAGAGCTGCGGGGTGGAGAGGAAGCCGGTATTCAGGTGATAGCCGCAGCGGATGACCAGGTCGTTCAGATCCGCCGCCGCCTGCCTTTTTTCCTCCTCGCTCAGCAGGTCGAAGGAGATCGCCCGGACATACTCCGCCTGCCGATCCGAACGGATTCGACCGTCTTTTGCCGCCAGAAAGCGGAAGGCTCGCTTCGCGCCCTCGCTGATCCGGGCGTAGCGTTCTGTTCCTTCCGGGTCGTTCAGCAGCCCGGAGATTTCCGCCAGCATCCCGCCGGATTTCGCGTAATAGGCTGTGGCAACCTTGCTCTGGGGCTTGCCCATGTTCTGGATCGAGGAGGTATCCGGCTCGCACCATTCGCCGTAGTCAGTTCCGGTCTCGATCGCATATTCCGCCCAGGGATTCTCCTCCTGTGCCGGAGGGGCGAATTTTTTCATCATTTCCGCCAGCGCCTCCTTTGGCAGATTGGCCAGCATGGCGCGGTACTGCTCCGGGATGTTGTCCGGGTTCAGGCTTTCTGTCGGAGAAGTCTTCTGCCCGGCCCGGCTCTCCAGATAAGCGTACCATCTGCGCATCATGTCCGCGTTTTCCTCCAGAATCCGCAGGTCGTCGAAGCGGTCGTACAGCGCCCACGGAACCAGGATCGAGGCATCGCCCCAGCCGACAGATCCGGCCAGCAGCTCTGTCGTAAAGGTGGGACGGTTGTTTTTCGGGGCGATATTGGCTACCTTGCCGTCCGGGTACTGGTTCAGGCGGCATTCCCCCAGCCATTTCCGGATTACGGGATAGCAGTCGGCCAGGTACAGTCCGGTTTCCGCGAAAATGCCCATATCGCCGGTCCAGGCGGCCCGCTCCCGGGTAGGGCAGTCCGTAGGCACGTCGCAGAAATTGGATTTCATGCTCCATACGGTATTTTCCACCAGCCGTTCCACCAGCGGATTGCCGCAGGCAAAGCGACCCAGGCGTTCCATCTCGGAGTAGACCGCGATCGCGGTGAAGGAAGCCTCGCTTAAGTCGGCGTTGGTTTCCAGCTTCGCGTAACGGAAGCCCCAGATGGAGAAGCGGGTTTTATAGTGATTCAGACCTTCTCGGCAGGTATAAACCACCTGCTGACGGGTTCCGCCCTCCTTGTGGCGGTCGCGATCCTGAAAATTCTCCTGGGTAAAGTTTCCGTTTTCGTCCAGAGTCTCTCCGTGAGTCAGGACGAGGGTATCTCCCTCCCGGGCGTTCACGGTAAGTTCGATATAACCGGCCAGGTTCTGGCCGTAGTCGATCACGGTAGCTCCGTCTGGCGTGGTAAAGAGTCTGCCCGGAAAGCGTTCCTGCTCCAGAATCGGTACGCAGTTGGAGGCGCAGAGATTGTCCGTGCCGAAGGGAGCGATCCGGACAGGATGCCAGCCGCCGATCTCCCGGATTCTTCCGTCGTAGATTTCGCCCTGCTGCATATCGTTTTCCCGCAAAGGCCCTTCCTGGGAGGCCTCCCAGCTCTCGTCCGAGAGGCAGACCGCCCTGCCGTCCAGCTCCAGCTGAAACCAGAGCGCGACATCCTTGCCGAAGAGGTTCCGGTCTCCGTCTACGCCGGAGCAGCTCCGATACCAGCCGTCGCCCAAAATTACCTGCACCTCGTTATCGCCGGGGCAAAGCAGCTCCGTCACGTCATAGGTCTGATAGGCAAGGCGCTGCGCATAGCTGGATACGCCGGGCGCCAGGACAAAATTTCCTGCCCGCTTCCCGTTGAGGTGAGCCTCGTAGAGGCCGTGGCAGGAGATGTACAGCCGCGCCCGCCGGAAGTCCTCTTCGATCGAAAAGCGCTTCCGCAGGTAGCTGGCGGGCTTGTGCGCCTCGGGATCCCGGTCGGGCTCGGGATCGATCCAGCGGGCAATAAAATCCTTCCGCTCCAGAAGTCCCGTCTCAAAGAAGGCGGTTTCGCTCCAGGGGCCGGGCTGATCCTTCTCGTCCCAAAGGCGGAGCTTCCAGAAGACGGTCTGACGGCTTTTTGGCTCCGCGCCGTAAAACGCAGCCATCCGGGAGCCGGATACCTTACCGCTCTCCCAGAGGGTTCCGCTTTCGTCCCAGGCACTGATTTCATAAGCCGTCTGGGAAAGGCCGTCCTGACAGAGCCAGGTAAGCCGGGGACGCGGGATATCGATCCCCCGGGGATTTGTCATATATTCGGTTTTTAATCGGATTGCTTTCATGTTTACCTCCTTGGATTCCCGTTTTACAGATATTTTAAGATAATGCTGTTTCCTTTATTTTGTAAGAAACCTTGCTGCCTTTTATTTTACCCCCGGCGGTCGAACTTGTATTTCAATTTTTTAAGTAATATAATAAAATCCTAAGGCGGATTTTATTATCCAAGGGCTATCATAAAATCCTAAGGCTGAATAAAAATCGTAAAATAATATGATTTCTGTCGGAAAGAGGCAGGAAGATGCGGACATAAGACATATGGGAAAGCGCGAGATCACATCACGGATGGGACGCGAGAGGAAATCGCGGAAGGGAAACGCGAGCAGAAAGCGCGCAGGAAACAGGAACGGAAAACACAGAATGGAAAACACGAAAGGAATGAGCCATGGATCAGGAACTTCAGCGACACGAATTGATGCAGCTATCCGCTCTGACGTCCGTTCCGCTTGCACTGTACCGGGGGGAGGCCTGCCTTTATGCCTTCGCGCCGTATCCAGTTTCCGTAGATATGGTATCGCCTTGGGTTCCCCTGACAGAGGGGCGGGAGGAGAATCCCTGTTATGTCCTGACGGAGGAGAGACTTCTCTTTGGGCGGGTGATCAATAAGTTCTCCGGTGAAACCGTTTTTGCCGGGCCGGTGCGCGCAGACAGACTCCGGGAGCAGGATCTGGAACGGATCCTTTCTGCAGGCGAACCGTTTCTGCTGGAAGGCGATCTTCGGGAGGTTACCCTGTACCTGAATGCCTGCGAGGCCTGCAGTACGGAAAAGTTTATCCGGCTTCTGCTGTTGCTTTACGGGATGGTAAATCAGGAAATCCGCGAAACGCTGCCGGATTCCCCGAACCGGGAGATGCACAGGGAGCTTCACCGGGGCGGCGGGGCTGCGGCGTATGACGACAGGGCTGCGGCGGACTACGAAAAGAGGATTTTATATTATGTACAGTACGGGATGCCGGATCAGATACGACGGATGGCGGCCTATCCCGGCAGTATGCCGGAGCTTGCGGAAACGGCGATACGCCAGCAGAAAAACGCGCTGATTATTTTAAATTCGCTTTGCCAGCGCGCGGCCATCTCCGGAGGGCTGGAGCCGGAGATCAGTCATCGGATTGGCGCGGCTTATCTTCGGCAGATCGAAGGCTGCCGGACAACGAATGAGCTGATGCGTCTTAATCAGAACAGGGAGATTGCCGTCTATTACAGCGAGCAGGTTGACCGGGCTGTCAATCCGCAGTCCTCCAATCCGCATGTCCGGAAGGCGATCCGCTATATCCGCCGCAATATTCAGAAAAAGCTGACGGCAGGGGAGCTGGCGGAGGAGGTTCATCTTTCCAAGGAGTATCTTTCCTCCTGTTTTCATCGGGAGACGGGGATGACTCTGCCCGCCTATATCGCAGGGCAGAAGGTTCTGACGGCGAAGGAGCTTTTAACCTTTACGGAGATGTCGATCGCCGATATCGCCGCGGCCCTTTCCTATTCGTCCCAGAGCTATTTTCAGTCCGTATTCCGGAGGCTGACGGGGGAGACGCCCCAGAGCTACCGGCAGAGGACGCGGTAACCTTTACGCGGAAGAGCGCCGGGCGAATTTATTCCCTTACGGCGAAGAAAAAAAGCTGGAACGAGCGCATAAAGCGTTATTTTGCTTTCGATGGGAGAAAAACAGATATGATAAGGATATTATTGGTTGAGGACGATAAGAGTATCGTTTCTTCCCTGACTGTCTTTTTACAAAGCGAGGATTGTCTGGTTGAAAGCGTAGACGGGCAGCTTGGCGCGATCGAGAAAATCAGTACGGCAAGCTTTGATCTTGTGCTGCTGGATATTGCATTGTCCGACGGAAACGGCTTTGCGATATGTTCCGCGATTAAGAAACAGACCAATATTCCGGTTATTTTCTTGACTGCCTGTGACGATGAATACAGTGTTGTGACCGGGCTTGAGCTTGGGGCGGACGATTATATCAGCAAACCCTTCCGTCCCAGGGAGCTTCTTGCCAGAATACATACGGTATTACGTCGGACAAATGAAAAAAACGGGAAAAAGGAAATTTTAGTCTGCAGGGACATTTCGGTTGACACGAAAAAGGCGGTGGTCAGAAAAAAAGATAAGGAGCTTCATCTTTCCGCATTGGAGTATCGGCTTTTGCTGATTTTCATGCAAAATCAGGGGGTCGTATTTTCAAGACGGAACCTGCTTGAACTGATCTGGGATGCGAGCGGAGAATTTATCAATGACAATACACTGACAGTCTATATGAAACGTCTGCGTGACAAAATAGAGGAAGATCCGCAGAACCCTGAGATTTTGGTTACGGTGAGGGGGCTCGGATATAAGGTGGGTGAGTAAATGAGTTTCTGGAGAAATAAAGAAGTAAAATGCCAGTTCGTAGTGTGCGTGGCGATATCGGTTCTATGGGGCCTTGCCGGATGTCTGACGGCAGGGCTCTACGGTTTGCCCGTGATTGCCGCCTGTTTGTCGCTCTGTATGATTTCTCTTATCTTTACTTACAGGCGCTATCGAAAAATAGCGGAGCTTAGCGCGGATATAGACAGGGTTCTCCATGGCAATGAGACGGTCAGTTTTCAAAAATATCAGGAAGGCGAGCTATATGTGCTGCAGGATGAATTGGCGAAAATGACGGTGCGTTTGTCGGAGCAGGCGGAAAGCCTGAAGAGGGAAAAAAGCTATCTGGCCGACGCTCTGGCGGATATTTCACATCAGTTAAAAACGCCCCTGACATCGCTTAACCTGTTAAGCGCGTCGCTTTCCGGGGAACAGGTCAGCGAAAAGCAGAGGCTTGCGCTCGCGCAGGAGCAGGTCGTGCTGTTGTCAAGAATGGAGTGGCTGATTACAACCTTACTTAAAATATCCCGGTTTGATGCGGGGGCAGTCTCACTGGATTTTCAGAAGGTTTGCGTCAATGATATTGTCGCTCAGGCACTTCGTCCTTTGGCGATTTCCGCAGAATTGAAGGAACAGGAGATCGTTGCAGATATTCCGGATAGCGCAGTAATCAGCGCTGATTTGGAATGGACGGCACAGGCTGTCGGCAATATTTTGAAGAACTGCATTGAACATACGCCCGCAGGCGGAAAAATAGAAATTGCCGCGCACAGCAGACCGTTATTGACGGAATTGGTAATTACAGATAACGGCTCCGGTTTTACGAAAAAGGATCTGCCGCATATTTTTGAGCGTTTCTACCAGAGCAATCACAGAAGCGTAAACGGCGCGGGCATCGGACTTGCCTTGGCAAAAACGATTATTAAAAATGAAAACGGAACAATCTATGCGGAAAACGGAGATTTGGGCGGCGCAAAATTTACAATTTGCTTTTATCAGGGGACTGTGTAAAATGGCACAGTTCTTTTTATGTGACGTTTTTGTTAGAAAAAAGTCAGAAACCAGTCACATGGAAACGCTATACTATCTGCACGCCGTTAGATTTGCAGTCATGGGGTATAGGAGGAGATGGCATGGAGATTTTAAGAGTTGAAAATATCAGTAAGACCTATGATACCGGGGAAGTTCCGGTTCAGGCCTTGAAAAACGTTTCCTTTTCCGTTGAAAAGGGGGAGTTTATAGCGGTGATCGGGGCGTCCGGCTCCGGAAAATCGACGCTGCTTCATATTTTGGGAGGGATTGACAGGCCGACAGAGGGCAAGGTTTTTGTGAACGGTGAAGATGTATACGAACAGGATGAGGAGGCGTTGGCAATTTTCAGAAGGCGGCAGGTAGGCCTGATCTATCAGTTTTATAATCTGATTCCTGTTTTGACGGTGGAGGAAAATATCTGCCTGCCCGTAAAATTGGACGGTAAGCGAGTCAACAGGGAACGGCTGGCAGAATTGCTGAAGGCGTTGGGATTAGTCAAAAGAAGAAAGCATCTTCCGAGCCAGTTGTCCGGCGGACAGCAGCAGCGGGCATCTATTGGGCGGGCGCTGATCAACGCCCCGGCCATTGTGTTGGCGGATGAACCGACGGGAAATCTTGATACGAAAAACGCACAGGATATTATGGAGCTTTTAAAAAAATCGAACCGTGCCTATAAACAGACGATTATCCTGATTACCCATGACAGGGAAGTTGCAATGCAGGCTGACCGCCTTTTGGAGATTCAGGACGGGACGCTGGCGAGGGATGAGGTGATTCGGTAATGGAAGTGATCTACACACTTACGCTCCGCGGGTTGAAGATGAACAAAAAGAGAACCCTGCTTACAATACTTACCATTATTTTATCGGTTGGGATGATGACGGCTGTTCTATGCGGTTCCTGGTCCATGCTGGAATTTTTGCAGACAAAGGAGAAAGCGTATGGCGGAGACTACGAATACAGCATTGAAAATTTATCCCTGCAGCAGGCGGAAAGCTTAAAGAAGAAAGAGGATGTAGAAGATGTTTCGTTGCTCTCTTTTGTGGGAAACAGCTTTTACGGAGAGAAATCGAATAAATCTCTTCTTGCAATCGCAGGGGTTGACCGGTCATTTATCGAAAATTTTGCGCTCACACAGTATCTTCTTCAAGGCTGTTATCCGGCAAATGAGAACGAGATTGTCTTAACGGAAAGTTTTTTGGAAAAGAATGATTTGTCGTTTTCTGTCGGAGAAACGATTACTCTTTCTGTCGGTTCGAGGATATGGGATGAAATAGATGCGGTGCTGTATGGGTTGACAAATTACATGGGAAGCCGCGAGAGCTTTCACCCAGCGCAGGAGAGAACCTGGTTAATTGTCGGTATTCTGTCCGACATAAGCGGTTCGGAGGTGGCAGGAAATTTTAATGCGTTTACAGGCGTCGATCTGACAAGTACGGCACAAAACTTAACGGCGTATGTGAAAGTGGGAGAGATTTCCAAAGCAGTATATGAGCTTGCAGAAAAGAATGCGGCTGACATAGGCGGGCAGGTATCATCCTTTCATTCCGCATTGCTTTTCTATTACGGAGTCACGGCAGGGAAAGGAATGCGAAAGCTGTTTTTGTCGGTCGTGTGTATTATTTTGCTGCTCTGCGCAGTCTCTGCGGCCATGATCAGTAATGTGCTGTCGATTTCCTTGCAGGAAAGAATAAAACAATTAGGGATACTTTCCAGCATAGGAGCGACAAAAAAGCAAAAAAGAGCCAGCATACGGTTGGAAGCGTTCTTTCTGGGCGTTGTAGGGATTCCCATGGGATTGATTGCCGGGATTGGTCTGGCTTTCCTTGTGCTGTTATTGATTCGTCAGACATTTCAGACTGCTTTTGCGGTTGGCTCGATTCGGCTGACCTTACGCTTCCCTGTATGGATCTTACTGCTCTGCGCAGCGTCCGGGATGACAGCCCTGATTTTTGCAAGCGCAGCGCCGGGACGGATGGCAGGAAAAGTAACGGTAATTGAGGTGATACGGCAGTCGAACATCTATCGGGTAAAGAAGAAAAAACTGCCGCATAAGGGATTGGCGTCTGTTGTATTTGGCGTTTACGGGGCATTGGCTTCCAGAAATATCCGTCGGAATCCAAAGCGTTTCCGGGCGATTACAGGTTCCGTCTTTTTGGCGGTAGTAATCGGCTTATCTTTGTATAGCCTGGCGGACTTTATGACTTATCAGGTTTCGATGGATATGCGGGAGGACGGTTCCCGTTACACAGACGTCATTACGGTTTTGCAATATAAGGAACTGCCGGAAGCGATAAAGGGACTTTCGGGCGAAAACATATCTGCGGATATCTCCTGGTATCTGGCGAGATACCTGACAACAACAGTGGAAAAGACGCAAATCAATCCGGATATGATCGGATATTTCAGCGATGAAAATATGGCTGAAATTTATGCGGTGGGTTTGGATCAGGAGCATTTTGCGGAGCTTTGCAGGGAAAATGACTTTGATGCGTCTGCCTGTGATCCGGCGTCAAATCGTGGAATTTTGATTAACGCTGCAACCGGAAATTACGGAGTATCCCAAAAAAGCGTGGTGGCCGGTTCTCCGTTCAGGATCGAAAGCGGTGCCTCGCTGCGCCTCGATTTGGACGAAGCAAAGCTTCCGGAGATTATCGTTCAGGATGTAATAAACGGAGAAAATGCAAAATATCAGTCCCTCTTTGTCCGTGACCGGGCCATATTGGTTTTACCGCTGTCCTGTTTTGATTGGATGCTGGATAATGATACCTATGTCTATGTGAATATCAGCACATCACAGCACAGGGAAACTGCGGAGTGTCTGACTGACATGGGATATTTTCAGACGATGGATGTGGCGGCGGCAACGGAAAATATGAGACAGATTTATTTGATCCTGAAGTTATCGGTTTGTATTTTTGCCGTGCTGATGATCCTTATGATTGGATTGAACGTGTGCAATACCATGTCCGATACGATTTATGTGCGGCGGAGTGAATTTGCGGTGTTGCGTTCTGTCGGAATGACGACAAAAGGACTGAACCGCATGTTGCTTTTGGAGGCTGCCCTATACGGAATAAAAGCGCTTGTATTGGCATTGCCGGTAAGCCTGATCATTCATTTTGTTCTCTATTATCAGTCAACCTTGCATAAAGAAGGATGTGCATATTGGCAACCGGCGAAACGGTTGTGATTGGTATGTACCCCGGTCGGAAACCAGGGTTTTTCATGTCAGGCTTCGATATACCCGACAAAGTTGTAGTGGATGCGGATGTCCCTGAATGTGCGCCCGTCCTCGACCTTCTTATCCCCAACCTCGATTTTCTTGATAAGCCGCAGGAGCGTGGGGCGGTCCAATTCCTCCAGCTTGGTGTACTCGCGGATAATGCTCATCCACTGCTGGACATCATCTGTTTCCTGCTGGTAGGTTTCCAGTTCGCTGGACAAGCGGGCTTTCTGCTCCAGCTTCTCGGCACGTTCGGCCTCGTACTGGTTCATAAGCTGGATGCACACAGTCTCCGGGATGCGTCCCATCACCTTGTCCTCGTAAATTGCCTGGACGAGCTTTCCCAACTCCGCAAGCCGCTTCTCAATGGCGGTCAGTGTCAGTCTGGTCTGCTTCATTTGCTCGGCGGATGCCGCTCTGCGCTGGGTCTGGATTTGCGCGACCAGCGCGGCGGGGTCATTCCTCGCCCATTCCGCTTTCATGCGGATGTCTGCCAGTACGACTTCAATCAAAACGCGCTGGTTCATTGTGTGGGCGGTGCAAGTGCCTTTCCCGCTGGAGCAGTACCGATTGCACAGATAGCTTTCATAGGTGGACTTGACCGGGGAACCGTCCTTGCACTTGTGGTAGTTCCCCTGATGACGCATGACTGAGCCGCAATCCATACAGACGAGGATGCCCGAAAAGAGATGCACAGTCCCGTCTTTCGCTGTCCGGTTTCGCCGCTGGTTCTGTTCGATGCTCCGCACCAAATCCCAGACCTCCTGAGAAATCAGCGGCTCATGTGTACCCTCCACCCGTATCCACTCCGTCCGGGGCTTGCTCACCTGCTTGTGGATTTTATAGGAGACATTGCCCGTTTTGTTCTGGACCGTATGGCCGAGGTACACCTCATTTTGGAGGATGACCTTGACCGTTATATCGTTCCAGAACGGCGTCTCACCTCTGGGGTTTGGGTTTCCGGCCTGCAAATAGTAGTAGTCACGGGGCGTCAGGATTTTATCGCCATTCAGAACGGCGGCAATCTTCCGATAGCCGAAACCCTGACAGCGAAGGTCGAAGATACGCTTCACAATGGGAGCGGTGGCCGGGTCGGGAACAAGAATGTGCTTGTCCTCCGGGCTTTTCTGGTAGCCGAATGGAGCGTAGGCGCCGATATACTTTCCAGCCTTGAATGTGGACCGCTTGACCGCCCGGATTTTGGCGCTTGTATCTCTGGCGT
>JAMPIG010000109.1 GCA_023662875.1 Roseburia sp. | reverse complement strand
CAAGTGCCATGCTTGCATGAGCATTTGGCGAATGCCGCGAGGGTCAACAACCCCGCTGCAGAGCAGCAGGGTTGTTGACTTATGCCGTAGAACAGGATCAGGAAATCCCTGTCGGATTTATCGTTCTGCGCTGCATTCATCATACGGAGGATACACGTTCCTGGAATCATTTCATTACCCATCCTCCCAGAACAAACTGGAGCTATTTCATCACCCGGGAACACCAGGGAAAGGGATACGGAACCTTGTCCGCAAAACTTGCCATCCGGCTTTTGCTACAGGCGGCTCCCGAATGTCCTATTGAACTCACTACGGAGCAGGACAATACAAAAGCTCAGGGGCTTTATACAAGATTAGGCTTTGAAAAAACGGATGAGCTTGACGGAGATGACTTCGTATTTTTATATAAGCCGGGCAGTAACGGTCACACTCTGACCGAAACATAAAAGGTGCCTGCCGTTCCATTCACAGGAAGTCATCGGGGTATTTGACAAGCGGACGATTATAGAGTTATCCGACGATGTGATTAAAGAGATTGCACAGAGATGTAAGAATGTGCAGAAAGCTGTAGGTGATAGGATGAGTGGTGCGTTGATTGAAACAAGCGGAGGTATTTAAGATGGATGCACTGAGAAAAGAAGAAGTATATACGATTAATGATATTTACGCATTGCCGGATGGAGAGCGTGCGGAGTTGATTGATGGGAAAATTTACTATATGGCTCCGCCCAGTTGGGGGCATCAGAGAATCAGCGGGAAGCTGTTTCAGTTAATTGCGAATTATATTGACAGTAAAAACGGGGACTGTCAGGTTTTAGCAGCGCCATTTGCCGTTTTTCTGGGTAAAGATGATATAAATTATGTGGAACCTGATATATCGGTCATTTGTGATCTGTCTAAATTAGATGACAAGGGATGTCATGGCGCGCCGGATTGGATTATCGAGGTTGTCTCTCCAAGCAGCAGAACAATGGACTATATGAAAAAAATGCTGAAATATGAGCGTGCAGGCGTCAGAGAGTATTGGATCGTCGATCCGGACAAACAGCATATTATGGTATATCAGTTTGAAAAGGAAATAATGGAACAGTATTCGTTCGGCGATCCTGTTCCGGTAGGGATATATGACGACTTGATTCTAAAGATAGAATAGACATAAACCCATGGGGTGCCTTCCTTGCGGAGGGCACCCCATGCAGTGAGCTTCATGATTTCGCTGTAGCTTATCCGTCAGTGCGGGTCAGCTTTTTTATTTTATAGGAAACTTCGTCGCAGCAAGGGAAGAATGCGAAGCATTCTTCTAAGCGAACGGAGTTCGCTTTTTTATCTTTCGGGCCTATTACTTCACGGTAACGGAAGTAATATGAGGATTCGCGCCCTCGTACCAGTAGAGGAAGCCCTCCAGATCAACGACGTCGCCAACCTTTAAATTCTCGACAGCCGCGTAAACATCTGTGGTATTGCCGCATAGGTAGGACTCTACCGCAAAGGTATAGGTCTGGCCGTTCAGGGATACGTTGAAGTACAGGTCGCTGTTGGAATCATGGTCGCCGGAGTTGTTGTCCTTGTACACGAAAGCGGAGTCATACGCCACGCCGTCCTTCTCGTAGCTCTCGACGGTCATGCCCTTGAAGGAGACAAACTCATTCTGATGCTTGATCAGGTCGTCCGTTCCCAGCAGGGAGGTAACATCCAAGGCGGGAGCGATATAGCTGCCGGTCTCGATCGTAAAGGTTGCGTCCATGATCTCGATCTCTCCGGCCCATTCCGCTTTGTGGCCGGTTACCTTGATCTTGGTTCCGGGAACCAGCTTCTCGGAGTCCGCCTCGGAGCAGGCCATGCCGTAGATAAAGTAAGCGCCGTCCTTATCCTGGGCGTAAACGGTAATCGTGTTGTCCCACCAGTCCTGGGTCGCCTGTACATAGGCCTCGATCACCACCTCGGAGTCAAGCTCCGCCGCCATGTACTCCGCGTGGGTCATAACGCCTTCGGATTTCTTTTCCGCATCGTCGCCGCCGCAGGCCGCGAGGGAAAACATAAGTACAAGAGCCAGTGATAATGCAAATAATTTTTTCATAGTTCCTCCTCTTTTCCGTAAGATAAATTTTGATTCTATTATAGCACTTGTATAATAGAATCCAAGCCCTTTGGATTCTATTATACATAAATTCCCGAAGAAATCAATGGGTATTATGACGGGTTTTTCTCGCTTTCAGGGCGGTAAAACCTACATAAAGGATAATCAGCGCCCAGGCGGCGGCCAGGGAGGAAAGCAGAATTACCGAGGTGGAGGGAAGCTCCCCCAGCTCGGCGGGAGCCGAGGTATCCATATTCCGCTGATCCAGCCGGTACAGGGAGGCGACATCCCGGAAGAGCTGCTCCATATAGGCGTCGTCGACGGTCTCCTTTCTGCGGACGGATTTGGTTACATTCTCGATCATCTGGCCCGCAGCGTCACGGAGAGAGGCGGAGCCGTTGAAGACCGGCGTTACGAAGGTATCGTCGATATGATCCAAAAGCAGCCGGGTCGCCTGTATCTTGATATTATAGTGGGTCTCGTTGTCCTCGCCGCTCCGTGAGAGGTAATCCTGGTATTCCGGCGAATCCAGGGCGCTGGAGGTCACGGGGACATATCCTTCCGTCTCGGCGTAGGCGATCTGGACGTCGTTGGTCAGAAGATATTGGGTAAAGAGCCAGGAAGCCAGAACCTCCTGGGGGTCGCTCTTGTTAAAGATGCAGACGGAGGGCCCCTGGGAGATCATGCTTGGGTTCTCCGGGTCAAACTGCGGAACGGGCAGAACCGCCGTCTCAAATTCCACCAGGGCCTCCTCGCTGATATCGAGCAGCGGGGCCTCCGTACCCATCCAGGTAGCGCCTGCGGTAGAGTCGATGGCGAAGATACACTGTCCGGCGTTCAGGAAGTTCGCGGGGTAGCTGGAGATCTTGAAGGTGGAGAAGGCTCCCGTCCGGACATGCTCCGCGACCGTGTTGAGGAGCTCGGTTGTGGTATCGTTAAAAATCCGGATTTCGCCCTCTTCCGTGGAATACCCGGCGTCCCGCTGACGCAGCATCTGGATCATCATATTGTCGGTGGACTTATAGATAAAGGGGATCATCACCTGCTGGCCGTTGACCAGGAAGGTTCCCTGATCGTCCTTCGCCGCGGCGGCGTCGGAGACCTCCCAGATAAAGTCCCAGGTCATAACCTCCGGCAGCTCGTAGCCCAGGGCCTCCACATAGGTCTTGTTGACATAGCAGGCCTCCGTGGAGCGCATGAAGGGGAGGGCGTAGTAATGCGTCTGAAAGGCGCACTCCTCCAGAAACTGCGGAATGATCTCCTCCCGGGAAGGGCCGTCAAACAGCAGGCCGCTGCCGCCCAGACCGTACCTTTCGTCCTCGAAAAGATCCTCCAGTGGCACTACAATATTGATTCCCGTAAGGTAGGTAGCGATGTGATCCGGGTAGGTGATGCAGACGTTGGGGGTGGTGTTTGTGGCGATGTTGGTGATCACGTCGTTGTAAATCCGGCCGTAATCCGTGTAGAGCCGCAGGTTCACCTTAACGTTGGGGTACAGAGCTTCAAAGTCCGCGATGGCCTTCCGGTAGATATCGGTCTGGGTCTTATTGGTATCGTTCTTGGCCCAGAAGGTAATCTCGTAGTCCCGGGAGGTATCAAATTCCGCGGGAACGGAGAAGGGTTCCAGCCCTTTGGAGCCGTGACAGCCGGAGAGGGCAAGGAGGCATCCCGCCGTAAAAAGCAGAAGCAACAGTGTTTTTTGTATTCTTCTCATCCCTTAGTACCTCCTCTCGCGACGCCGGCCATGATCTTTTTCCGGAAGATCAGGAAGAGGATGATCAGAGGCAGGGAGATAACGACTACGGCGGCCATCATGGCGGGAATGTTCTCGCGGCCGAAGCCGTTTTCCCGGATTTCCTGGATTCCGTTGGAGACCAGATAGTAGGCGGGATCGTCCGTAATCAGCCGGGGCCATACATAAGAGTTCCAGCACTCGATGACCTTCAGGATAATAATGGTAATCAGAGTTGGCCGACAGATCGGGATCATGACCTTCCGCAGATAGCGCAGATCCGAGGTGCCGTCCACCTTCGCGGCGTAGTAAAGCTCATCCGGCACCTGGGAAAAGTTTTCCCGCAGAAGGTAGATATAGAAGACCGAGGTCACAGAGGGCAGGATCAGTCCCGTAAAAGTATTGCGAAGACCCGCATTGGTGATTGTGGTAAAGTTTGTGATGACGACCAGCTCGTTGGGGATCATCATCAGCGCCAGGAACAGGGTAAACACAAAATCCCTCCCCCGGAATTCCAGCCGGGCGAAGGCGAAGGCCGCAAGCGTAATCACCACCAGCATAACGGCGGTGGTCACGACGGTGAAGAACAGGGTGTTGACCAGATATCGGCTCAGGGACACGGTCGTAAAGGCGTCCGCATAGTTCTGTAACGTAGGGGACAGGGTAAAGAAGGCCGGGATATGCTCCGCGTTGTAGGAGCCGTAGCTCTTGACCGAGGTCAGCACCATCCAGTAAAAGGGAAACAGGACGATGAGAGCCCAGAGGGACAGGAGGAAGTAGACAACCACATTTCCCGCCGTCCGACGGCGCTTCGCATTTTTTTCAATTTTTTCGTAATCGATTTGATTCTGCATAGGAAGGCCCTCTCTTAATAATATACATGTTTCTTGCTGACTAACAGGTTAATACAGGTAATCGTCAGCACGATGGCGAAGAGTACGATCGCCGCCGCGGAGGCGTAGGACGGGAAGCCGCCGCTGTCGCCGTAGAGCATATCGTAGACGTAGCCCACGATGGTATTCATCCCGGCGGCGTTTAAGTCCGTGCCGAACAGGGCGACGGCGTCGCTGTAGGCTTTAAAGGCGCCGATAAAGCCGGTGATCACCAGGTAAAAGATCATGGGAGAGATCATGGGTACGGTAATCTTACGGAAGATTCGGAAGCGGGAGGTTCCGTCTACCCGGGCCGCATTGTAGTAAACCTGGTTTACGGAGGCCAGGGCGCTGGTCAGGATCAGGATCTTAAAGGGCATGACCACCCAGACGGTATAAAAGCAGAGCACAAACATCTTGGCCCAGTAAGGGCCGTCGATGAAGTCCACGCTGGCACCGCCGAAGGCGTTGATCAGCAGGTTGACCAGACCGTCGGAGTAGGCGGTCTTCTTAAACAGGATCATGAAGACCAGCCCCACCGCCAGGGTATTGGTAACATAGGGCAGGAAATACACGGTCTGGAAGAGATCCCGCAGGGGCTTGATGGAGCTTAAACCCACGGAGATCAGCAGCGCCAGTCCGGTAGACAGGGGCACAGTAATCACGACCAGCAGGAAGGTATTTTTGACCGCCTGCAGGAAATAGGGATCGTGGAGGACGTAGGAGTAATTGTAGGAGCCTACGCCGAAAAAGGTCTGGGAGGCGGAATTGTACCCTTCCTCGAAGGAATAGACGAACACGTCGATCAGAGGATAGATCATGAACGCGCCCAGGAAAAGGAACGCCGGTATCAGGTACAGCCAGCCCTTGTAATTATTTTTTTCCATAAATAAATATCACCTCGCTTGGTTTTCTGGTTTCGGCCGAAACCAAATCCCTTGACTCAAAACAAAAGGCGTCTGCGAAGCATGGCGTCAGGCTTGCAGGTCGTCAGGGAATGCGCTCTTTGAATACATTGGTATTTGGACTCATTGCCCGCGGAAATAGATCCGCTCGCCGGTATCCTTTCGGAAGAGGAAGATTTTTCCGGGCTTCAGGGCGAAGCGCACGGTACTCGGCTGCGCCTGCAGGGAAACCTGGTTTTCCGCGTTGATAATCGAGCGGATAAAGGGACTCTCGCAGCAGGGATGGGAGGAGACGATGCTGACGTCCCGGCCCATGACCTCCGTCCGAACCATGGCGCAGTGCAGAGGGCCGTCCTCCTGCAGGAGGAAGCCCTCGGGCCGGATTCCCACCGATACGGGGCCTTCCGGAGCATCTCCTGTCGGCAGAACGGCATCCTTGCCGATAAAAAGAAAGCCGTCCTTCACAGCGCCCTCAAACACATTGATGGGCGGAGTACCCAGGAATTTTGCTACAAACAGGTTGACCGGGTCGTCGTAGACCTCCTGGGGCCGGCCGATCTGCTGTACCACGCCCTCCTTCATGACCACGATCCGGTCGGAGATGCTCATGGCCTCGTCCTGGTCGTGGGTGACAAAGATCGTTGTAATCCCGGTCTCCTTCTGGATCCGCCGGATTTCCTCCCGGGTCTGGAGCCGCAGCCGGGCGTCCAGATTGGAGAGGGGCTCGTCCAGCAGGAGAACCCGAGGCATCTTTACCAGAGCCCGGGCGATGGCTACACGCTGCTGCTGACCGCCGGAAAGCTCGCTGGGTTTGCGCTCCAGCAGCCCCTCAATCTGTACCAGCTTCGCCGCCTCCAGAACCTTCCGGCGCATTTCTTCCTTGGAGAGCCGGTCGGCTCCCTTCCGGTTTTCCAAGGGAAACTGGATATTTTTTTGAACCGTCAGATGCGGGTACAGGGCGTAATTCTGGAAGACCAGGCCCACGCCCCTGTTTTCCGGCGGAAGGGCGGTCACATCGTCCTCTCCGAAAAAAATCTTTCCGTCGGTGGGCTTCTGCAGGCCGCAGATCAGGTTCAGGGTCGTACTTTTTCCACAGCCGGAAGGCCCCAGCAGACCGACCAGGGTGCCGTCCGGAATCTCGAAATTGAAATCGTTGACGGCGGTGACCTCTCCCTTCTCCTTTTTGCCGCGGCTGGGAAATTTTTTCGTCAGATGCTGCAATACAATTTTCATGGCTTCCTCCCAAGTGATGATAATATACTCGTGAACACATTTATTTGCCGTTTTCTGACTCGCGGCGTCGATGCATTCACTCGCTATACGTTGTGATCGGAAAATGCTTTTGTTATCGAGTATAAGATGCAGGCTCCCGGAAAGCGTATGCATTTCACACCGGAACCGTATGGTTATATCTGGTACGGCTATGGGACAAGAGGTATTCTGCTGTACGAAAATAATCCGCACCCCTGTTTCTTCACTGCTCCTCAGATCCCGTAGGAATCCCGCAGATCGCTGGAAATATGATCCAGATCCGGATAGACCACGCCCTCCGTAATCCCGAAAACCCGCAGGCTGTCGATAAAATATTTCTTCCGATCTCCGGGGATGAGGATTTTGTACAGCATATTCTCGTCGCAGATATCCTCCAGGTGCTGCAGGGAGTTATGGACGGTAAAGTTGGAATGCTGGGAATACATCCGCAGGTCGTTTTCCGTGGAGCTGCAGGCCAGAATCCGGTTTACCAGCTCGGGGTTGTGATGGTTATGCTTAAAGGCGGGCAGCAGCATTTCCTGGGTAGTATCGGCGTCGATAGGGTAGATGCAGCGGCCGAAGCCTTCCTTCTCGTTCAGAAGATCCGGTGCAAGAACCCAGATCCCGGCGTCTACGCCCGGAGTAGCCCGATAGGTTTCCGTCGCGAAAAAGGCGGCGATCAGCGGTGATTCGCTCCAGTCCAGCATCCTGGTCGGCAGGCCGTAATGCTGCATCAGGGAGACCCAGGCGGCGTAATTATGCTTCTCCGGAGGATGATCCAGAATCTGCCGGGCGCGGATGTAAAAGTCGTTGGTGATAAAGCGCTCCACATCCAGTCTGCGCTTGCTCCGCTGGATGGAAGGGATCAGGGTCAGGGCGGCGTTTTCCTCGCCGCGATACCAGAGCCTGGATCCGTGCTTCTCGTACAGCGTTTGGACGAACTGAAGCAATTCATCGATCGTGCGGATTTCCTGTGTGATCATGTCGCGGCTCCTTTCTGAATTTCTATAATCCAAATTTTATCATAGAATCAAAGGGCAGATTCTATGATTCAGGATCTATCATAGAATCAAAGGTCAGATTCTATGATCCAGGATCTATCATAGAATCAAAGGGCAGATTCTATGATCCAAGATCTATCATAGAATCATTATAAATTCATTTGAGGAAAATGTCATTCTTTTTCTCTATTCATGACAATAGAATTCTCGCGAAGCGTAAATTCTATTGTTTTCAGAAAGTGCTGCCGGTTAGCTATTCTGTAAACCGGAATTGAGCTGCGGCATTTCAAGCAGCGATACGAGCAAAAAGCGAGGCGCTTGCGCGTCTGAACACTTCAATAGATTAGAATTTAACCGAAATCAGTCTACTTCACAGGCAAAATACTCATGTGAGAACTCATATCCTAATTTCTCCGCCAGGCGCAGGGAACAAAGATTCTGCGCGTCCCAGCTTGGATAGAGCCCCCGCTTAAGACATTCCAAAATAAGCTTCGCGCTACACGCCGTCGCAAGATGCTTTCGTCTTTCATCCATCCTTGTATCAACTTCAATCTCGATACCTTCCCGATATCTTGTATAGGATGAGGCACCCGCAACAACTTCACCGTGCTTTATTGCAACTATTCCAAGTCCCTTTTCCAAATATGCATTTTTAGATTTAAATACGGAAACGAAATCCTTTGACCATTGGTTTTCCATGCATTGGTCATAAATCGCTTCATCTATAAACCGCAGTTGATAGTCCGCCGGTAATTCGGCGATCAGGCGTGTCAAATATTCCTCGTTAAATATGGTATTCTTTTTTGTCGCATATCGGGTTACCTGTCTGCATTTATCCGCGTAGCAATCCTTAATGAGACAGAACCAATCGTCGTTTTGAGGCACCATAATCATAAAGCCTTTCGGTTTATTCATGACTAACTCCCTGCATGGTTCTCCCGCATAAAAGATAAAATCCCCAAGCATTGCCATGACTGATTTTGGATTATCCTGCTCCGCTGCATAGAGCTTTCCCATTACCCTTTGAACGCAGGAATAGATCATTGTTTCCGCCCAGCCCTTAAATAAATTTTGGGCAGAATTTGTCTCTGTTAATTCGTATATCATATCTTATCCCTTTACAAGTCCCGAATGAATGATACAATTATAACCTGTTTTTAACGGGTGCGCAATTCTGAAAGGCGGGGGTTTCTTCTGAGAATTTGTATCTCTGAAATCTGTGCAGCAACAGAATTTGTGCTTCGCGGGAATTTTAGCGTCATGAAAAAGCGGATCAAAAATTTTACCTGATTTTGATTTCTGATAAGTGTTTTTGCATTTTCATCCGTATTATATATGACTGGCCAGTGAAATGTACGGTTTGAGAGAGAGGTATCGGTATTGAACGATAAAAAAATAATTTCAGCTATCGCAGCCCGGGACGAGCGGATGCTGGCATTCGCGATACGGAAATATTCCAGACTTCTCTGGAAGATCGCCGCCTCCGTTTTAATCAACGCGGCTTCCGTCCAGGATGTGGAGGAGTGTGTGGCGGATGTGTTTATTTACTCAAACTTCGCACTTAAATAAGTGCCTATGTACCTTAAAAATTTAATAAT
>JAMPIG010000108.1 GCA_023662875.1 Roseburia sp. | reverse complement strand
GTAGAAACCATAGAATATAAGGAATAATTACACAATATATAGTAGCGGTAGGAATAGGAAAACACTATATACAATACTGATTATTGAGTTCGAGTAGACGGGAAAATCCCGGAAAGCCGCATAAATACTGGCTTTCCGGGATTCTGCTATCGGCTTTGAGTGCATTTTGAGTACAAACCAAGATTTCATATCAGGTTTTAAGCCTATTATATATCCGAAGGCATAAGCAAAACTGCCGTTGCGGCGTAAAGTGATTTTCAAAGATAAGACGGATTAATAAGGTATAAGGCATTTTGCACAAAACCAAAAGTTAGCAGAGACTAACAGTTGTCAAGTGTGATGAAACTGCAAAAAGTGACAAAAATATCGTTGACAAAGAATCCGCGACGTCATATTATAATATATGGTTAGCGAGCGCTAACCTTTGCCTTGGACGGAGGGTTAGCTTAAACTAATACGAGAGATATGGGTT
The DNA here is from genome assembly GCA_023662875.1 of Roseburia sp. GTDB lineage: Bacteria > Bacillota > Clostridia > Lachnospirales > Lachnospiraceae > Acetatifactor. The sequence continues at coordinate 9,074 of JAMPIG010000108.1, read as the reverse complement.
AGCCGACAGCGAAGACAGGGCTTCGGAATGGAGGAACACATGATGCCGCTTACATTGGCAGAGGTAGGAGAGGAAAATATCATCCGGAAAATCGGCGGGAAACAGGAGGTCAAGGCTCATCTGGAGAACCTTGGTTTTGTTGTGGGGGGAGCGGTCACGGTAATCAGTACGATCGGCGGGAACGTCATCGTGAACGTAAAGGATTCCCGTATTGCGGTAAGTAAGGAAATGGCCCAGAAGATTATGGTCTGAGCGGCTGCTTTTTACGGGGCGCGTTGATTCCGCGGATTGATTTGTCCTGTGGGATTGGCTTGTGCCGATCCGTATTGCCGGGCGGGAAGCGTATGGCGGAGTTATTGAAGCGGGTGTTTCAAGCAATATTTATAAAGCAGGAGGAGAACAGGAATGAGAACATTGAAGGAAGCTAAGGTCGGCGATACCGTTCGGGTTGTAAAGCTGCACGGCGAGGGCGCGGTCAAGCGGCGGATCATGGATATGGGGCTGACGAAGGGTGTGGAGGTACAGGTTCGCAAGGTGGCACCTCTGGGAGATCCGATCGAGGTGACGGTTCGCGGCTACGAGCTTTCCATCCGAAAAGGGGATGCGGAGATGATCGAGGTGGAAAACGCGTAGGGGGTTATCGAGGGGCTGTGCAGACAGCGCCCGCGGAATATCTATTCATAAAGAACCGCGTTTTACAGGGTAATAGATTTTCGCGAAGCGTGAATTCTATTGTTTGACATGGCAGTTAGACATAGCTAATAAAAAAGCGAGGAACGGCTTTATAGTTCCCAAGGATGAAAAGGATGTCCGAGGAAGCGGACAAGGAGGTATCAGCATGAGTATGAGAATTGCCCTTGCGGGCAACCCGAACTGCGGTAAAACCACGTTGTTCAATGCCCTGACCGGCTCCAATCAGTTTGTCGGAAACTGGCCGGGCGTTACGGTGGAAAAGAAGGAGGGTAAGCTGAAGAAGCACGACGGCGTCGTGATTACGGATCTTCCCGGTATTTATTCCCTTTCTCCCTATACCCTGGAGGAAGTGGTGGCGAGAAATTATCTGATCGGCGAGCGGCCCGATGCGATTTTGAACATTATCGACGGTACAAACCTGGAGAGGAACCTGTACCTGACGACCCAGCTCACCGAGCTTGGCATTCCTGTCGTCGTTGCCATCAACATGATGGATGTGGTAGAGAAAAACGGCGACAAGATCAATACTGCTGAGCTGTCGAGGGCTTTGGGCTGCAAGGTGGTTGAGATTTCCGCCTTGAAGGGCAACGGTATCATGGAGGCTGCGGAGGCGGCTATCGACGCGGCGAAAAACGGGAAGACGGTTCCCATGCATACATTTTCCGGGACGGTGGAGCACGCCCTCGCACATATCGAGGAGGCGGCGGTACACAGTATGCCGGAGGAGCAGCAGAGATGGTACGCGATCAAGCTGTTCGAGAGGGACGACAAGGTACTGGAGCAGATGCAGCTGGCGGAGTCCGTCGTGTCTCATATCGAGGCGGACATCCAGGCGGTTGAGAAGGAGATGGACGACGACGCGGAGTCCATTATCACCAACGAGCGGTATATTTATATCGGAACGATCATCAAGGGGTGCCTGAAGAAGAAATCCGCCGGGCAGTTGACCAATTCCGATAAAATTGACCGAATCGTCACAAACCGGTTCCTGGGACTTCCGATCTTTGCGGTTATTATGTTTTTGGTGTATTACATTTCCATGGTGACGATAGGAAGCGCCGCTACGGATTGGGCAAATGACGGGCTGTTCGGCGATGGCTTCCATCTGTTTGGAATCGGCTCCGCTGCCTATGGAGAGGCGGCTGAGGAATACGGCGAGGCGGCGCTCATCGTAGACGGCTATGACGCTTATGTAGAAGAAAACGGAGCAGCGCCCACAGGGGAGTTTCCTTATGAGGTAGAGGATGAGGAGACGCTGGAGGTAACAGTTGAGACGGCGAGCCTGGAGGATTATGCGGCGGCGGTAGAAACGATGGAAGAATACGGCGAGGAGCCGGATCCGGCGGCCTACGGAGTATGGGTTCCCGGTATCCCGGCGCTGGTAGGCAGCGGGCTTGAGGCGGTAGGAGCGGCCGACTGGCTGGCAGGACTGATCAACGACGGTATTGTGGCCGGCGTTGGAGCGGTTCTGGGCTTTGTGCCTCAGATGCTGGTACTGTTTCTGTTGCTTGCCTTCCTGGAGGCCTGCGGATATATGGCGCGTATCGCCTTTGTGCTTGACCGTATCTTCAGGAAGTTCGGACTGTCCGGAAAGTCCTTTATTCCCATGCTCATCGGTACGGGCTGCGGTATCCCCGGTATCATGGCCTCCAGAACGATTGAGAATGAGCGCGACCGCAGGATGACGATTATGACGACGACCTTTATTCCCTGCGGCGCAAAGGTTCCGTTTATTTCCATGGTGGCCGGAGCAATTTTCGGCGGCTCCGCGTGGGTGGCTACCAGCGCGTACTTTGTAGGGATGGCGGCAATCATCGTCTCCGGTATTATGTTAAAGAAGACTAAGATGTTTTCCGGCGATCCGGCACCCTTTGTTATGGAGCTTCCGGCGTATCATCTGCCGACCCTGGGCAATGTGCTGCGTTCGATGTGGGAGCGCGGATGGTCCTTCATCAAGAAGGCCGGCACGATTATCCTGCTCTCGACCATCGTTGTCTGGTTTACGACCTATTTTGGATTTACCTCGGAGGGCTTCCGTATGCTCGGCGAGGAGGAGATGAACCAGTCCCTTCTGGCATCCGTCGGCAGCGCGATCGCCTGGATCTTTATCCCCTTAGGCTGGGGAAACTGGCAGGCGGCGGTGGCGTCCATCACCGGCCTTGTAGCGAAGGAAAATATCGTCGGTACGATGGGAATCCTTTATCCCGGCGGGTGGCCTGAGATCGGCGCGAACTTTGGCCAGGTGGCAGGATATTCCTTCCTGGTGTTCAACCTTCTGTGCGCGCCCTGCTTCGCGGCCATCGGCGCGATCAAGCGGGAGATGAACAGCGCGAAGTGGACCTGGTTCGCAATCGGTTATCAGTGCCTGCTGGCTTATGCGGTGGCGTTGATGGTATATCAGATCGGTTCGGCGTTTACCGGCCATCTGAATGTGATCGGACTGATTGTGGCCGTAGCCGTTCTCGGCGGTATGATTTATATGCTGTTCAGGCCTTATCAGGAAGCGACAAAGCTGACGAAAAAGGTAAAGACGACGAAGTAATCGTAAAAAGGAAATGCAGAGGCATTCGAGCGGGAGGTTTTCAATGTTTGCGTGGATTATGGAGAATCTGGCTACCATTATTATCAGCGCTATTCTGGTTCTGGTGGTGGCAGCGGTCATTGTCAATATGACGCGGGAGAAGAAAAGCGGAAAGTCCTCCTGCGGCGGTGGCTGCGCAGGCTGCGCCATGAACGGAGCCTGCCATTCAAAAAATATGAGATGAATAAAAAAGGACTCTTTGAGGCGCAGCCTCAGGGAGTCCTTTTTTCGCGCATAAACAGAGTCCGAATCTTTCACAGGCACGAGCCGCGCCCTAAAATAGCCAGGATGCATTTCTTCATGGCCTCGTAGCTTTCCGGCGTGATGTCGTGCTCCATTTTGCAGGCGTCGCTGGCCGCGACTTTAGGGTCGACGCCGAGATGAACCAGCCAGTCCGTCAGCAGGGTATGGCGCTCATAGACGCTTTCCGCGATTTTTCTTCCCTCGTCCGTCAGGATGAGATACCCGTCCTCCGACACCGTAATGTAGCCCCGGTTTTTCAGGTTTTTCATGGCAACGCTCACGCTGGGCTTTGAATAGTTCAGCTCGGTCGCTACGTCGATGGAGCGTACCGCGGAAAGTCGTTTGCCCAGGACAAGTATTGTTTCGAGATAATCCTCCAGGGATTCCTCGGATTTATGCTGGATGTAGCTCATAGGACATCTCCTTTCTGAAACAAAGCGGTTTGGGGCTCTGCGGCAAGGTCGAATTTAAAAATGCCGGTATCCCTGCCGCGCTTGCAAAGCCTCAGATTGATTCCCCTTTATTGTAACACTTTGCGGAGCCGCTTTCAAGCTTTGGCTTTCCGCTGTTTTTCACGCGGTTTTTCACCGCAAATGGTTATAAGTGATGGCGTATCATTCTCTTATCGAAATATTATGGGAGAATTCATACATGGAAATAAGGGCGCTGCGATATTATCTGGCCGTGACGAGAGAGAACATGGCCGGTCAGGCGCTGGGAATCCGCAGTACCTGGCCGATATTCAGGATATCGCTGGTCAGCCCGTTCAGGCTTTTGATGGCGCTGACTGTTGTGCCGTACCGGCGCGATAACAGCCAGAGGGTGTCGCCGGAGCGGACGGTATATTCAAAATACGGTGAGGATGCCGTCCCTGAGGAGGGAATCCTGAGTATCTGGCCGATGTTTAAAACGTTGCTGGTCAGTCCGTTCAGGCTCTTGATCGCGTCAACCGTCGTATGATAGCGCTGCGCCAGGAGCCAGAGGGTATCGCCGGAGCGGACCACATATTCGATAGAACCCGTATCGCCGCCGGGCGGAAGGATCGGCGCGATCCCCAGATAGGTCTGGTACAGCGCCTGCCAGGTCAGCGGGCCTACGATACCGTCCGGATTCAGCCCCGCCGCGCTTTGGAAGGCGGTCACCGACTGCTGGGTTCCTCTTCCGAAAATTCCGTCCTGGGAAGGGGCGGGGACGGCGGAATTAAACTCGGCCGCCACATTCAGGAGATATTGCAATGTGATAACGTCCTGACCGGAGGAACCGAGGCGCAGGACAGAGGACGGCGGGACGGTTCCGATTCCCAGAGCGGTTCCCTCGCTGTCCAGCTCCGCCAGCCTGGTTACAGAGGTATACAGGTAGGAGAGCTTATTCCAGGTAGCCTTTCCGACGATGCCGTCCGGCGTCAGGTTGAAGATACTTTGAAATTTGGCGACGGCCGCCCTCGTGCTTTCCCCGAACACGCCCGCTTCGTCCGTAATCGCGGGAATTGCGGGGTAATTGCGCCGAATCCTCTCCAAATAGGTTTGAATCGTCTGTACGTCAAGGCCGGTGCTGCCGACCTTGAGCGCCGCGCCGGGATAGGACGACAGTATTCCGGTAATCGTATTCGTCTCCGCGATCTCGATATCCTTCGGGTAATAGGAACGCAGTATCTGCAGGGGAGTGAGTCCCTGATTTGCCAGAGTGACCGTTCCCCATTGGGACAGACCGGCGCAGGTCGCGGTGGTTCCGTTGCAGAAGGACGTGAAATAGGGCGCGGTCTGTCCCTGTCTGCGGACAAATTCATTAAAAATCTCGTCTACGATCCGGCTGATGGATTCGTAGATATTCCGCCCATATACAAAGGACTGGTCATAGGCGGTGTTGTTTGTGATGTCAAAGCCGTAGCCGCGGCTCCTGTACCATTCGGTATAGACGCGGTTCAGCGCAAAGGTGATGATCGCGTAAATATTCGCCCGCAGGGACGCCTCCGGCCAGGTGGGATAAATCTCGCTGCTGGCAACGTTTTTTACATAATCGGGAAAAGATACCTGGACGTTTGCGGCGGCTGCGTCCGGGCGGCCCAGGTGCACCGTAATCGGATTCGGGATCACTACCTGGCGGAGAACCCGGGGATTTGTGACAGAGCCCTCCTGGGAGCGGCTGTCCGCCCCGGAGACGACGGAGCCCTCCTGAGAGCGGCTGTCCGTTCCGGAGACGCCTGAGCCCTCCTGAGAGCGGCTGTCCGTTCCGGAGACGCCTGAGCCCTCCTGGGAGCGGCTGTCCGTTCCGGAGACCGCAGGCGCTCCGATTCGGATTTCTGTCACGGAGACCGTGCGCCGCAGCTCCTGCGAGGGAACAAATTCGATGGGCTGGATAGCGGTTTCTCCCTCCAGGATCGGAATACCTACAATGTGAACCGGCTGAAACCCCTCCGCAAACGCAAGCAGATCATAGCTGAGGAAGGGAGTTCCGGTAAATTCCGGATTCAGGGACAGGGAGCGATCCAGAGTTTCCAGGGCGATTCTATCTGTCTCCCCGCTTTCGTCCGTCGTCAGATGAGAAACGCTTTTCTCTTGTTGATCTGTAATCCAGACCTGCACGCCGCTGAGCGGAAGCGCGTCGTGAGCCGTCCGTGTCTGTATGATTAAGTAACCGATAGCCATATCCGATAGATTCCTTTCTCAAGTCGTTTTCCGAAACTGTTTTGACGCAGGCGAAAAAATGCCGCCGTCTCTTTGCCGCAGGGTCCGCGGCGCAGTTTTCTATATGACATAAGTATGAAGAGCTGTCGATTCCGGTTACAGCATTTTGGGAAAACGCCAAAATATTCTGGTGCGTTTGGCGGCTTCCGGTGCCGTCTTTGAGATTGCTGTAGACAACCATATCGGAATGGACTATAATGACGCAAAGGGAGTGAACTGATTCAAGGGAAGGCGCGCCGCACGGCAATGCGGCAGGTGCGGCGCGGAGGAGGACAAATGCAGTACGCGATAGAATTATATTTTGACGGGGCAGCCGAGAAAAAGCTTTTTGATCTGGCGAAAAGCATTGCGGATGAGAATATCAGCACGAAATTCATGGAATGGAAGACCAGGCCGCATCTGACCTTGGCCTGTTATAATGATGTGGACGAGGCTCGCTGCGCGGAGCGGTTGAAGCGTTTCGCGCAGGATCACAGGGTAATGCCCGCCTGGCTCGGCTCGGTAGGAATGTTTACCGACACGAAAACCATTTTCGTATCGCCGGTTATGAACAGCGGAATGTATCAGTTTCAACGGGAACTGCACGAGCATCTGAAGGAATTTGATACAGGCGGCTGGGAGTGGTACTGCCCCGACAGGTGGGCGCCGCACTGTACGGTGGCGCTTGCCGGAGGGGACGGCGAGGAGGCTTTTTGGAAGGCGAGCCGACTGGTACTGGAAAGATTTCAAAAAATAAGCGGCGAGTTCACGGAGGTGGGGCTGGTAAAGGTTACGCTGCCGGTAGAGGAGATTTTTACAGTGAAGCTAGGGCGTTGATCAGGAGACTGAAACAATACAAAAGGGGGAAATGAGGATGCGGTACACATGGATGGATGAGTTTCTCATGAAAAAGAGGGCGGTGACAAAGGATCTGCAGAAGGACTGGAACTGGATCCGCTATCAGGTCGGAGGAAAGATGTTCGCGGCGGTCTGCCTGGATCGGGAGGACAGACCCTACTACATTAACCTGAAGCTGGAGCCTGCGGAGGGGGAATTCTGGCGGAAGCAGTATCCCGATATTATCCCGGGATATTATTCCAACAAGGAGCACTGGAACTCCGTGAAGCCGGATGGAGAGGTTCCAGACGAGCTGCTGATGGATCTGTTGGATAAATCTTACCGTCTGGTGCTGGAGGGCTTCGGCAAAAAACGGCAGAGAGAGATTCTGGCCTTAAGCTGCTGCGGAACGGAGTGCGCAAAATGCGGCATGTACGGAAACGAGTGCCAGGGCTGCAACGAGGCCTGCGGCAAGGTGTTTCATGCGCCGGCGGGAAAGGCCTGCACCATTTATCAGTGTAGCGTGAACAAGCGCAGATTCGCCACCTGCGCTACCTGTGGAAAGCTGCCCTGCGAGATCTGGCTTGCCACAAGGGATCCGTCCATGACGGAGGAAGCGTTTGAGGCGTCCGTCCGGGAGCGGGTGGAGAAGCTGCGGGGCAGGGCGTGAAGAATCAGGCAATTCTGGAGTATTTATGAAAGAATCGCATGAGGAGCGCTATTTTGCTCACCCTGCTTATGATAACAGGATTTTCGTAAAGTGTAAATCGATGAATTTGTGGTATTGTCTGTATCGATTACATTTGTACAACAGCAGGAGGTCTTAAAATTAGAGCGTCACAACAATCAGCCTTACCTCCAGCAGCTCCAGCTGCGGACGCAGTATTAAAACGCCGTTTTCAGCGACCGCTCTTGACTTTCGGAGAGCGGGTATACTCCGGGCCTCCAGGAAGCGCCGTTCTTCTTCGGAGGCGGGGGCCTCAGCTCCCATTTCGATCCAGGCGTCATAGAGACTGCCGTGGCGGCGGTTCAGAATCGTTTCAGTGACAAGATATTCCTTGTCCTCCATATCCCGAAGCTCCAGCTGCAGATACAGGGACTCTGAAGGCTCAAACATTGTATAGCGATCCGTCTCGGTCATGTCGAACCGTTCCCCCATAGCGTACAGATTGGAAATATGTTTATAGTGATAGGCAAGAATACAGATCTTCGTCTGTGTCCTTGTGGCGTACCAGCCGTTGCCCTTGGCCAGAAAGCGGTCGCCCAGCTGCCGCAGAAGAGAGAGGGCGTAATAGCTGGCCTTCGGCAGACCGTTCGCGGTAAACAGGCCAAGTCCCCCGAACAGGAGCTTCTCGGGCAGGGGTGCCTCCCCCATCAAATCGGTCAGAGACCAATAGGCAAGCCCGTCGAAACGATCATAATTTTCCAGAATATTCTTTACAAGGTAACAGGACTTATAGCAGGTGTCGTTTAACAGATCCTGTTGGCTGGGAGTACTGTTCCACTCGCAGACATAGACGGGAAGAGCGCTCCCGCCGGTTTCTTTCAGACGCATTCTCACGTTGGAGAGAAATTCCTTCAGGCCGTTTTCTTCGGGATTTAAAATCATGGGGTCTGTGAAACCGAAGGCATCCCGGGAGCTCGTCCTTTCTACCGCCATTTTTGTGTCGTAGAAGGTAAAGCTGACGAAGTCTGGAGAACAATGATGTTCCCGGCTCCAGTGCAGTAAATCCAGATACCAGTTGGAGTGGTCGTATTCGTTCAGGTAAAACGTGCAGGGAAGGCCAAAGCAAAAATCGGGATTCAGCCGTTTAACCGTCTCCTGAGTTCGTCTGTAAAAAACATAAAAATCTTCCGGGTGAGGGAAGCCGTATAGTCTCGGAGGGGTGTCCGGCAGGTGCCAGACGCTGAATTTCCATTGCAGCACTTCCTCCAGACCGTAGCGTGAAATAACATGCTTCAGAAAGGCGGCGATCAGATCGCACCAAAGGTCAAGGCTTTTCGGCTCGCTTACCAGATGCTGAAAGGAAAAACGGTTCGGCTGCTTTGCCAGAGCG
>JAMPIG010000107.1 GCA_023662875.1 Roseburia sp. | reverse complement strand
CCGTTTCGCCTTATCGTCATATTGGGCATCCTCGTCCGCCGCACTCACTGCGTTTTTTATCTCTGTACCCACAGCCATAACCTCCTTTTCCCTGTCTGCTGGAAATGTAAAAGCCATTCCCTATAGATTATGACCTCTATAACATTATACTCTGGAATCCCTGCTAAATCAATCGAAACTTTCACATCAGCGAAACATTGACAGGCTGTGACGCATAGTATAAAGCATAAAAAAACTTTGGAGGCAATTTACCATGAGCGATTTGACTGCGACAAACTGCGGATGCAACGATTCCTGCGGGTGTGCGAGCGCCCAGAATAACAACGGATGCGACAACTGGATCTGGATCATCCTCCTGCTCTACTTCTGCGGCGGCAACAGCGGCAGAAACGGCGGCTGCGGATGCAATGATTCCGGCAGCGGTCTGTTCGGCGGCAACAGCGGATGCGAATGGATCATCTGGATCCTGCTGCTCTCCTGCTTCTGCGGCAACGGCTCTCTGTTCGGCGGCAACGGCTGCGGCTGCTAAGCTTCTTTTTCCCACGAAAACAGGCTCCTCCGGGAGCCTGTTTTCCGAGGAAAGCCCTGCGTATAGAGAAAACCTGTACACATAACCGCCCCCTCCTTTACATAGGATAGAAAGGAACCGTTATCCGGAAAGGAGGATGCGCCATGGAGGAAAAGGGAAACAATCCGGTCTCGGCCTTCGACACCCTGTATACGACCAACCGGATCCAGATGCTGAAGGTTCTGTTGACCTGGCTTCCCCCCGAAAGACAGGGCGGCTTCGCCGTCTACATAAAGCTGCTGGAGCTGCAGTATGCCTTTTCCCTGCTGGGCCGTTACCCCGGGACAGTCCTTTCCGGCGGGCGTCGGCTCTCCGCCGACCTTTTCTCCGGCGATACCTCCGGCGCCGTAGAGCTTCTGGATGAGCTGCTTCCCTTCAGCGGCTTTGCCGAGCGGTCTCGGATCGAGGGGATGAAGAGCCTGCTGCAGAATATGAGCAGGATGAAGGAAATGATGGAGATGCTGGATATGCTGAAGGAAATGTTTCCGGAGGGCTTCGGCGGCGATACGGGTAATCCCATGGATCTTTTCTCCGGGATGACCGGGATGGATCTGTCCGCCGTGGCAAATCTGTTTGGAAAGGAGGACTGACCTATGGAGCAGATACCGGAATGGATGTCCGACCCTCTGGTAAAGGAAATCCCTGAGAAAAAGCTCCGCTTTCTCGGGGAAATGTTTACCTCGGGACAGGGCAAGAGCCAAAAAGAATTGATGAACTTCCTGATGCCTATGCTGAAAAAAGCCAGGCAGGAGAACCTGACCTTTACTCCGCAGGAGATGAACGCGGCCATCGCCGCCATCAAAAAGCACAGCTCGCAGTCAGAGCTGGAACAGATTGACAAAATTCTGGAAAAGACACAAAAGAAGTAAGAGGGGGCGCTTCTCGCTCCCCCCTCACACAGTACAAACGGCGTCTTTTGCCTCGGAAGATCTATTCCCCGCCGGATTTCGGCAGGCTGCTCCCCCTTTCGGAACTCCTGACTATCCGCAGCCGACATTTGCGGCTGTTCCGCGGTATTGACGAGCCTGCCCGGAACGGATCGTCCTCGGCAAACCGCTGCGGATCGATAACGTCGCCTGACAATCCTGCCCGGCGCGGGTTCGTCACTTCGCCACAATATTCACAATCCTGCCCGGAACGTAGATCTCCTTGACGACGGTTCCCGTCAGCCTCTCTCCCAACGCTTCCTTCGCCGCGGCGATGACCGCCTCTTTTTCCAGATCCTTCGGCACAGAGATGGTCACTCGCATTTTCCCGTTGACCTGCACACCGATCTCGACCTGCGCCTCCACCGTCTTCGCCTCGTCGTACTCCGGCCACTTCGCCTGGTAAATCCTCCCCTCGAAGCCCACGGTCTGCCAGATTTCCTCGGTAATATGGGGAGCCACCGGGTTCAGCAGGGTCAGCAGTGTCCTGTATTCGCCCCGAGTCACGGCGTTCTTCTTATAAAACTCGTTGATCAGGGCCATCATAGCCGCGATGGCCGTATTGTACTTCAGATTCTCATAGTCCGAGGATACCTTTTTCATCGTCTGGTGCATCCGGCTCTCCAGATCGGCGCTGTACCCCTCTTCCCCGGTCAAGATATCCTGCAGCTTCCAGACCCTCTCCAGGAATCGGCGGCAGCCCTTGACGCCGTCCTCGCTCCAGGCGGCGCTTAAATCAAAGGCTCCGATAAACATCTCGTAGGTGCGCAGGGTATCCGCGCCGTAATCCCTTACAATATCGTCCGGATTGACAACGTTCCCCCTGGACTTGGACATCTTCTCGCCGTTGGAGCCCAGAATCATGCCGTGGCTGGTTCGCTTCTGATAAGGCTCCGGACAGGGAACATGGCCCTGATCATAGAGGAACCTGTGCCAGAATCGGGAATAGAGCAGATGCAGCGTCGTATGCTCCATCCCGCCGTTGTACCAGTCCACAGGCAGCCAATACTCCAGCGCTTCCTTGCTGGCTAAAGCCTCCCTGTTCTTCGGGTCGGTGTAACGCAGATAATACCAGGAAGAACCGGCCCACTGCGGCATGGTGTCCGTCTCCCGCTTCGCCGGGCCTCCGCAGCAGGGGCAGGTCGTATTGACCCAATCCGTCATGGCCGCCAGCGGGGATTCCCCGTTGTCCGTAGGCTCATAGGACTCCACATCCGGCAGCATCAGCGGCAGCTCACTCTCCTCAAGCGGCACAAATCCGCACTTTTCGCAATGCACAATAGGGATCGGCTCCCCCCAGTAGCGCTGTCTGGAGAACACCCAGTCCCGAAGCTTGAAGTTTGTCTTGCTGTGACCCAGACCCTTCTCCTCCAGAAATTCGATAATCTTCTTTTTGGCATCCGCCACGGACAGCCCGTCCAGAAACTGGGAATTGATCAGAACTCCTTCCGTGACGTCCGTGTAAACCTGCTCCTGTACGCTGACCGGGCTTCCCGCGACGACCTCGATGATCGGAAGACCGAACTTTTTCGCAAACTCCCAGTCCCTCTCGTCGTGGGCCGGAACCGCCATGATCGCGCCTGTCCCGTAAGTCATCAGGACATAATCGGACACCCAGATCGGAATCTCTTTCCCGTTTACCGGGTTTGTCGCCGTCAGGCCGTCGATCTGTACGCCGGTCTTCTCCTTCGCCAGCTCCGTCCGCTCGAAATCGGACTTCTTTGCCGCCTGCTCCCGGTAAGCCGTCAGCTCCGGATAATTTTTGATTTCTTCCTTATATTTTTCGATCAGCGGATGCTCCGGGGATACTACCATATAAGTCGCCCCGAACAGGGTATCCGGCCTGGTCGTATAAACCCGCAGTTTATCCTCCTTGCCTGTCAGGGAAAAATCCACCTCCGCGCCGGTAGACTTCCCGATCCAGTTTTTCTGGGAAACCTTGACTCTCTCGATATAGTCTACGGTATCCAGGCCCTCCAGCAGCTTGTCGGCATACTCGGTGATCTTCAGCATCCACTGGCTTTTTACCTTCCGCACGACCTCCGAGCCGCAGCGCTCGCAGACGCCGTTGACAACCTCCTCGTTGGCAAGCCCCACCTTACAGGAGGTACACCAGTTGATCGGCATCTCCGTCTTGTAAGCCAGCCCCGCCTTGAACAGCTTCAAAAAGATCCACTGCGTCCACTTGTAGTACTCGGGATCCGTTGTGTTGACCTCCCGCTCCCAGTCAAAGGAATAGCCCAGGGAATGAAGCTGCCCCTTGAAATGCTCCACGTTATTCTTTGTCACAATCTTCGGGTGAATATGGTTCTTGATCGCGTAATTCTCCGTGGGAAGCCCGAAAGCGTCCCAGCCCATGGGATACAACACGTTATACCCCTGCATCCTTCTCTTCCTCGCCACGATATCCAGCGCGGTATAGGGTCTCGGATGTCCTACATGAAGCCCCTGCCCCGAGGGATAGGGAAATTCCACCAGCGCATAATACTTTGGTTTGGAATGATCCTCCGAGGTCTGAAACGCCTTCTCCTCGTCCCAGACGGCCTGCCACTTTTTCTCCACCTCATGATGGTTGTACGGTACTGCCATTTTGTCTCTGTCTCCTCTCTTTCCTGATGCGTTTTTCAGCTCTGCCTGCCTTATGTCGTCCGCTGCCTTCGCTCCCTGTTTTTCCAGTCGCAATGCCTCTATTCTTTTCCACCTTCTGTAGGGCTGATGAACAAAAAGACGAACATTATCGGCATACAATAGAATCCATGCTTCGCGGGAATTCTATTGTCAAGAATAATAAGCCCTCTCGTCCGCATAGAGACGAAAGGGCTTTGTTCCGTGGTACCACTCTACTTCATGAGATTTCCCTCATGGAACGGACTCCGCCGCCCCGGGAATTTCCTCATGCACTTTAGGATGGATAACGGTATCTACCGCCCCTCGCTACCCACAGAAAACCACGTCCGGCCCGTAAATACCGGTTCGTCCGCTCTCCCGCTTCGCCAGAGGAACTCCGAGGCCAGTTGGGGAAATCTCGCTGCCGCCTCGCACCGCCCGGCGGCTCTCTGAAAGTCTGATCTCCTTAATACTCCTCATCAATGTCGTTGCTTTTTCAGTTGAAACTAACGCTTATTTTATCCTGTTTTGGCGGCGGTGTCAAGATAATTTGAATTCGATTTTACGTTCCAATTTGCTTCTTCCAAATTACAACGCATTCAGCCAGACCCTTTCGGATCTGGCTGAAGAAACATCCGTCATATCGTTTACTCGTCCGCGTTATTCTCCGCTACGCTCGCCGCTCTCGCCGCCACTTCCTTCTCCTGTACGTCCGAAGGAGCCTGCTCGTAACGGACGAACTCGTACTCGTACTCACCGCGTCCTCCGGTCATGGAGCGAAGATCCGTACAATAGCCGAACAGACAGCTTACCGGGATATCCGCCTCGATGATCTGCTTCCCGCCCGCCGTGGGATTCATCCCCAAAACACGGCCGCGCCTCTTGTTCAGGTCGCCCATGACATCGCCGGTATAAGCGTCCGGAACCGTAACCTTCAGGTTCGCGATGGGCTCCAGCAGAACCGGATGCGCCTCCATGAATCCCTTCTTGAAGGCCTGGATCGTCGCCATCTTAAACGCCTGCTCCGAAGAGTCCACCGGATGATAGGAGCCGTCGTACAGCACCGCCTTTACGCCTACCACGGGATAAGCCGCCATAGGTCCCTTCTGGACGGACTCCTGCAGTCCCTTCTCCACCGCCGGATAATAGTTCTTGGGAACCGCGCCACCTACGACCTCCTGCTCGAAAACGTAAGCCTGCTCCAGATCGTCGGAGGGGCTGAAGCGCATCTTGACATGGCCGTACTGGCCGTGCCCGCCGGACTGCTTCCGGTATTTATACTCTACGTCGGACTGCTTCCGGATCGTCTCGCGATACGCCACCTTGGGCTCGGACAGCTCTACCTCGACCTTGTACTCGTTCAGCAGCCTGCTGACGATAATCTCCAGGTGCTGGTCTCCCATTCCATAGAGAAGCGTCTGCCGGTTCTCCGCGTCGTTCACGGTCTTCATGGTCAGGTCTTCATGGCCGATCTTTTGCAGCGCCTGGGAAATCTTATCCACATCCGCCTTGTTCTTCGGCTTATAACGCATATAAGTATAAGGCTTGGAGATCTCGAACTTGCCGAACTTGATCGGCGTCGCCTTGGTGGACAGGCTGTTCCCGGTTCTGGCCGCCGTCAGCTTCGCCAGGGCTCCGATATCTCCCGCGTGAAGCTCGGGAACCTCGATAGGCTTGTTGCCCTGCAGGACATAAAGCTTGCCGATCTTCTCCTCGATCTCCCGATCCACGTTGTAGATCAGGTCGTCGGTCTTCAATACGCCGGAGTTCACCTTAATCAGGGAATACTTCCCGATAAAGGGATCCACGATGGTCTTCCAGATATAAGCCGACTTCGCCTTCGCGAAATCATAATCCGCGTTGTAGATCTCGTTGGTCTTCATATTGATCCCGGCAACGGTACGGTTCTCCGGACTGGGGAAGTATTTTACGATATCGTCCAGCAGCGTATAGATGCCCTGGCAGAGCACGTTGGAGCCCATCGTCATCGGCACGATGCTGCAGTCGCAGACGTTGGTTCGCAGGGCCGCCCGAATCTCCGCCTCGGAGAAGGTTTCGCCGCCGAAGTAGCGCTCCATCATCTCCTCGCTGGTCTCCGCAACCGCCTCCATCAGCGTATCACGGCAAATCTGCAGATTCGACTTATTATACTCCGGCACCTCGCAGGGGATGACTTCCTTGCCCTGCCAGCGGTTACCCGTCTCTGTGATGACATTAACATAACCCACGAACTTCTCGTTCTCGCGGATCGGCAGATTAAAGGGTGCCATCTTCTTGCCGTAAAGATTCGTCATATCCTCCACAACCTGGCGGAAAGAAGCGTTATCCACGTCCATATTGGAGACATAGACGATCCTCGGCAGCTTATACTTCTCGCAAAGCTCCCATGCTTTCTGCACGCCGACTTCAATACCAGCCTTCCCGTTTACGACGATAACCGCCGCTCCGGCCGCGCTGATAGACTCCTCCACCTCGCCGACAAAGTCGAAATAACCGGGTGCGTCTATAATATTGATTTTATGTCCGTCCCACTCGATCGGAACAACGGAGGCATCAATGGAAAACTGACGCTTTTGTTCTTCCTTGCTGTAATCGCTTATGGTATTTCCGTCGGTCACCTTTCCCATCCTCGAAGTAATACCGGACAGATAAGCCATAGCTTCCACCAGACTCGTCTTTCCGCACCCGCCGTGACCCAGCAGTACCACATTACGAATCTTGTCAGTTGTGTAAACCTTCATTTAACATTCCTCCAATTATCTTGTAATTTGGGCATTCCGAGGCGTCCTGATTTCAACCCAATAAACCCCCATGCGTCTATTTTACTAAACTATCCTCTTTTTTACAAGGCAATCTTGTAATCTTTTCATAAAATATTTACAATTACACTTTTTACAGCCCTTTTCTTCGCTTTTCTTCCGAAATTTATTTCTTCATGACAATAGAATTTTCGCGGAGCGTAAATTCTATTGTTGTTTTTCTCATTTTAAAATGCTATAGTGAAACGGTAGTCTCCGGATTTGGGGACTCCAATCGATTGAAAATGCGGTATCAATTTAAACGCAATAGAGTTTACGCTTCACGGAAATTTAATTATTATGAATCAAAAAATGGTTCATGCAGATTCTCAACAAAAAAGCCTGCGCCTTTGATATCAGGAATCCGCAGACTGCAGAAAGGAACGGTTATTACGATGTCAGAATTGATTTGCGGATTTATCGGACTGGGACTGATCGGCGGTTCTATCGCCAAAGCGCTGAAGGAGCGCAACCCTTCCGTCCGAATCGTCGCTTACGATACCAACCCGGAAACCCTCGCCGCGGCAAAGCGGAGCTCTATAGCGGATCGGACGACCGACGCCATCGACGAGAGCTTCTCCGCCTGCGATTACCTCTTCCTCTGCGCGCCGGTACAGAAAAACGACGACAATCTTGCCGCCGTGAAAAAAGTACTGAAGCCCGGCTGCCTTTTGACGGACGTCGGCAGCGTAAAGGCTCCGATCCACCGCGCCGTCCGGGAAGCCGGGCTGGAGCATTGCTTTATCGGCGGACATCCTATGGCCGGAAGCGAGCGCACCGGCTTCGCCAACGCCAAGGCCTCGCTCCTGGAAAACGCTTACTATATCCTGACTCCCTCTCCCGGGGGTTCCGAAGAGCAGCTGGAAGCCTATCGGCAGCTTGTCCTTGGGATGGGCGCTATCCCGCTGATCCTGGATCCGGAAAAGCATGATTATATCACGGCTGCTGTCAGCCACCTCCCCCACGTCATCGCCGCGTCCCTGGTCAACCTGGTCCGGGACAGCGATTCCGCGGACGGCATTATGCGGCTCGTAGCGGCGGGAGGCTTTAAGGATATCACCCGGATCGCCTCCTCCTCCGCGGGGATGTGGCAGCAGATCTGCCTTACAAACACAGAAAACATCCGCTCTCTTTTACAGGACTATATCCGCTCCCTCACTGAGGTCGAAAAAAAGCTGTCCGAGGCGGACAGCCAGGCCGTTTATGAGCTTTTTGACTCCGCCCGCGTCTACCGGGACTCCTTTATCGACGCCTCCAGCGGCCCGATCAAGTGCTCCTACCGCTTCAGCGCGGATATTGCGGACAAGACCGGCGCTCTGGCGCAGATCGTCACGCTCCTGGCCGACCACAACGTCAGCATCAAGAATATCGGTATCGCCCACAACCGGGAAACCGAGGACGGCGTCCTCCGGGTAGAGCTGTATAACAAAGCTTCCCTGCAGACGGCAATTTCCCTGCTGCGGGAGGAGGGCTACTCGCTGCATGTGCAGGAGTGAGCCTACCTACCTTCCCGCCTGCATAACAGCTTCTCCACACAAAGACAGAGCGCCATGCCGAAAACTCCGCCGCAGGTATCCAGCAGCACATCCAAAAGGCTGCCGTACCTCCCCGGCACAAAAAGCTGATGCAGCTCGTCGGCCCCGGCCGACAGAAATACCCAGCCCCCCGTCAGCAGGTACAGCCCTCCGCCCCGGCGGAGCCACTGCCGCCAGAGCACATAGACCAGGATTCCCATACAGGCATATTCCGCAAAATGCGCCGCCTTCCGCAGGGGATTCTCCATCGCCTCCGCCAACAAACCGCTGACGGAGCCTCCTTCGCCGGACAGCCAGCCGAGCCATTCCGCGCACTTCCCGGAGACCCTTCTGCTTAAGTCCCCCGACTCCTCGCCGCTCTGGGCCGAAAAGCAAAATATGAGAATGTAAAGTGCCAGCAACAAGATTGTCACCGGCACTGTAACTGCAATCTTTCTTTTCACGGTCTTACGGCTCCATACCGGTAATCGTCTGGTAAGTCTCAATCCTTCCGGCATCCAGCTCCGGCATTCCCACAAAGGACGCGCCGTAGTAATAAATTCCCTTCTTCAGTTCGATCCGCACAATCTGCAGAAACGAATGAAGCACTTCCTTCGTCCAGATCGTCAGATAAGCCTCGTAAATCTCGCCGATCTGCAGCGGCTCCTTACACTCGAACCCGATCCCCGACTTCGATACGTCGCAAATACTGATCAAAGCCTCTTTCCCCGCTTCGTTTCCGCCGTCCAGCCTCTTCATAATCAGTCTGGACTCCATCTCTGTTCTCTTATTTTTTCTTTTCTCTGCCACTTTACCCTTCTCCTTATGCTTTGCTCCGCCGCCTTCCGGCGGCCATACCCCTTTCGCCATGAACCTGCGATTCAGGATCGCCGCCCACCGAATGAACAGGCTCGTTCTTCTCGCTGAGATTTATTATGGCCCTTAGATAATAAAATCAGCCCTACGATTTTATTATAGCTCTTGGATAATAAAATCAGCTCCATGAATTTATTATATCATGAGCAAACCGCAAGCTCAAGTGAAATTTTGGGGTTTGCGCGACAAGATTTCTCCGGAATTTGTATGGAATAAACGAAGAGCTTGTGATATAATTCTTTTGTTGTCCTACCGACACCTGACAGCAGGAGGAGG
>JAMPIG010000106.1 GCA_023662875.1 Roseburia sp. | reverse complement strand
TTATGATTAGAATACTTTTCGTGTGCCACGGCAACATCTGCCGTTCCCCCATGGCGGAGTTCGTCATGAAGAATCTGGTCGACGGGATCGGCTGCGGAGATCAGTTTTTGATTGCTTCTGCGGCGACAAGCACGGAGGAAATTTGGAATGGAGTGGGTAATCCGGTGTACCCGCCGGCCCGGGAAGAGCTCGCCAGGCATGGGATAGGCTGTCAGGGGAAGAGGGCGGTACTGCTGACGCGGGCGGACTATGACAAGTATGATTATCTGATCGGGATGGATAGCGCCAACATCCGCAATATGCACCGGATACTGGGAGGGGATCCCGAGGGGAAGATATTCAAGCTGCTCTCTTTTGCCGGATTGGAGGGCGATATCTCGGATCCCTGGTATACGGGAAACTTCGATGTGACATACCGGGATGTGGATCGTGGCTGCCGCGGACTTTTGGAGTATTTACAGAACGACTTCGACGGAAGCCGGAGCCGAATCGGGAGGTAGAGGGAATGCAGTATTTTATTTCCTTTTTAGAAGGGATGATTACCTTTATTTCACCATGTCTTTTGCCGCTTCTTCCCGTCTATATCTCCTATTTCGCGGGGGAGGGGGAGCGCACGGCGGCGCGGACGTTAAGGAACGCTTTTGGATTTGTGGCGGGCTTTACGGCGGTCTTTGTTTTGATGGGAGCGCTTGCGGGGACGGTGGGCGGATTCCTGCAGAGATATCGGATAGCGGTTAATCTGATAACGGGGCTGATTGTAATCTTTTTCGGTCTCCATTTCTTAGGAGTTATACGGTTGAACCTGTTTCGGGGGCGGAGGGGGATGCCGGAAGGAGGGAAGGTAGGTTTTCTTTCTTCTCTGCTTTTTGGAATGGTTTTTTCGGTGGGATGGACGCCCTGTGTGGGGGCTTTTCTGGGATCCGCGCTGATGCTTGCTTCGCAGCAGGGGAAAGTGTTAACAGGAGTGTTGATGCTGTTGGCGTATTCGGCGGGGCTGGGAATTCCCTTTGTGTTCAGCGCGGTTTTGATTGACCGATTGAAGGGCGCGTTTCAATTTATCAAACGAAACTACAGGATTATTAATCTGGTGTGCGGGAGCCTTCTGATTCTGGTGGGGATTTTGATGATGACAGGGCTTTTGGGACGTTTGCTTACAATGCTTTCAGCCGTACAGTTATAGTTGGAGAAGCGTTCTGTGAGCAAGGGCTCTCAATAAGGTTATTTTCCCTGTGATGGAGGATATGGCTCAGGAACAGGGAGGCTTCCCGGGAAGGCAAGCGTGAGAGAAATTTCTAAGGCGTCAAGAGGGTGCGTAGCACACCTCTTTAGGATGTCGTCTGGGAAATTCTAAATCTCACACTGAAGAATGCCAAGCGAATTTAGTCGCTTTGGGCATGCATCCTTCCCGGAATCGACAGATACCGTGGAATCGACGGATGCCGTGGAATCGACAGATACCGTGGGATTGGTTTGCGCCGACTGCGGCGACATGCCAGAAATGGCGGGTTCAGGATCTGAGGAGGTATGGGATGAAAAAGAAAATAGCCTGGGCGGCGGGGGTCGTCTGTCTGATTGCCATGATCGCAGGAGCGGCTGCCCTGTACGGGAAGCTGAGCGGCGAGTATCAGCCCGACCGGCTGGCACAGATAGCAGGGGATAAGCCGGAGAGTGGGGCGAGCGCTGCGGCGGGAGAAAAGGAAGGGGTTTCCGGGGAAGAAGACAGGAGTGGAATGTCGGAAAGCGGAGAAACCGCCCTGACGGATAGGGGAACGGAGGCAACCGCTCCGGGCGAAGAAAATGCTGCCGATGGGGAAGCCGGGTCGGAGTCTGCCGGGGAGGAAAGGCAGCAGGCGCCGGACTTTATCGTTACGGACTATGACGGGGAGACGGTCAAGCTTTCGGACTATTTTGGAAAGCCGATTGTCCTTAATTTCTGGGCCAGCTGGTGTCCGCCCTGTAAGGCGGAGATGCCGGACTTTGACGAGGCTTATCAGAGCCACCCGGAGGTACAATTTCTGATGGTGAATATGACGGATGGCAGCCGGGAGACGGTGGATATGGCCAAGGAGCATGTGGAGAGTCAGGAGTACGGCTTTCCGGTGTTGTTCGATACGGAGTATAGCGCCGCGTATGCGTATTATGTCAATTCGCTTCCCACTACTTTTTTTATCGATAAGGAGGGGATGCTGGCGGCTTACGCCTCCGGTATGATTGACGCGGAGACGTTGGAGCGCGGGATTGAGATGATAAATGTAAAAGAGGGAGAGCAGCATGATTCAGGCAGTGATTTTTGACATGGACGGAACCCTGATCGATACGGAGAAGTATTACCGGGTTTTCTGGCCGAAGGCCATGGCGGAATTCGGTTATCATATGACGGATGAGCAGGCGCTTACCATGCGCAGCCTGGGGAGACCGTTTGCACCGAGGCAGCTGAAGGAATGGTTTGGCGAGGAGGTGGATTATGACGCGGTGCGGCAGCGGAGAAAGGAGCTGATGGCGGCATGCCTGGAACGGGAGGGAATCGAGCGCAAGCCCGGAGCCTTGGAGCTGCTGCGGAAGCTGAAGGAAAGAGGGGTTGTCACGGCGGTGGCGACGGCGACGGATCCGGAGCGCACGGCGGACTATCTGAGGCGGGCAGGGCTGGAAGGGTATTTTGACCGGATTATCAGTGCTACCCAGGTGGCGGAAGGGAAACCGTCGCCGGATATTTATCTCGATACCTGCCGCCGATTGGGGTTGCCGCCGGAAAACTGTATGGCGGTAGAGGATTCTCCGAACGGCGTTCTGTCGGCCTGGCGGGCGGGATGCCGGGTGGTTATGGTGCCGGATCAGACGGAGCCGGATGAGGAGCTGGGGAAGTGTCTTTTCGCGAGGGCGGACAGTCTGGCGGAAATTGAAGAATTGTTGGAAAGAATTTCGGAATAGCTGGAAAAGCGGGGAGAGCTGTGCTATACTTTTACGGAGTCGCGACGCTGCCCGGGCGGCGTTCAGGCGAAGGCGAGCCGGACGGAGAACCGCGCAAAAGGAACTGAGCGGAGACCTGCGCGAAAACAGGCGGAATAAGGGTACGCGCGAAAGCGGGAGGAGGGTAACAATGCGGGACAGAGAAAAGGCAAGACAGAGGGCGAAGGAGCTGGTAAGCCGGATGACCCTGGAGGAGAAGGCGTCGCAGCTTAAGCATGACGCCCCGGCTATTCCCAGACTGGGAGTGCCGGAATATAACTGGTGGAACGAGGGACTGCACGGCGTGGCAAGGGCTGGGGTGGCGACCATGTTTCCTCAGGCGATCGGGATGGCGGCGGCCTTCGACACGGAGCTGTCGGAGCAGATCGGCGGTGTGATCGCGGAGGAAGGAAGAGCGAAGTATAACGCTTACACCGCCGAGGGAGACAGGGGCATTTACAAGGGACTGACCTTCTGGTCGCCCAATGTAAATATTTTCCGGGATCCCAGGTGGGGAAGAGGACACGAGACCTACGGGGAGGATCCTTACCTGACGGGTGAGCTGGGCAAGGCTTTCGTGGAGGGCCTGCAGGGCGACGGAGAATACATGAAAGCGGCGGCCTGCGCAAAGCATTTTGCGGTACACTCCGGCCCGGAGGCGCTGCGCCACAAATTTGACGCGGAGGTATCCCAGAAGGATCTGTGGGAGACCTACCTTCCGGCGTTTGAAAAGCTGGTGACCGAGGCGGGGGTTGAGGCCGTCATGGGAGCCTACAACAGAACCAACGGCGAGCCCTGCTGCGGCAGCAAGACGCTGATGCAGGACATTCTCCGGGGAGAGTGGGGCTTTGAAGGGCATTTCGTGTCCGACTGCTGGGCCATCCGGGATTTCCACACCAATCATATGGTGACGGATACGGCGGAGGAGTCCGCGGCGCTGGCGTTAAAGAGCGGCTGCGACGTCAACTGTGGCAATACATACCTGCACCTGATGAAGGCTTATGAGGACGGGCTGGTGACCGAGGAAGAGATCACGGCAGCCGCAGAGAGGCTGTTTACCATCCGGTTCCTGTTGGGACTCTTCGACGAGACCGAGTACGACAAAATAGGCTACGACAGACTGGAGTGCCGGGAGCATCTTGCCCTGGCGGACCGGGCGGCTGCGGAGTCCGTCGTCCTGCTGAAAAATAACGGGATACTTCCCCTGAAGAAGGAAAATCTGAAGGCGGTGGGCGTCGTGGGGCCCAATGCCGACAGCAGGGCTTCCCTGATCGGCAACTATCACGGCACCTCCTCCAGGTATATCACCGTGTTGGAGGGCATTCAGGACGTGCTGGGTGAGGACGTGCGGGTTTACTATTCCGAAGGCTGCCATCTGTTCAAGGAGCGTATCGAGGGCATCGGACGGCGTCATGACCGCGTCAGCGAGGCGGTTTCGGTGGCGAAGAACAGCGATGTGGTCATTCTCTGTCTGGGACTGGACGAAACGCTGGAGGGCGAAGAGGGAGATACCGGCAACAGCTACGCCTCCGGGGATAAGGTGGATCTGCTTCTGCCCGCGCCCCAGAGAGAGCTTCTCGAAGCGGTGGTAAGGGTCGGAAAGCCGGTGATCCTGATCAACATGACGGGCAGCGCCATGGATCTGCGCTATGCGGACGAAAACTGCGCGGCCGTGGTACAGGCCTGGTATCCCGGCGCGAGAGGCGGCAGGACGGTGGCGGATATTCTGTTCGGGGAGATTTCCCCGTCCGGCAAGCTGCCCGTGACCTTCTATCACGACACGGAGGAGCTGCCTGACTTTGAGGATTATTCCATGAAGGGCAGAACCTACCGGTATTTCACGGGAGAGGTGCTTTATCCCTTCGGATACGGCCTTACCTACGGCAGTGCGGAGGTGTCCGGGGTAGAGCTTTGCGGCCAAAAGGCAAAAGAAGGCGGCGAGCTGAAGGTGTCCGGCGGGGAGCGGATAACGCTTACGGCGGCGGTTTCCAACACGGGAGACCGGGATATCCGGGAAGTAGTCCAAGTCTACGTCAGGGCCTTAGACAGCGGCGACGCCACGCCTAACGGCAGACTCTGCGGCTTTGCGAGAGTATCCGTAAAGGCAGGGGAAACCGTAAAGGTAAACGTTCCCATAGACAAAGACGCGCTGACGGTGGTCAACGAGGACGGAAAGAAGGTGTCCGGTGGCAGCAGATACGCTTTCAGCGTGGGCTTTGGCCAGCCGGACGAAAGAACTGCCCGGCTGACCGGGCAGGAGACATTTGCGTTTACGGTGGTGCGGTAAGGGCCTACGGCACCTTGGTGATCCGCAGGCTGCCGCTGGTGGTGGAGACGCTCAGTTCGTTTTCGGGGTTGTCGCCGTACTGTCCGCTGACATGAGTCCCTCTTTTGTTGAAGGAAAGCTGATCGTCGAAAAACGTATTGCAGCTGCCGCTGGCGGATTCAAAATCCAGGCGGAAGGCGGCAGTCTCCGGAAGAGACAGGGTCATATCGCCGCTCGTGCCGGAGAGGGACAGGTCGCCGAGAAGCCCCTGATCCAGAAAGAGCCGGATTTCCCCGCTGATGGTGTCGGCCTTTCCAAAGCCGGAGCCGCTTTCCACCGTGATATTGCCGCTGGTGGTGCTTAGGTTGAAAGCGCCCTGTATCGTTTTCAGGCGGATATCGCCGGAGGTGGTTTCGGCGTCTGCTTTGTTTTTGACGTTTTCTACCAGGATGCTGCCGGAGGTGGTTTCGGCGTCCAGTCCGTTCTCGGCGTTTTCGATCAGGATGCTACCGGAGACGGTTTCGACGTCCAGCCCGCCTTCGGCTTTTTCAATCCGGACGCTGCCGCTGGTGGCGGAAAGCTCTGCGTCGCAGGAAAGCTGTCCCAGAACGGCGTCCCCGCTGATGGCAGACAGGCGGAAGGACTTACCCGAAACGGCGTCCAACTGTACCTCCCCGCTGGTAGTGGAGACGGAGACCTTTCCGCCCTGCGCCTCTGAGAGGGTAATGTCCCCGCTTGTGGTGGAGACCGAGATATCGTCCGCCTGCGCAACGGAGAGGGAGATTTTCCCGCTGGTTGTGGAGGCGGATATTTCTTTTGCCGCTGCCTTGGAGAAGGAGAGATCCCCGCTGGTGGTAGAGGCGGAAAACGCAGAGGCTTCCACATCCGGGAAGGTGACGCTCCCGCTTGTGGTGGAGACCGAAAAACGGCCGGACAGCGTAAAGGGAAGCTCTGACAGGATATCCCCGCTCACCGTCTGGGCCTCCAGGTTTTCATAAAGGCCGGAGGGAAGATAGATTTCCGCATAGCCGTAGGGGCTGGGACGGAGGGAAAAGGAGAGGGAAAAACGCCTTTTCTTTCCCTTGACGGAAAGGGTGGAGCGGTCAAGCTTTATTTCGGACAGCTGATTTTCCTTCGGGGTAAAATTCAGATATTCCCGGACAAGGACGGTTTCTTCGTCGTTTTCATAAAAATAAATCTCCATAAAGTCATAATACAGGACGCGCAGGGAAGAGATTTCCTCCGCCGAAAATTCCTTTTCCTGAACCAGGCTGCAGTCCGTTCTTGTTTCCACGCTGACGCGGAAGGGCCATCCGCCGCCGGAGAGTCCGCTCCAGAGAAGGGAAGCCAGAAAGAGAGTCAGGATGCTGATCAGGACAATCGCCGCGATTCTAACCGTTTTCATAAGCGCCTCCTTTTTCAGCCCGGGTTACGAAGATTCAGGATCAGAAGAACCAACGCCTGGATGCAGCAGCCGATCAGGAAGATGATCCAGGTGAACTCCCAGTTCCAGGTGGCGAAGCTGATGATAAAATAGAGGGTCAGCGTCACCGTCCAGAGTAAGAGAGTGATGGAATTGCGGATGGCCTTCTTCCGGTTGGCGCAGTGACGGGCCTCTTTATAATCCTCCACGAGGCTGTCCTTTTCCTTGCGGAAGGTCGGGTACATATGGTTGGCGTAGACCAGCATGCCCGTAGGGGCGATGCAGATGATAACTGCCAGGAGCAGTCCCAGTGTGGCAAAATCAAAAGAGCCGTACCAGCCGACAGAGGATGCGATTAAATTGAAGAAGAGGAAGACAGCGCCGGCGAAGACGTAGAGTCCCGCAGAAACGGCAGTGAGCAGAGCCTTCTTCCTCCGGTCTTCTTCGGGAAGGCTTAATAGATTTTTCTCTTCCAGAACCTCAAACAGCTCGCTCACATCGCCGATTGAGCCGATCACATTCTGAAAGGCGTCCTCCTCCCGATAGCCTTCGCCGACCAGATCCTCGTATTTTTCGATGGCATTCTGAGTCAGTTCCTCCTTGAGGTCAATGGCCTTTCTGGTCTTCGGAGCCTCCGAAAACAGTTCTTCCATGTGTCTGCGTATTTTTTCTTTCATAATTCGTTTCCCTCCTTTTATTCATGACAATAGAATTTTTGAGAAGCATGAACTTTATTGTTTTTGCAGGAAATTGTAAAATGAGCGAAGTTCGTCTTATTGTCTCCTATAACAACAGCCGGTCGATCATATCCTTCGCTTCTTCCCAGTCTCTTTTGTAGGAATCGTAGGCTTTTCGGCCTTCCTCTGTGATGGAATAGTAACGGCGTCTGGCTCCCACGGCCTCGTCTCCCCAATAGGTTCGGATGTACCCGGCCTGTTCCAGACGTCGGAACGCGGAGTAGAGCGTGGCTTCCTTCAGCTCGTACTGGTTGTTTGTCTTCTTCATGATGTCCTTGTTGATCTGATAGCCGTAGCTGTCCCGCTCCAGCAGATGCGCCAGAATAATCGCCTCGGTGTGCCCCCGGATGATATCGGATGTGATAGACATGCATGCCCTCCTTTCCCGTGAATTTTAGCCGGATTTCCGCTTATGCGGTTACGGCAATATCTTTTGCGGATTTATAGCGGCTGTGTGCGCAGGCCACCGGTTTCCGTGCCGTCCGGCGGTTGTGTGCGCAGTTGGTGTCCCACTTTTTACTTTATAGGAAACTTCGTCGCAGCAAGGGAAGAATGCGAAGCATTCTTCTAAGCCGGTTTACCGGCTTTGTGCCGCACAGCGTCACTTTTTTATGCGTATGGCAGCTGTTCTTTTTGCAATATAACATAGAATACCTCGCCTGTCAAGGTATATTAAGAAATCACAGTATATTTTTTCCCGAAGCATTTTTTCCAAAACAAATCCCATCAGGTTGAAGTCGGGAAAGACTGATTTCCACTTGCCCTCAAGAAGTGATATAATAGAATCCGTGGTATGTAAAAGCATTTTGACATGTTTTTGACGGATGTAAAAGAAAATGGATGGAAAAAGATTCAGGGCTTTTTTATAATAAATCTGCAAAAGGCGGCTGCCCGCCGCAAGTATAAATTGCCGCGGGTAAAATGAGGTGGAGAGGATATGGAAATCGGGATCAAATTAAAAAAAGCACGGAAGGAAAAGGGAATCACTCAGGAGCAGGCGGCCGAAGCTCTTGGGGTCAGCAGACAGACTGTTTCCAATTGGGAAAACAATAAGTCTTATCCCGATATCATCAGTGTGATCAAAATGAGCGATCTCTATTCCGTAAGCCTTGACCACCTGCTCAAGGACAAGGAGGAAAAAGCAATGAATCAGACTTATCAGGAATTTTTGGAAGAAAGCACCAATACGGTAAAGGCAAAAAGAAAGCTGGGAGCGGTAATACTGACGGCGGCGTACTTTTTGGTCTGGATTGCCGCAATGATATTGTTCTGGCAGGAGAGGGAGCCTGTGATATCGGGGTTTACCGTTATTTTTAAATGGATCCTGTTACCCTCTTTTTTACTGGTAACGACGGTTACCGTTTCCAGGAACGACTATTGGGGAAAAGGGAACTGGCTTTGTGTACTCGGCGCTGCGGTTATGTTTCTTACCGTACCCGATACGCATTTCACGGAAGAAGCGGGAATGATAAAATATACCTTCCGCTTCCCCAATTTTACCTATATGGCGGCAGGGATAGTCGTCGCCTTATGCGGCATCGGAATCGGAACTGTCTGGCGCAGGAGGGCGAAAGAAGGATCAAAAGAAACGGAGTAATTATGCAGTTGCTATGATTATGGCAGGAATACAGAAGGGCACAGCATGTAGCTGTGTTTTTCTGTATTATGAGGAGAATGTACCGTGATTGCGTTGCGATCACGGTACGGATGGCCGTCCGGCCGTTCCCTGCCCTGAATAAGGTTATTGTTCCATAACGATGCATTTTTCGCAAATGTGTGTCAGGACATACTTGTTATTATTCCAAGGTTGGAATATAATATATCTTGAGTTCAAGCTGTGAATGCGGAGGATGGATATGGAATACTTAACAGTGAAGGAAATAGCGGGAAAGTGGGGCATTTCCGGCAGAAGGGTCAATTTGTTGTGTAATGAAGGAAGAATAGAAGGCGCAGAGAAAAAGGGATTTATGTGGCTGATACCAGAGGACGCAGAAAAACCGGCTGATTTAAGATTTGGCAAAAAACAAACGAATGAGGAGAAATTATAAATGGCAAATCTGGCAATAGATGTGATGTGGGATGACAACCCTGTAGATGTCACAGCAGAGGCAAATTTTATATGGAGCATTGCGAACAAGCTGAGAGGTTCCTATATGCCTGATAAATATGGAGATGTTATCATCCCCATGACAATCATAAGGCGCTTTGAGTGTGCTTTGCTTGATGATGAAGCTAAAA
>JAMPIG010000105.1 GCA_023662875.1 Roseburia sp. | reverse complement strand
CAGATATTGAATTTTCAAGGTGCATAGCTAAAATTCACGTGCGAAGTTTGAGTTACATAAATAATTCCAATGGAAACCTCCGATTTCTCAACGTATAACGAATCATATGTTGAATCATATCTGTCCGAATTCAATGTGATCTTGGCATTTGTTGCATATAACGCACTCTTCTCTTCCGGTTGTTTTACAAATGTATCTGTGGCCTTCAGCTCCGAATCCACTAATCTGGCGCAGAACCAAGAGGACTTTTCCACTCTGCCCCCTCCTTCAAGGGTTGAGGCCAATATTCATTGATATTATTACACTTATCTGCATTCTTGCGCACTTCCAGATTTTTTAAGGTAACGGTAGCTCCATTCTTTACAATTACTCCATCGATTATATTCGTCAAAGCCCCGTTACTATTCGGATGCCCTTCAATCGTAATACTCCTGGTAACGGTGATCGACTTGTTTTTCTGCTCATTAAATGGGCAGAACTCTTCCTCCAGTTCAACAATATCTCCGTCGCCAGCGGCTTCCACTGCCTGAACGAATCCCCATTTTTGCTTAAAAAAACCGCTTTCCCCACCAGATAACGCGCCATTCATGATTCCTCCCGGGATCTATCCAAACCTATCCTCTGTCTTAGTCCGCCGCTTCTTCGGAAACCGTTATATGGTATCTTGCAAGGGCTTCCTCGACAGGGATCTCCTTTACCTCAGACTGTTCGAAGCCTTTGTTTTCCGATTTCTCCGCTTCTCTTTCGCATTGCCCACAGGAGTCCTACGCTCTTATTTCTTGAAGAATGACAAGTACTTTCCGCCCTGGAATTTTGCCGCGTTGTCAGGAAATCGACAAAACATTGCCGTCCGGATCGTAATTAATTAGCTTTTCCAGATTTCCTGCATCGTCATATTGATACTCCGTCCAGCCTGTCACATCACCATCTGCATTGTGAATGATTGTTTTGGCAGGTTTTCCCGCGCTGTCATTCTCATGCTCCATCCATTGTAAGATACTGCCATCCCCATTGTAATGAATGGTTTTTACTACATTTCCCGCGCTGTCGTATTCCTGCTCACTCCTAACCAAGATGCTGCCGTCCCCATTGTATGTAATAAGCTGTATCTGCTTTCCCTCACTGTCATATTTATACTCATTCCTGCTTAAGATACTGCCATCCTCGTTGTAATTGATATACTTGAGCAGATTTCCCGCATCGTCATACTTATACTCACTCCAATATAATTTCCCCGAAAACGTCTGTTTACTTACCAGAGGTTTTCCGTCGCTGTTCCAGGTCTCCTCCCTGTCGATAATTACATTGCCATCTGTATCATAACGATACACGCCTTCTTTTATCCGTGTTCCATTGCTGTCAAAATCATACTCAAGCCAGTACGATACGCTGCCGTCCGCATTTTTATAAATACGCTTTATCTCCTTTCCTGCACTGTTATAGGCATATTCCGTCGAACCCAACACGTTGCCATCCGCATTATAGCGGGTAAGCCTGACCATCTGTAGCGCGCCGTTATATTCCTGAATATCCCAGCCGTCGTCATAGCCATGGTCTACCCGCTCTGTCCGCCCGCCTGCTTCCGACGCGCTCGGATTACTCGCCGCCTGCTGGCTCTGTGCCGCAGCAGCCTTCTCCGTCTGCACGACGACCTCAGCCCTGGCCTCCCGGTTCTCCGACGCCCCGTAGGTATGGTAATGCTGCCAGAGAGCCAGAACATCCTCGCCGAACGCTTCCTGCAGATCCTCATACCTTCCCGCATAATCCATAGGATCAAAGCCCGTTCCGGAGTCTCTTCCCTCCTTCGCTCCGTAGGTCAGATAATGCTCCAGGTAAGCGTCCCAGTCATCCCCGAAGGCCTCCTCCAGATCGGCATAACTCTCCCGATATTTTACGATATCGATCATACCGTTCATGCTTCTGCCTTCCGCCAGGCCATAGGTCTGAAAGTGCTTCCAGAGCAGCTCGCTGTCATAGCCGAAGGCCTCCTTCAGATCCGAATAAGTATCCGCGTAATACTCCGGATCGAACACGTCCTTCAGCGTCGCCGCATTGGCCTGCATAACTCCGCCGTACAGCAGGCAGCCCGCCAGCCCCGCCGTCAGAACTCGTCTTGCGCTTTTCGCGATTTCTGTTTTTCTGATACCCATCTTTTGTTTCCTCCTTGTCTCCCCTGCCAAAATCTGGCAGGTAACTTCCTACTTAGTGTTGCCGTGTCCGCAAATTTATTCGTGCGCCCACCAGAATCCTGGATCATTTGCATAGATATATTCCTGTCCCTGTCTAGTATAATCCCGGGTATATGTAGGTTTACGGCAATCCTATTTTATCCTACTTTATGCGATAAGTCAATATAAAATGTTACACAATGCTATATTAAGTCAAAAAGGAGTAGTGTTATGAAACCATTAAAAACCAAGGTAAGTATTACTTTAGACACAGACTTGATACAAAGCATCAAGCAGCTTGCAGAAGATGATGACCGTTCATTTTCCCAGTACATTAATCTTATTTTGAAGGAGTATTTGAAAAGTAAAGAGATGTTAAAAAGTGCAGAATAGAATGGGATATCAAGGAAATTTGCCACATGACTGGCAGAGGGGCGCGTGTCTGGTTTAACAGAACACACGCCCCTTTGTTTTCTGTTCCTGTAAAATAAATAATCGGAAAGAGGCCGCCGGCTCTACAGCCCCTTTCCGTCGTCAACGGATAATATACGATTGATTCTGTCAGTCTAAAAACTCCACCTCGCCGCTGTCGATATGATATACAGCGCCGCATACTGTAAGCTCGCCTTTTTCCACCAGTTCCTTCAGGCTTTCCCGGATAACGGATACGCTTCTTTGTACGTTCAGGCAGCAGGCCTTCGTTGCGTCCTTTTCCTCGCCGATCGCTTTTTTGATTTCATCGGTGATAGACTGCACAAACCCGCCGGGATCGCTGCCAAGCGCCGCGCCCACTGCACCGCAGTTTGTATGGCCCAGCACTACCGCCAGTTTTGTGCCAAGATGCTCCGCCGCGTACTCCACGCTTCCGATCTGATGGTTGTCCATCACGTTGCCGGCTACGCGGATCGCAAAAATCTCGCCGATTCCTGCGGAAAAGATACTTTCGGGGATCACTCTGGAATCCGAACAGGTTACAACAATCGCGTAGGGGCTCTGACCGTTTTCAAAGGTGTGCTGCCTGATCTGGGGAGAAACGTCCCCCGGATTGGATGTTGCCGTCAGATAGCGCCGGTTTCCCTCTTTCAGCTTTTCCAGCGCTTTCTCCGCAGATAAGTTTTCATGCTGCATAAAAATCCCTCCGTTTCCCGCCCCGCGCCTGTGTCTGGCTCTTTGCCGTCCTCGCAGGGGCATTTTTTGATTGATGCCAAAGAACAGCCGTCAGCTGCCGCGTGTTTCTAAGGGATTCTCAAAAGGTTGAACTTAGACACCGGCAATACCGCTTCTTAGAAACAGCACTCCTCCCGGAACTGGCGGCTGATTAAATTTTACACGAAATTCTCCGGTATGGCAATGAGAAAATCGGTGTCAGATGCACTTTTTGCTCCAACGCTCTCCGGAAGCTTAGTCAGGGCAGAAAATCGTACCTCACCAGCGTCAGGCCGCAGGCCGGGGCAGTCGGGCCCGCGGCGGAGCGATCCCTCGCCTCCAGCAGCTCCTTCATGGAATCCGGATCCCGCTTTCCCTTTCCCACCTCCAGCAGCGTACCCGTAAGGATTCTTACCATATTATAGAGAAAACCGTTCCCGCAGACCCGGATCACCAAATCCGTTCCCTGCTCCTCCAGGGCGATCTCGTATAGAGTGCGCACGGTACTCTCCGCCTGGCTGCCCGCCTGACAAAAGCTCTTAAAGTCATGCTCTCCCGTCAGCCAGGCCGCCGCCCGCCGCATTTTCTCCAGGTCGAGTGGCTGATAGACAAAGCAGGAGTAAAAACGCTTTACCGGCATAGGAAACTCTCCCCGGTAAATCCGGTATTCATAGGTCTTCCGGCTGAGACAGCGGCGGGGATGCCAGTCGGGGGCAACCTCCTCCGATTTTTGGATCCGGATATCCTCCGGCAGCCTGCGGTTCAAAGCATAGGATATCCGATCCGCCGGCATCCGGTTCTCTGTATCAAAGACCGCGATATTCCCCAGGGCATGTACACCGGCGTCCGTGCGGCTGGCACCGATGACCTCGATCGGCTCTCCCAGAAGCTCCGACAGGCAGCGGTTCAGCTCCGATTCGACGGTAATCCCGTTCTTCTGGAGCTGCCAGCCGTGATAATTCGTCCCGTCATAGGCGACGGTCAGCCTGACGCGCTTCATAACGAAAGCCTCCCCAGACAAATGCTCGCCGCCAAATATACGAAAAGACAAAGATAGGCCAGCCTGTCCCTTTTTCGATAGACTAACGGCTTCATCTTCGTCCGCCCGTCGCCTCCCCGATAGCATCTGGCCTCCATCGCCATAGCAAGATCGTTCGCCCTGCGGAAGGCCGAGATAAACAGCGGCACCAGAAGCGGCACAAGCGCCTTTGCCCGGCGGATCAGGTTCCCGCTCTCAAAGTCCGCTCCTCTGGCGAGCTGAGCCTTCATGATCTTGTCGGTCTCCTCCAGCAGAATCGGAATAAAGCGCAGCGCGATCGACATAATCATGGCCACCTCATGAACCGGTATCCGGAACAGCTTCAACGGCCGCAGTCCCTTTTCCAGACCGTCGGTCAGGTTGTTCGGCGTTGTCGTCAAGGTCATGATCGAGGAGCCGATAATCAGCAGCGTCAGCCGAACCGCTATGGTTACCGCCATGCTGATCCCCTCCCTGGTAATCGTCAGCTTCCAAAGGGCGACCACCGGCTCCCCCGGCGTCAGAAAAAGATTGAACAACACCGTAATCAACAGCAGAAAGGCGATGGCTTTCATCCCTCTTACCATAAATCGGAAAGGTACATGGGCAAGCCGGATCACAAGGGCCAGAAAGAGCGCCGCCGCCGCATAGCCCAGAAAATTCTGAAAGAAAAAGAGCGACAGAATAAAAAGCAGGGTTCCCGCCAGCTTCACTCTCGGATCCAGCCTGTGTATCACGGATTCCGTCTGATAATATTGTCCCAACGTAATATCTCTAAGCATCTTTTTTCCTCTCGGGGCGCGCGAACCTGCTCCGCTCTCCGTCGCTTCCGGCCGCTCTCCGTATCATCGGCCCCACACATTTTTCGCTTCCGGCCGCCGCAAAGGTCATCGGCTCCGCCCTTCCCCGCTTCCGGCCGCCGCAAAGCTCATCGGCCCCGCCCTTCTTCACTCCCGGCCGCCGCAAAGCTCATCGGCCCCGCCCTTCTTCACTCCCGGCCGCCGCAAAGCTCATCGGCCCCGCCCTTCTTCACTCCCGGCCGCCGCAAAGCGCGGCCGCGATAGTATCCGCCGCTTCCTCGACGGTCGTCGCGTCCGCATCGACCTGCAGTCCCCGGTTTCGCAGTTCATGGAGAATATAGGTTACCTGAGGGGCAGCCAGCCCTACCTCCTCCAGCTCCCGGACATGCCGGAATACCTCCCGCGGTTCGCCGTCATACATCACTCTGCCGCGATTCATGACGATAATCCGATCCACATATTCCGCCACATCCTCCATACTGTGGGATACCAGCAGGATTGTCATCCCGGTCTCTGTCTGCAGCTTCTTGATCTGTCCCAGGATTTCGTCCCGCCCCTTCGGATCCAGACCCGCTGTCGGCTCATCCAGAATCAGCACCTCCGGCTTCATGGCCAGAACCCCCGCGATGGCCGCTCTTCTCTTCTGGCCTCCGGAAAGCTCGAAGGGGGACTGGTAAAACAGCT
Organism: Roseburia sp.; assembly: GCA_023662875.1. GTDB lineage: Bacteria > Bacillota > Clostridia > Lachnospirales > Lachnospiraceae > Acetatifactor. The sequence continues at coordinate 3,942 of JAMPIG010000105.1, read as the reverse complement.
CGTTCGGCATCCCTACCTTCCGCAGCGCGTCGTAAGCCCTCAGCTCCACTTCCTTTTTATCCAGCCCCAGGTTCTTTGGGCCGAAGCAGACATCCGTAAACACGTCGATCTCAAACAGCTGATGCTCCGGATATTGGAACACAAGCCCCACCTTGCCGCGCAGCTTCTTCCTGTCGTAATCCTTATCGTAAATATTCTCCCCGTTAAAATAGATATCTCCCGAGGTCGCCCTCATCAGCCCGTTCAGATGCTGCACCAGCGTAGATTTCCCCGAGCCGGTATGACCGATGATCCCTATAAACTGTCCGTCCGGGATCTGCAGGCTGATATCGTCCAGCGCCTTTACCGCCAGAGGCGTATCCTGGTCGTACAGGTAACTCACATGATCCAAAATAATCGACATATCTCACCGCCCCTTTCCAGCGGAGCGAGCCCGTGCACTTCCCGTTTCCGCTTCTATCCCGGAAGAGGCCGTTGCTTCCGTCTTTCGCCGGGTTTCCGGACACAGATGATCCGCGAGCTCTTTTACCGTCAGAATCCCATCCGGCAGCGATATGCCTCTCTTCTGCAGCTCATACGCCAGCAGGGTAACCTGAGGCACATCCAGCCGCAGACCCTTCAGCTCCTCCACCCTGGAAAAGATCTCCCGGGGCGTCCCCTCCATGGCGATCCTGCCCTCCTCCATGACAAAGACCCTGTCCGCATGGATGATCTCTTCCATGTAATGCGTAATCAGAATAACCGTTATTCCCTCCACATCGTTCAGGGCGCGCACCGCCCGGATTACCTCCCTGCGGCCGTTGGGATCCAGCATGGCGGTCGGTTCGTCCAGAACGATGCACTTGGGATGCATGGCCAGAACTCCGGCGATCGAGACACGCTGCTTCTGGCCGCCGGACAGCTTGTTGGGAGAATGCTTGCGATACTCATACATCCCTACCGCCTTCAGGCTCTCCTCCACCCGCTCCCAGATCTCCTTTGTCGGAACTCCCATGTTTTCCGGGCCGAAGCCCACATCCTCCTCCACGACCTGGCCGATAATCTGATTGTCCGGATTCTGAAACACCATTCCGGCCGTCTGCCGGATCTCCCAGATATGCTCCTCTTGAGAGGTATCCATCCCGTCTACCCAGACCGTTCCCTCGGTGGGATAAAGAATCGCGTTGATATGCTTGGCAAGAGTCGATTTCCCCGAGCCGTTATGCCCCAGAATCGCGATAAACTCTCCCGGCCGAACGTCGAGGCTTACCTGATCCACCGCCGTCGTGATGCCCTCTACATTCCCTTCCTCGTCCCGCCGGATATATTCAAATGTGACCTTTTCCGTCTTGATGATTCCCATGCGTTCTCTCCCGCCTGTCACAAGCTCCGCCGCCCTGCTGTATTTCCAAATCTCTTCCGAATTCCGCGCTGCCCCTGGATAATAGAATCCTGTTTTTGGATTCTATTATAGCCCCGATCCCCCGGAAATGACAAGCCCTTTTCCATTACAGTCTCTCCTGCGATTTTCCGCGCGATTTTTCGCGATTTTCCTCTGAATTTCAACGTTAACCTTCTTGTTGTCACAATCCGCCGCATTGCTCTCTCAGGCAGATTGCCTGCTGCCGCCTCACTGCGCAAAGGAAAGGATACATACCAGGGCGCCCTGCTCTACCGTCACCGACGCTTCCCTGCCTGTAAACTCATTGCTGATTCCGATGGGAAAATCGTTTCGCACCACCGCGCGGTTCAGCTGGTATTTCATTCCCTCCAGGGTGACGCCTCTCGCCTCCTCCCCCAGGGAAAACAGCGACAGATATCCCTCCAGCCCCGCCCGGAAACGGATCGTCTCATCCTGCACAATCAGGATCGTTTGTCCCCCGTCCGTCAGATATCCTGCCGCCCCTTTGTGTTTCAGGTACAAAAGGCACTGGATATTCGCAAGCGTGTGCTCCAGACGTCCGCCCGTCCCTCCATAGATCCGGAAGTCCCTGTAACCCCGCCGCAGCCCCTCCTTCAGGGCAGCCAGCGTGTCCGTGTCGTCTTTCTCCGCCGGAAGCCGCAAAATCCGCTCCGGGATCTGCTTCTCCAAAAGCTCTACGGCCTCCGCCTCCTTTTCGCTGACAGAGTCAAAATCTCCCAAAATCAAATCCGGCTCCACTCCCAAAAGACCGCAGTAACCCAGTCCCCCGTCCACGGCGATCACCAGATCCTCCTCTCCCACCGGAATCTCCCCCAGCGTCAGGTCGCCCGCGCAGATCAGGACACACTTTCCCCCGCAGGCTTTTTCCGCCTCATCCGCCGCATTTTCTGCCTCTGTGCTAATCTTCCGCGCTTCGCAGCCCCCGTTTGCGGTTCCCGCAACGCTTTTCTTCACCTCACCGGCCGCATTTTCGGTTCCCGCACCGAGCTTTCCCGCCTCGTATTCCGACCTCAGAATCGAGTGCCAGGACTCGTCGCAGACCCCCTGGTTGCTGAAGCCCGCTGCCCGCCAGGTTCCCTCGTAGATCATCCCGCTCTTTCTCATGACCCTGCCGGAATTGGGATTGCGGGGATCGTGACAGGCATTGATACAGTTTACGCCCACTTCCTCAAAAAGAAAGACGATCACGGCCCTCAGCGCCTCCGCGGTAATCCCCTTTCCCCAGAATTTCCGCCCGATGCAGTAACCCATGCTGACGGATTCCGTTCTCTCATCCGTCTTTACCACGGAGATACTGCCGATGGGCTCCCCGATTTCCCGAAGCACAATGGCCCACTGGTAAAAGGATTTATCGCTGTTTTTGTCCGCCCAGCTTTCCACCACCTTTTCCGAGACCTCTACACTCTCATGCGTCGGCCAGGTCAGGAACCGGGTCACCTCCGGATCCGACGCCCAGTTGCGAAACATCGGTTCCGCATCCTCCTGCCGGAAGGCCCTGAGAATCAGCCTCTTCGTCTCGATTGTCTTCGTTCCCCTGTGGTTCATTCCGATCCCCCTCTCTTCCGTCATCTTTTCACCAGAAAGACCGGCTTATCGTTCTGATCAATCTCAAAGGCATCCGCAGAAATCCGAACCAATCTCGTCCCCGCCGGAGCGTCAATGTACCGGAGAATGTCCGAATCAAAATGCTGCCACACATCCCCCACATATAACAATTCGATATTCCTGACGTCGGACGTGTATTTATCACTCTCATTCCCCGCAAAAAAACACCATCCGCTGTCTCCCTCGCCGCGCGGTTCCAGCCGCTCCATATAACCGACTTTCCAGCCTTCCCGCGTGATTCTTTTCGAGACACAGGCGCTCTGGCTCAGAATCCGCTTTCGATTTTTCATCACCTCATAATTCTTTTCACGCCCCTGAAATTCGCTGCGCATTTCCTCGCTGACCACGATATCCGTGTTGATGCCGTCAATGCACTTGCCCCAGATTCTACGATCGTCCGCTTCGTTCCGCAGAATCACGGCAAGCTCGAGCAGCTCCTCCTCGCTCGCATCCATCTGTGTCTCCGCCTGCTTCACAAGCTGATTTCCGCGGTCGCCGTATAAATACAGGACAACTCTCCCGTCCTTACTGAGCAATAATTTTACCGCGCCCAGATTTGCCTCATCATTGTAAAAAACCATAAACGGAGACAGATTACCGTTGACATACCAGTCGAACTCCGTCCCGTTTTTCCCGTTCATGTAATAGACTTCCCCGCCGTTTTCCAGCTCGCCGTCCGTCACCTGGGGCAGATACAATTTGATGTTGCTGTCGATTAATTCCTTAATTTCACATAAGATGCGATTCATAGTTTTCGTTGCTGTCCTTTCCTGTGTTTGCGAAATATAATAGCTCTTGGATATTTCCTGTCTTGGTAGCTGCCTTTTATAGGCGGCGGTTATTCATTTTTTGTGTAGCTGCGATATTGCACAACTGGAAGTTATAGTGCTACAAAGATTTCGAGTAACATATTTCTTGTGCGCCTAATCCTTGTT
>JAMPIG010000104.1 GCA_023662875.1 Roseburia sp. | reverse complement strand
CCGTTGTCTTTTGCGGCAACTCACACATAATAGCATAATGTTTTCGCTTTGTCAATATCTTTTTTTATTTTTTTCAATCTTTCCTCTCCGCTTTTCCCGCCGCCAAAATTTTCATCTGCCAAGAACGCTATCCTGCTTTACTGATTTCCTCATTTGGTATAAAATAAATGTAACGGTTTCAAAGTATTAAAAAAGAAGAGACCGACAGGAGAAAATTTATGGGAAACACTTTTTATTTTGGCTGGGAGCCTGCGCTGATGCACTGGCTGCAGCTGCACATGGGCGCGTTCGCCACAGGGCTTGCGTCCTTTGTCACACTGTTCGGAGAGGAGATCGCCATGGTGGTCATCCTCGGCTTTGTCTACTGGTGCTATAATAAAGACATGGGAATCTATCTAGGCACGAATTTCTGCATGGCCGGGCTTTGGAATCCCATGCTGAAAAATGTATTCATGCGGCGGCGGCCCTACTTTGACAACGCCAATGTGCAGTGCCTGAAGCCGGTAGAGGCCGACGCTGATCTTTATGATATCAACGCTCAGGGCTTTTCCTTCCCCAGCGGCCATTCCAGCAATGCCGCCACTGTATACGGCTCCATCGCCAGGTTTTCCCGAAAACGCCTGCTGACCATTGCCGCCTTATTGATCACTCTGTTTGTCGGGATTTCCCGCTTCTGCCTGGGCGTCCATTATCCCACCGACGTATTATGCGGCTGGATTCTGGGGCTCTTTGTCATCTTCTTTATTCCCTGGCTGCAGAGCAAATTCTCCAGGAAATGGCTGTTTTACCTGGTGATGCTTCTCATCTCCCTGCCCGGCTGCTTTTATTGTAAGACCACAGACTATTATACCGCTCTGGGTATGTCCGCGGGCTTCTTTGCCGGCAATCTGTTTGAGGAGAAATATGTGCGCTTCCAAAACACGAGAAACGTCGGCAAGTGTCTTCTCCGTCTTGCCTTGGGCGGCGTCATTTATTTCGGGCTGAACGCTCTGCTGAAGCTCCCCTTCGATCCGTCGCTGCTTTCCTCGGCGACGCCTCTGGCCTATGCGATCCGCACGGTGCGGTACGCGATTATCCTTTTCGTGATTGTCGCCGTCTATCCCATGTCCTTTGACCGGATCGGCAGGCCCTCCCGCCGGACAGATTAAAGCGTTCATTCCCTCGCTCCGCGCAGAACGCCTTGCCATACGCTCTGCCGTTCACTTTAAAGCGCTCCGTCCGAGATCAGCGGAATAAACTGAAATTTATCCATCAGCTGCTCGATACCGTAAGCCAGGTAATTGTGTCTGTAAAGGAAGGCAAGAACCTGGCTTTCCTCCGTATAGGAAAGAATCATCTGCCCGATCACTCCCAGATCCATCATCATCGCAAAAGTATATACCGTCCAAAGCATCAGCACTACCTCAAAGACGCCGAACACAATCCCCAGCAGCTTGTTTGCAAAGCTGATCACCGGCAGCTTCGAGATCAGTTTCGCGGAAAAAAACACCAGCCCCAATAGATGATGCACGATTCCGAGCGCCCCCAGCAGGAGCGCCGTCACGACGACATTATAAATTTTCCCGTCGTGATAGCTGCTGATCCCTCCGGCCAGCAGCGCAATCACCGCGCTGAGAATCGCCATGGAAATCAGAGAGACAATTTCCTTTACCATTCCCTTTTTATACCCGTCAACCGCCTTGGCGATCATGGCAATTCCCACGATAATCAACAAAATATTGAAGCTCATTCGTATCCTCCTCCGTTACTTCAGTTGTATGGTGTCGATCGCGTTATCCGTCACCAGATAATATCGGTAGGAGCTGCCTGCGGGAAGCATCAGCCTTACCTGCTCAGAAAATTCTCCGCTGTATTTCTCGATATTATCCAGCGTCTTGATTACGCATTCCGACTCGTTGTACGCCACAAAATTGTCCTGACCGAAAAAGATATCCGTATAATCTATGTTGATTCCAAAGCTCCCTATTTTTTCCGCGGATGCGCTATAGACATCCATCCGGTACGGATTTTCCCCCTCCAACTCCCGAAACACCAGTCCGATATATTTATCGCTGTAAAAGACGGACTGGATTTCCTCGTTGACCATATACCAGGCCGCCTCCTTCGGCGTATGCTCGCCTCTGTAAATGATCAATCGGCTGTCTCCCACGGCAAAGGACGTGCTGTCGTTCATGAACTGTACCTGGGGAATCAGCATATCGGTATAAGAATAGTTCGACACCATGCCATCGTTGACGTTCTCCCCTACCGGGCCAAAATTGTAAAACGTCACATTCGTTTTAATCACTCCCGCATCCACATACCAATAGGCCACGCATAGCAACTCTCCGTCCGGCGAGAGGCAGACCGCCGCCGGATACCCGGAGCCCGTCATCCGAGCCATCCCGTTATAGGTATTCGTCCCGTCTGGTCCGTAGACGCTGATCATCGCGGAATTCGTCCCGTCAAGCACCACAGCCACATGGCCCTCCGCTGAAACCGTCAAATCCCGGATCGGCATATTCGTCGTAATCTGGGAAAGCTGCTTCTCCGTATTCTGCACGTAAACGTTTCTCCCGTTGTAGGCCCCGATGGCTACGGCGCTGCCGCACACCGCCAGCTTTATGTCCTGAAATTCGTAGGTTTGGTTCCAGGCAACCTTGCCTTTTGCGTCCGTACAGTGCGCGCCGTCCTTACTATAGGTCAGAATCGAGCTCCCCAGCCTGCGATCCAGGGCACCGGAAGCACTGGATCGTTCTACGGAAGCCACAATGTCGTAGTCTGTGTAAATATGCCTTTTATATTGAACGACAATCAGGGCTGCCAGCGCCACGGCGGCCGCGGCCGCCAGCAGAATCCGGTATACGTTCGTCAGCTTGTGCTTGATAATCTTTTCCTGGTAGCCCGCCTGCCTTCGTTCCCTCTTTTCTTTTTCCTTCATGTAACTTTTGATGTCCGCCATTCTGCCTCCACATCATGTTCCCCTGCCTTGAATGAGATCATTATACCATGATTGCGTTGCAATCACGGTATGGATGGCCATTCGGCCGTTTCCTGCCCTGAATAAGGATATTATACCACACCCCTCTCCGCTAGGGTAGTAAAATTTTCTCGCCGACCTTTATCTCGTCCGGATTCTCGATATGATTCAGGGAACAGATCTCCGCCACCCTCGCGTCGCTGCCGTACCGGGCGAGGCATATTCCGATCAGGGTATCGCCTCTCCGCACGGTATAAGAGACAGGCTCTGAGGAAGGCTCCGCGTCGGCCTCCTCTCCGTTTCCCGCTCCCGAGGGCTGCGCCTCACCCGAAGAATTTCCTCCGCTCTCCGCCCCGGCAGGCTGCGTCCCATCCAAAGGATTCTCCCCGCTTTCCGTCCCGGCAGGCTGTGTCCCGTCCGTGGGATTTCCTCCGTTCTCTGTCCCCGAAGGCGTCCCGTCCGAAGGATTTTCCTCGCCCTCCGTCCCGGCAGGCTGTGTCCCGTCCGGAGGATTTCCTATACCTTCCATCCCGGCAGGCTGCGTCCCGTCCGTGGAATTTTCTCCGTCCTGCCCGACGTTTTCGCTCCCTTCTCCCTGAGGCGGGAGCCCGCCGTTCTCCGCCCCGGAAGGAGTTCCCGCCGGCGGCTCATTCTGTCCCTCCGTCCCCGCGGCACCCTGATTCTCCTTCTGAATCGCCTCGGTAAGCTTGTCCTCCGCCACAATGGTTCCCACCTGCGCTGTCCCGTTGGAAACCTCGACAGCGTCTGGAAGCTGTTTTTCCGAAGCGCCCGCCATCATATCGCTCACCGCCGCCCGCAGCTCCCCCAGACGCTGCCCGCCGTCCATTGCGGCCAGTCCCGCCCCGCAAAGCAGCACAAAGACCGCCGCTGCCGCCAGCTTCATCTGCCGCAGCTGTACATCACCGCCCTTTTTCGGCTGTTCCTTCTTCCGGTAAATGCTGCGCATCCCCTGTCCCTGCGCCTCCGCAATACTCCGGCGCTCCTCCTGCCTGCGCTTTACCGTCTCATATTTCTCCTGGTCGAACTCCTCCGGTTTAGCTTCCTCCTGCCGTTCCTCCAGCATAAATCGAAGCATGCTGTCATTTTTTTCATAGAACTGCGCATATCCTTTTATGTACCTGCAGACTCCCTGCTCGTAGACGTAAAAGCCCTCCACCATCTCCCCGTTCAGCAGGCAGTACCCCAGAAAAGCGTACTCCTCAAAATACTTTTTCCGCTGTTTCTCCGTCTCCTGCAAAACTGCCTGGGAAAGGTGTCTCGCCTCCCGCTGCAGGAAGTTCAGCTTGCCCGCGCCGTAAAAGAAAAGATAGGTGATCCCCGCCTCCTCCTTCCGCACTCCGTACAGCGCCGCCGCCAGCCCTTTATCCATCGCATACCCGTTTAACTGCCTGATATAGGAGATGACATAATCCTCCACATAAATTTTGCAGCTATGATTCGTTTCTCCGATCTGTGTTACGTTTTTCGGTAATTCCATAAAAACACCTCCTATGCAGATACCTTAGATCATAGCACCTGCATACGGAGGTATTTTAGCATTCTTTGTCACGCCGGACGGAGAAATGTTCGACAATCTTCTCCATCTGTGCAGCCGCCACAGCACAGGCAATTCTTCTCATGCTTAAGCGTTTTCGAACCGATAAACGGTCTCGGACGAATACTCCTCGCCCTCCCCGAAAATACAGGAAGGGAACTGCGGCTTATTCACCGAGTCCGGGAAATACTGCGTCTCCAGGCACAATCCCATACGGGGCCCGTACTCTGCCCCCTCCTTACCGCCCTGTTCGTCAATAAAGTTCCCCGCGTAAAACTGCACGCCGGGCAGCGTCGTGTAAGCCTTCATCACCCGGCCGCTCTCCGGTGCCTTAAGAGTCGCGAAATGCCGCAGCTTTCCGTCCGGCTCCCAGCCGTCGATCGCCCAGTTATGGTCATACCCTCCGCCAAACCGCAGCTGTTCAAAATCCGCGCCGATCTCCCGTCCGACCGCCTTGGCCTCCGTAAAGTCCATCGGCGTGCCCGCTACCGGCGCAAGCTCCCCCGTCGGAATCGAGCCCGCGTCCCCAGGAGTATAGTTCGAAGCGCCCAGCCAAAGCTCGTGCCCCTCTATCCCGCCGCTGTTATGGCCGTTTAAGTTAAAATAGACATGATTGGTCAGATTCAGGATCGTTCTTTTGTCGCTGCTCCCGCGATACAGCAGATGAAGGCTGTTGTCCTCGCCCAGCCGATAGGTTACGGAAACCCGCTTATTGCCGGGGAATCCCATGTTCCCGTCGGTATCCTCCAGGGTAAAGGTCACTCCGTCTTCCTCCGGCCTGCCCGCCCAATTCTGCATATGATATCCGTTCTGCTTGTGACTGTGCAGGTTATTTACCCCGTCGTTCACATCCGCCTGATAATCGACCCCGTCAATCCTGTACCTCGCGCCTCCGATCCGGTTTGCGCTGGGACCGATCACCACGCCCAAAAAGCTGGGATTGTTCAGGTAATCCTCCGCCCGTTCAAAGCCGAGAACCACGTCCGTCCCCCAGCCTTCCCTGTCCGGCACGACCACCTTTACGATCGCCGCCCCGAGACTGCTCAGCGTCACCTTCATCCCGTTATCGTTTGAAAGCGTATAGCGCAGGATCTCTCCCTTATCCGGAAGCTGCGCCCAGATCTCCGCCTCTGTTCTGACTGCCATTCTGATACCTCCTTTTCCCTGTCGGGACATTTCTTTTATGATCCGCCTTTCGGTTTCCCGGCAAACCTTCCTCCCGGATTCCTTTCCAAAGCCCCACAGCTCCGTCCTTTTTCCCCGCAGCCCCGCCGCCGAAAGTCCCTTCCCTTCTGAAGCGCCTGCAGTTTCAGCCGTTTCCCCGCAGCTTCGCCGTCGAACGTTCCTTCCCTTCCGACACGCCTGCAGTTTCAGCCGTTTCCCCGCAGCTTCGCCGCCGAAAGTCCCTTCCCTTCCGACACGCCTACAGCTCGACCCGGCCCTCCAGCGCTCGCAGCAGCGTCACCTCGTCGATGTACTCCAGGTCGCCGCCCACCGGCACGCCGCTGGCTATCCTGGTAACCCGGATCCCCGTCGGCTTGATCATCTTGCTGATATACATAGCCGTCGTCTCGCCCTCCAGACTGGAGTTGGTCGCAATGATAACCTCCTCCACATCCCCCTGCAGACGCTCCATCAGCTCCTTCAGCTTAATATCCCCCGGGCCGATCCCCAGCATAGGCGAAATCGCGCCGTGCAGCACATGATAAACCCCCTCATACCGTCCGGTCTTCTCGTAAGCCGCCAGATCCCTCACGTTCTCCACGACCATAATCATCTTATGGTTCCGATTCCGGTTGGCGCAGACCGGGCAGATCTCCCTGTCCGTCAACGTATAGCACTCCCTGCAGTAACGCACATTCGCTTTCGCGTCAAGGATAGCACCCGCCAGACGACTGACCTTCTCCTGGGGCATATTGATCAGGTGAAAGGCCAGCCGCTGGGCCGACTTGCTCCCAATCCCCGGGAGGGCGGCCAACTCCTCTATTAACTTGTTGATATGTCCGCTGTACAACTCCATCAGAAGGGCAGTCCTCCCAGCCCCCCGGTCATCTTGCCCATCAACTCCGCGCTCGCCTCATCCGCCTGACGCATCGCCTCGTTGACCGCCGCGACAATCGCGTCCTGCAGCGTCTCGATGTCCTCTGGATCCACGATCTCCTCCGAAAGGACGAGCCGCAGCACCTCCTTCTTACCGTTCACCGCCGCCTCCACAGCGCCGCCTCCTGCCGTCGCCGTAAACTCCTTCGTCTCCAGCTCCTTCTGCCCCTCTTCCATCTGACGCTGCATCCTCTGGGCCTGCTTCATCAGATTTGTCATATTTCCGGGCATTCCCCCCGGAAATCCGCCTCTCTTCGCCATCTCAAACCTCCCGCTCTATTCGTCTTCGTCCTCTTCCTCTTCGATCTCCATCCGGACAATCTGAGAAAGATCCACAAAATTTTGCTCAAACTCCTGCTGTCCGCCGACCGTCCGGAGTTCTACCTCGATCTCCTTCCCCGAAAAATCCGACAACAAGGCCTCCAGCTGCCCCTTGTTCTCCGGATGCTGCTGAAAATAATCGGAAGCCATCCCGTCCTCCAGCACAACCGTCAGCTTATTGTCCCCGCCCAGGCTCAGGCGCGCGGATTTCAGGTAGATCTTCATGGGATTGTCCGCGCTTCCCACAATCGACGGCCACTTCGCCACAATCTGCCGGACGTCCTCCGGTATGGCCTTCGGCAGCTCCGGTCTCGGCGCGCCTGCCTCTTCCCGAACCGGTATCTGCGCCGCCGCGGCCGGTAAAACGCCCTTCGCCAGCTTTTCCTCCACCTGGCGGATCCGATCCAGCACAGCCTCCCTGTCCGTCTCCATCTCCGGCTTACAGAGCTTGATCAGCGCGATCTCCGCCAGAATACGCTTCTGGGCGGCATAACGGATCTGCCCGGACAACTCGGAAAAGATTCGGATATAACGCACGATCTGCTCCATATCCGTCCTGGCCGCCTCCTCCTTCAGCCGCTTCAGATTATCCGTGGACATATCGATCACATCCTCCAGCCTGTCGGAAGCCTGTACCAGCATCAGATTCCGCAGATACCAGGTAAAGTCCGTGACAAACTGCGTCAGCTCCCGCCCCTGCATCATAATCTCCTCCAGCAGCCGGATACATCCCAGCACGTCCCGCTCCAGGACGCAGTTCAGCAGCCTGCTGAACACCTCCGTATCCACGGCTCCCAGCACATCCAGCACATTGTCGTAGGTCAACTCGCGGCCCAGGTGAAAGGCGATACACTGATCCAGAAGACTCAGCGCGTCACGCATGGAGCCGTCGGCCGTCTTGGCGATATACCGCAGGGCCTTCTCCTCCACCGGTACGCTTTCCGCCTCCGTCAGTTCCTTCAGCCGGGCGGCGATGGTATCTATGGAAATCCTCTTGAAGTCATACCGCTGGCATCTCGAAAGGATCGTCACCGGCAGCTTGTGCACCTCTGTGGTCGCCAAAATAAAAATCACATAAGAGGGCGGCTCCTCCAGGGTCTTCAACAGGGCGTTAAACGCCCCCGCGGAAAGCATATGCACCTCGTCTATGATGTAAACCTTATAATTTCCCTCCGCCGGGGAGTAGGATACCTCTTCCACAATCTCCCGAATATTATCGACGCCGTTGTTGGAAGCGGCGTCGATTTCAATTACATTCATACTGGCCCCTGCGGCGATCGCCTTACAGATCCGGCATTCCCCGCAGGGTCCGTCCTCCGTGGGGTTCTCGCAGTTCACCGTCCGCGCGAAAATCTTCGCCACCGTCGTCTTGCCGGTGCCGCGGGTTCCCGTAAAGAGATAGGCATGACCGATCCGCTTCGCCTTCAGCTGGTTTTTCAGCGTGACGACGATATTGTCCTGCCCTTTTACGTCCGCAAAGGTAGCCGGACGAAATTTCCTGTATAACGCTGTATATGACATGAATTAACCTTTCCGTCCAGGCAGTCTAGTCGCCAAAGCAGATTCCCAGAAGCTTCGCCTCCTGGACGATCGTCGCGTCCGGCTCCACCATCTTCAGCTTCCCGGCCACGTCCTCCAGCGGGACTTTAACGATCTCACGATTCTTGTAGCCTACCATGAATCCGTACTTGCCCTCCAGAATCAACCGGCCCGCTTCCGCTCCCAGACGGCTGGCAAAAACGCGGTCATAAGGGCAGGGACTGCCGCCCCGCTGCATATGTCCCGGCACGGTAACGCGTACCTCTCTCCCCGTCTTCTTCTGGATCGCGTCCGCCACCTCGTAAGATACGGAAGGGTAGGTTCTCTTTTCCAGCTTCTTCTTATAGTCCTTCTTGGAAAGCGCCGCATCCTTCTTGGAAATCGCGCCCTCCGCCACGGCGATAATCGTAAAGCGGCTGCCCCGCTGGTCTCTCTCCTCGATCTTCGCAACGATCTTGTCAATATCATAAGGGATCTCGGGAAGCAAAATAATGTCCGCGCCTCCGGCCATACCGGCGTTCAGCGTCAGCCAGCCGACCTTGTGCCCCATAACCTCAACAATAAACACCCTCCCGTGGGAAGCCGCCGTAGTATGGATATAGTCGATCGCATCCGTCGCGATATCTACGGCGCTCTGGAAGCCGAAGGTCATATCCGTTCCCCAGAGATCGTTGTCGATCGTCTTCGGCAGCGTGATAACATTCAGCCCCTCCTTGCGCAGCAGGTTCGCGGTCTTATGCGTACCGTTCCCGCCCAGAACCACAAGGCAGTCCAGCTGGAGCTTATAATAATTCTGCTTCATGGCCTCTACCTTATTCAGACCGTTCTCATCCGGATCCTGGATGGTCTTGAAAGGAGTCCGCGAGGTTCCCAGGATCGTTCCGCCCTTTGTCAGGATACCGGAAAAATCCCTGCCTGTCAGCATCTGGAACTTGCTGTAGATCAGACCCTTGTATCCGTCCAGAAAGCCGTAGATCTCTACCTTTTCCCCGCTGGCATCCAACGTCTTTACCACGCCGCGCATCGCCGCGTTCAACGCCTGACAGTCTCCTCCGCTGGTCAACATGCCGATTCTTTTCATGTGCTTCTCCTCCTCTGCCTTTTCCTTTTCTTATCCGGGCGCTTTCGGAAGCGCCGTATAATTAAAGTTTACCCTTTTTCCGCCAAATTTGCAACCGAAACAAGCGGCTTTCCGAAAAAGTCGTAAAAGTTTTGTCCGCGGGCTTGCAAAAATGCTTCCGATATTATAAAATAGAGGGCGGTTGGGAAAATGGAGAGTTATCGAAGCGGTCATAACGAGCTGCACTCGAAATGCAGTTGTCCTTTACTGGGCACGTGGGTTCGAATCCCACACTCTCCGCCAGAA
>JAMPIG010000103.1 GCA_023662875.1 Roseburia sp. | reverse complement strand
GTTTACCGTCTTTAGCCAATTCCCAATTTTGCATGAGTTCGTCCTGATGTAATACGCACCATGCTAAAATCAATTTTAATTGTCTCGACGGCAATGCCCCCTTTATAACTTTCGCCTCATCAATTTCAACTAATGCTTTCTCCTCCTCCTTTTTATGTATCATCCCCACAAACCCAAATCCATACCTTATTCGTTCATCACTGTCTCTAAATTACCGTTTTCTTCATCGCGAAACACCTGCCAAATGTATTCTGGAGATTCTGCGTACAAACCTGTTTCTCTATCTTGCAATAAATTATATGTCACTGTCTTTAATAACTTTTTTAATGCTTCCTCTTCTTTACAATGATATTCTCTGCTTATACGATGCACTAAATAGACAGAAATGGTCTGCATGGATTTATTGATATTAGTGCTAGTTGCTTTCATCCCACGATCTCCCTTCTGTTTTTTACTTTCCTCCACAAAATGTATCAAAATTCTCAAACATTATCTCCAGCTTATCAATCCTCTTTTCCGTATGATAATGCCCGCAGTACCATTTTTTATATTCCAGCCTGTCCTCAATTCTATCCAGCCATTCCTCCGTAGACTTATCCACCCGGTTCTGGTCTATTCCCGACAGGAACACCTCTACCGGCTCATATTTTAGCGGTGTTGTATGGCTGAGGACAACATCTACCTTCCAATCCATTTTATCAAGCTGCCGTTCCACATACCGCTTAATTTCTTCCGAAGGCTGCTCGTCCTCCCACCAACCCCATCCGTAAGCAATTCTCATCATCTTATCTACACTGTATGCTCCTCCGATAGCGACTGTCTTTAACCCATTTAGGTCAAATATTTCCCCATCTTTTGCAAACAATATGCTTGGATATTCCTTTTCCACATAAACTGTGCCGCCATGCCACTTTGTTTCCTCATATGAGGGAATAAGTAAATGGCCTTTGTTCATGGTTCCCATGTATGCAGAATAGTGTTATTGGCATTGCCGCTATGTAATCTTTCTTTGCCTGATCCTTAAAACCACCGTTGAAATTGATACCTGCATCCCCAAGGATAATCATAATATCATCCACAGATGTTTCAAATCTCCTGCAAAAGTCAAATATACGGCGGAAATCTCCATGCGTGTCTCCTGTAATATAAATCATAACGCTCTGCCTCCTTTTCGGGCAGTATAGCTACTGACCATTACAGCATACTGGTCTTTGCTTTACCGCTCCTCTATATTAAGCATTTCCTTAATCGCGCTTATCTGTTCCCCTATCCTCTGATGCCGCTCCTCAATATCCGCAATAATCTCGCTTGTGGGCGGATATTGTTTTGCCACATACTCAATCTGTTTATATTTATTGATGGATAAATCGTAACTGTTTTCTACAATCTCGTCCTTCTTTACAAAGAAGCTCCGCTCCGTCCTGCTTCTGTCCTTTTCTCCTTCAAGATGGTGGAATCTCTCTATAATATCCGGAATGTCATTTTCAGCAACGGGCTGTCTCTTATCGTCAAGGCTGTATCCGTCCGCCTTCATGTCGTAAAACCACACATGATCTGTACCTCCGGAATTTGTCCTGGTAAAGACCAGAATAGCGGTTGACACACCCGCATAGGGTTTAAAGACACCGGACGGGAGAGAGATGACGGCTTCAAGGTACTGATTTTCAACTAATTCCCTTCTGAGGCTCTTATGCGCATTGGAAGACCCGAACAGGACGCCGTCCGGTACAATACAGGCGCATCTCCCCCCAATCTTAAGCATTTCTATAAACAGACCTACAAAAAGCAATTCTGATTTCGTTGTGTCTGTGATCCCCTTCAGCTTCTCGCTGATATTCTCTTTATTCAAGGTTCCCTTAAACGGAGGATTGGCCAGGATTAAATTATATTTCCCCTCTTCATTGTAGTCCTTTGAGACGCTGTCCCGCTTCTCTATTTTAGGGTTGCTGACAGAATGCAGCATCAGGTTCATACAGGATAATCTGCACATCGTCGCATCCGTATCATATCCCGTGAACAAAGCCGTCTGGTAATATTTCCACTGTTCCTCGGACATTTGCCTTTCGTAATGCGCCCGGATGTATTCAGCGCATGAAATCAAAAAGCCGGCAGTTCCACAGGCGGGATCGCAGATACGCATATCCGCCGTCGGCCGCATCAGGTTTACCATCAGATCCCTGATCTGCTTTGGCGTCCTGAAAGCGCCAAGTCTCCCGGCCGAATTCAGCTTGGCCAGCATATGCTCATACAGATCGCCCTGCATGTCCAATCCCTTTATATCGTGCTCAAACAGGTCATCCAACCCCGAAACTACCTTCTGCAATGCTAACGGCTCATTGATTTTAAATATCGCATCTGCCAGAAAACGGGAAAAAGAAGAGTTTTTATCCCTGTTCACTGATTTAATGAAAGGGAACACTCTCTGTGAAAAAACTGCATGAAGCTGTCTCGCTTCCAGTTTTCTGAAATTTCTCCAGCGCAATGACTGCTCCTCATCCGATTCGCCAAAAATATGCCGCTGCTTTTTCCCGGATAATAATTCTGAAGTCTCAATATCCGCTTCCATTTCATCCAGCTGCTTTGCAAACATAAGATACGTCAGCTGCTCTATTACCTCTGTCGGCTGCGAAACGCCGCCCGCTATCACATCCAGCCATATTTGCTCTATTTTATTTTTTGCGCTCTCCGGCAGCATATTAATACCTCCGACTATTCTGCTATTCCCAATTACTTCGTTTCTGACATTTTTTTCTTTTCAATCCTTTATTACTATTATATTCAAGAAGACAAATCGTTTCAAGTAACTTTCCCGACTTGTCCGCGTTTACTTCCCTTTCGCTCCGGCACCCGAACCGGTTCAGGCATCTTTCCGTCTCCGAAAAAGGGGATCGATATTGTCAATATCAAATTCCAAATCTCAACGCCAGAAGCCGGGATTGATGTCGGTAATCTGTTATAAAGCCGTCGGCCCGGAAAGAACCAGTCGAAAATGCGGACGTCCCTCCAGGATAACCTCCTCCCTCCCCCGGAAGCCCAGCTTTTCGCAAAGGTGCAGGGACGCCCGGTTTCCCGTCTCGACAAGAACCTGAACCCTCTCAAACCCCAGGGCATTCCAGCCGTATTCCAATATCGCCCTGCAGACCTCCTCCGCATATCCCCTCCGCTGCCAGGGCACGCCGATAATAAATCCCAGCTCCGGCTCGTCATATCCCTCCCGATAAGAAAATCCCGCCCTGCCGATCACGCTGCCGCTGCTCTTCTCCAAAACCGTCCAAACCCCGAATTCATAAAAGGTGTAAACCTTCTCCCTGTATTCCCGGATGTAAGCTCTCTCCTGCTCCTTCTCCGGGTAAAGCCCCTCCATAAATTCCGTGATCGCGGGATCCCGGTAAATCTCGTAAAAAGCGTCCACATCCTCCGGCGTCGTCTCCCGGATCAGGCATCTTTCCGTCTCCAGAATATGCCAGGGCAAGCCCTTCAGCCGCCGGAAAGCCTTCTCCAGATATTCTTCCTCCAGATTCTCCGGATCCTCTACGCCATAGGAGAAGCCGGAAAACATCCTGTCCCGGTTTCCCTCGTGAAGGTAGATCAAAACCGCCTCGCCGCTGTCCCGCAGCCTTACCGCCGTCTCCTCGTCGTCCGTCACGTACAGCCTTCCCTGTGTTTCTTTTGTATGGATATCAATTTCCCTCAAATAACTCATCTCTTTACGCTTCCCGTCCTGCCTCCTGCGGTGCACATCAGTCCCACGAACCATTCGGTTCCAGTGTGTAATTTGGAAATTCTTAGCGGGCGTACCAGGCCGAAATACCGTTCGGCAGACCGCTTAGAACTTCTTTATACACTTTCTTCTTTACGATCCGCCCATTTTAGAGTATGATTCTATCATAGAAATCACTTCGTAATTTCTATGATCCAAGTTCTATCATAGAAATCACTTCGTAATTTCTATGATCCAAGTTCCATTATAAACTATTTTCAGGAAAGGACAATTGTTATGGCACAAAATCCTATCGTTACTATTACCATGCAGAACGGAGACGTCATCAAGGCGGAGCTCTACCCGGAGATCGCCCCTGTTTCCGTAAATAACTTTATCAGTCTGATCAACAAAAAGTTTTACGACGGCCTGATCTTCCACCGCGTCATCAAAGGCTTTATGATCCAGGGCGGCTGCCCCCAGGGCACAGGCACGGGCGGCCCGGGCTACAGTATTCCCGGCGAATTTGCGATGAACGGCTTTGAAAATCCCCTGAAGCACACAGCCGGCGTCCTCTCCATGGCGAGAGCGCAGGATCCGGATTCCGCGGGAAGCCAGTTCTTCATCATGCATGAGGATGCCCCTCATCTGGACGGCAGCTACGCCGCTTTCGGAAAGGTTACGGAGGGTATGGAAAACGTCAACCGGATCGCCGAGACCAGAACCGATTGGGGCGACCGTCCTCTGGAGGAACAGGTGATGAAATCCGTTACCGTAGATACCTTCGGCGTAGAATATCCGGAGCCCACCCGTTCACATTCCGTTAACAATTAATTAAAGCATTTTTTATTTTCTCCTCATTTTTTAGCCATTTTCCTGGTCTATACTAAGACCATAAACAAAACAGCCACAGTTGATTGTTCACTAAATAACTTTTTCATAATAAATGCCAGGGAACTTAGTTCCCTGGCATCCTCCCTTTTCTGGAATAAAAAACAAAATTTTCTAAACCGATCCCCGGATTCTCAATCACTCTTAAGCCCTGAGAATGATTGAGAATTCCGGGGATATTTTTTGCAGAATAAGGTCATTTAGCGCTTTGTGCGCTTTCATCGACAACAGCACAAATACCGTCTAAAGAATCCTCGCCGCCCTTCAATGTCACCCTAAACTTACGCTCGCCATATATGACATTCGTGTCATAATCGCTTCCCGCGGAAATCTCGGCCCTTACCAGCTTACCGTTCTTCCATTCCATCGAAAGCTCCGCGTTGCCGACCAGCCGCAGTCCCCGGACGGAGCCGTCCGCCCAGGCCCGCGGCAGGGCAGGCAGGAGCACAACCCGTTCCTCGCTGCTCTGGGCCAGCATACCGCTTATCGCGGCGCAGGCACCGAAATTCCCGTCGATCTGGAAAGGCGGGTGCCGGTCGAACAAGTTAGGATAGGTAGACTGTCCCAGCATCTTTTCGATATTCGCGTAAGCCTCCTCTCCGTCCCAGAGGCTGGCGTAATGGTTCATAATCCAGGCGCGGCTCCAGCCGGTGTGGCCTCCGCCGTGAGCCAGTCTGCACTCCAGCGTTTTCCGGGCGGCCGCCGCCAGCTCCGGCGTTCCGTCCGCGGTGATCTCCCCGCCGGGATAGAGGCCGTACAGGTGGGAAATGTGACGGTGGCCGGGGTCGGCCTCCTCATAATCCTCCTGCCATTCCATAATCCGTCCGCTCTCGCTGATCCGGGTAGGTCTGAGTCGGTTTTTACAGTCCTCGATCCGCTTTGTCAGCCCGGGGATACTCTCCACGTCCGGAATCCGGCAGCCCTCCGGCTCCCTCCCGCCCAGGGCTTTCCAGGCGTCCAGGCAGGCCGTAAACAGATGCCGCAGAATCTGGTTATCCATCGTCGCCCCGACGCAGCAGGAGCCGCTCTCGCCGCCCGGCAGCCGATAGCGATTCTCAGGCGATACGGAAGGGCTGGTCACCAGATACCCGTCCCGCTCGATCAGGAAATCCACAAAGAACAAAGCCGCCTCCGCCAGGACAGGAAAGGCCTTCCGCAGGAACTTCTCATCTCTTGTGTACTGATAATGCATCCAGAGATGGGTGCTGAGCCAGGCCCCGCCCATCGCCCAGTAGGAGCCGGGATACCAGATATCCTGGGGCGCGGAATCTCCGTGGATATCCGTGTTGTGATGCGCCACAAACCCGCGGCAGCCGTACATTTCCCGGGCGGTACGCCGTCCCGTCTCCCTGACCCTCTCCAGCAGGTCAAATAAAGGCAGATGACACTCGGACAGGTTGCAGCTCTCCACATGCCAGTAGTTCATCTCCGTGTTGATATTGATGGTATACTTGCTGTCCCAGGGCGGCTGGAAATCTTTATTCCAAAGCCCCTGCAGGGTCGCGGGAAGCCCGCCCGGCCTGCTGCAGGCGATAGTCAGATAGCGCCCGAAGGCGAGCAGCAGCTCGCTTAAGCCGGGATCCGCCTTTCCCTCCTTCGCCGCCTCCAGACGC
Source organism: Roseburia sp. (assembly GCA_023662875.1). Taxonomy (GTDB): domain Bacteria; phylum Bacillota; class Clostridia; order Lachnospirales; family Lachnospiraceae; genus Acetatifactor. The sequence continues at coordinate 3,750 of JAMPIG010000103.1, read as the reverse complement.
TCGTCCGTAGGCTTCCCGTCGAAAATCTCCGCGCCGTCCAGCTCAAAGGAAAAGCGCCGGAAAAGCCCGCCGTAATCCTCGATGTGCTCCTTCCGTAGCCGCTCCCAGCCGAAATCCAGCCCCTTTTCCAGCCGCTCCGCGATCCGCAGGTGCAGCTGCCCCTGCAGGGCCGCCTGGAAGAGATACTCCTGCCTCTCATACTCCGGAATCCCTTCCCGGGCCGCCAGAGAGAGGAAGTGCCGTTCCGCTGGGCAGAATTCCGACGGACATGCGCCAAGTCGGTCACACGTCCCCGCTTCCGAATAGTTCCCCTCCCGATGATCTGAATCAGGGGCATTTGTATTCTGCCTGTCGCTTCCTTGCTCCGAATCAAAATGATTCCCTTTCCGGCTGTCTGACAACAATCCTGATTCAGAGTTTCCCTGGGCGATTCCAGCCCCCGTCCCTGCCGCAGCGTTATATGTCGCCAGGTAACCCTTGACCCACTCGTTCTGCTCCTCCGTGGAATAATGCCAGGTAGTATCCGCCGTAAAGCAGAGGACAACCTCCTTCGCCCCTTCCGCGATCAGACACTCTCCCACCGCGCGGATCCTGCCGCCGGTCGCAGCCTGCGCCCGCAGCGCCATAGCGTACTCAAAGCCGCCCCGGCCCAGGCTGCCGTACAGCTCGATACCGTCCTCCCCCTGCCTGCCGACGCCGTCAAAAAATTTCCCCCGCCGCAGCCTTACGGTAAAGTCCACCGTTCCCGACCCCTCCGCCGTAAAGCGCATCACGACGCAATCCGCCGGGGCGGAGGCGAAGATTTCCCTCCGATATACCGTGTCCCCTTCCCGAAACTCTGTCAGCGCCAAAGCCCTGTTTAAATCCAGGCTCCTCCGATAATCTGTCGCCTTTTTAGGGTCGATACCGGAAAAGGAAAACTTAATCTCCCCCAGGGTCTGGTAAGGATGCATACTGTCCGGGCATCCCGACATAGCCTGATCCATCAGTCTTTCCGCCTCCCGGATCTTCCCCTGATCCAAGTACTCCCGAATCTTCGGCAGATTCTCCCGAAAATCCGGATTGAGCCGCTCCGCCTTGCCGCCGTACCAGATGCTCTCCTCGTTGACCTGAAGCAGCTCCGTATCCGTTTTCCCGTACACCATGGCTCCCAGCCTGCCGTTTCCGATGGGGAGCGCCTCCTCCCATTCCTCCGCCGGCTTCCTGTACCAAAGCTCTCTCTTCCTGTCCCCTGTTATCATATATCGCGCTCTCCTTTTGTTCCTGCCGCTGAGTCATCGATCCCGCAGCCCTCTGTCGCGTCCCTCAAATTTCCGGTTCCGCCCTTCAGCCTTTCGAGTTCATCCTTCGACTCTACGAATTCGTCCTTCGGCCCTACATTTTCATCCTTCGGCCTTTCGGTTCCGGCCTTCGTCCCTACGGTTTCGGCCTTCGGTTTTTCGGTTCCGGCCTTCGTCCCTACGGGTTCATCCTTCGACCTTTCGGGTTCACCCTTCGGCTCTACGGTCTCAGCCTTCGATCTTTCGGGTTCACCCTTCGGCTCTACGGTTTCGCCCTTCGTTTTTTCGGGTTCACCCTTCGGCTCTACGGTTTCGCCCTTCGTTTTTTCGGGTTCACCCTTCGGCTCTACGGTCTCAGCCTTCGATCTTTCGGGTTCACCCTTCGACTCTACGGTTTCACCCCTCAGCTTCACGCTTCCCGTCACGCGCCGTAGAACTCTTTCACCGCCTGCTCCGCCGGTTTCCCGCAGATACCGTACCCCAGCCCGTCCCGGTCTGTGCGGCCCGGATCGGCGTCCCAGCTCCAAAGCGCAAAGCCGCCGACCCAGCTTCGCTTCGCACATGCCTCGAACATACTGCGATACCACAGAGCCTGCTCCTCCAAATCCTGTGGCCCTCTGACGCTCCAGTCGTTGGGTCTGTTGCAGGAGCCTTTTGTAGACATACAGCCGCATTCCGCGAAGAAGAAAGGCTTTCTGAATTTCTCTACCACCCTTTCAATTCTGTCAAGCTGTCTTTCCCAATCGTCGATGGGATAATACCCGCTGGAGGAAATCACATCCACCGCGTCCCACCAGCTGACGTTGTGCTCCTGATATTTATCGGTATTATAGGAAACCGGGCCGCTGTAAACGGTTTTGACGTCCGCGATCAGCGCTCTCCATTCCTTTGCTCTTCTCTCCGTCTGAACCATCTCGCAGCCGGTGATAAACATCTCGCAGCCGCATTCCTCCGCGATTTCGGCAAAATGAAGCTGAAATTCCCCGTAAGAGGCAAACCATTCCGACCACTTCGGCTCGCAGGGCACATCCTCGTCAAAGAAATTAATATGCGCCCGCCAGATCCCATTCTTGCAATTCACCGTCGGCTTCAGCGCGCACCTTAAGCCCATCCCGTGTACAAGGGCGATCATATCCCGCAGCTCCCCGTCTCCCATCGTCCTGTCTGACCGGTAATCGATGTCTACCGACTGGGCGGTAGCCTGTACCGCCGCAGGGCATAGAATCACAAAATTGGTTCCCGTCCTCTCCGCCATCCGCCTTAAGCTCTGTCCCGCCTCTTTGCTGCCAAGTACTCCCCGCGGCGCAAACGGCGCAAAATTCATTCCTTTCACATAATCCATGCTTCTTTTCCTCTCTTCTTTTCCCTTTCCCGAAAAATGCTTCCGAAAATTCTTCCATAAATGGATGATTGGGATCCGACACTTCCCTTTATTGCCGCGGGGTTATTGACTCGCCCAAAATCGGTAGATGATTCATACAGGGAGACAAGTGCATCACATGATGATTCGCCATCGGCGTTAAAATCATACCTCCCTCGAATAAGGTTATTCTATCATGAATCTTCGATTCATGATCGCCATTCGCCGCTCGCCGAATGCGCAAGCGCATTCTTCTCGCTAACGCTCATTATATCATGATTGCGCCGCAATCACGACAGATGGCCATCCGGCCGCTTCCTGCCCTGAATAAGGCTATTCTATCATAATCTTCCGGACAATGCCACACGAAAAAGGTTTATACCTTGCTACCAGAAAGCATGACTTTTTATTCGCAACTAAAGGTTGCCAGAAAGAACTTTCATGTTGGTGGTAAATAGCATTGATATTCTGTATAATACAAATTAAAAACGGAGGCGTGACAATGAAATTATCAGAAAAAATTATTGATACTCCCTATTGATATGACATAATTGTTAAATACAAGAGAACTTATTTTCCCTGTTGCAGTTTCTCCAGTATAGCCATAACATCCGGCTGTGTTGGTGTAAATTTTACCCCACGCTTCAACATACCCATAACTTTTTTTGCTTTCTGCTCGATCTCCTTAGCTGTATGTTCACTTGTCAGCATCAAATGATTTCCGGCTATAGTATATTCCCGTTCTATATATTCTTCGGTTATCGGGAACATATCTTGTATCAGAAATGCACTTTCACGATCATCATCCAATTTTACAATATGGAGAATATCGCAAGGCTTCCCTGCTTTTTCTTTCTTCTCCATTATTTTTTTATATTTATCAATCCGGCTGGACAAAGGTATCATCCAGTATATTCCTGTATTTGTATCTTCAAAGCAATAATAGTGCGGTCTATTCCCTACCTTATTTCCCTTGAGGTACGGATCCGACATATCCTCAAAAAATTTGTCCTTAATAATATAGAATCCTGTTTTCTTCATTTGCTCCGTCCTCGCTATGGAAAAAGTCCTCCACCTTGCGGCGAAGGACTATACTTTCAACCCAACCAC
>JAMPIG010000102.1 GCA_023662875.1 Roseburia sp. | reverse complement strand
GGGCGGATTCCGGACTTGCACCGGTTAGAAACGTGCGCCGCCGGGCACACATTGACAGGAATACCCTGCCGCTTCTTTCGGAGACGGCAGGGTATGTCTTTTCAAAGTTTACACGATTTTTTTGTGCCGAAATTTCAATTTCCTGAAATTTCAAAATTCTTCTTTCCTGAGAATATCCGCTTTCTCTGAAATTCTTCTTCCCCAAAGATCTCTGTCTTTCCGGAAAATCGAAATTCTCCTTCTCAGATTTCCACTTCCAGATGCATAACGCTGCAGGCCGGGGCGGTAAACCGAATTTTGTTGCCCTCCGCCGTAACGTCCGTAAACTCCTTCGCGTGAACCGCGTCCGGATCGTCAAAGGTATTGTGCGCCCTCATCTCCCCGGTCAGCACGGACGCCTTGACCGATTTCACCGGCGTCTCCGCAAGGATAGCCTCGATTTCCGCGGTATCCGTCAGGGAGGCGTTGGTCAGCGTGATGTGCAGTCTGCCGTCCTGTCCGAGAGAAACGGATTCGGACAGCGCGGGAATCATGTAATCCTCCTCCAGACCCGCTTCCGCGTTTTCCACGGAGGACTCCACCAGCTCGCCGTCCTGATGATACTTATACAGGTTAAACACATCCCAGGTGGGAGTCTTTACCATCCTGTCGCCCTCGGTCAGGATCACCGCCTGCAGCACGTTGACGGTCTGGGCGATATTTGCCATCTTTACCCTGTCGCAGTGCTTGTTGAACAGGTTCAGGTTGATTCCCGCTACCAGCGCGTCGCGCATGGTATTCTGCTGGTAAAGGAAGCCGGGGTTTGTGCCGGGCTCCACGTCGTACCAGGTTCCCCACTCGTCCACGATCAGGCCGATTTTCTTCTTCGGGTCATATCCGTCCATAATTGCGCCGTGCCGCTCGAGCAGCTTCTCCATCTTCAGTGTCTTTTTCAGCGTGCGATACCAGTCCTTCTCGTCGAAATCCAGCGCCGACCCTTTCTCCTTCCAGCTGTCGTTCGGCAGAGTATAATAGTGCAGGGACAGACCGCTCATATAACCGCTGCCATGATCAAATACGGTCTTCAACAGCCGATCGGTCCACCAGTAGTCGTCCGCGTTCGGCCCGCAGGCTATCTTTTTAATTTTCTTTTTGGAATCATAATCCCGCACATAGGTCTGATATCTGCGGTAAAGGTCGCCGTAATACTCGGGACGCATATTGCCGCCGCAGCCCCAGTTCTCATTTCCCACGCCAAAATAATCCACCGTCCAGGCTTCCTCATGGCCGTTTGCCTTTCTCAGCTCCGCCATGGGCGACACGCCCTCAAAGGTCATGTACTCCACCCACTCGCTCATCTCCTGAACCGTTCCGCTGCCTACGTTGCCGTTGATGTAGGTCTTGCAGCCCAGCTGCCTGCAGAGCTCCATGTACTCATGGGTGCCGAAGCTGTTGTCCTCCACAACGCCGCCCCAATGGGTGTTAATCATCTTTTTCCGCTGTTCCTTCGGGCCGATCCCCTCCATCCAATGATACTCGTCCGCAAAGCAGCCGCCCGGCCAGCGAAGCACCGGCACCCGGATCTCCTTCAGCGCCTCCACAACATCGGTACGCATACCGTTTACGTTGGGAATCTCCGAATTTTCTCCCACAAAGAGTCCGCCGTAGATACATCTTCCCAGATGCTCGGAAAAATGTCCCTGCAGCTCCGGATTCAGATGTCCTTTTTTCACATTCGGGTTCACATAAAGTTTTGCCATTTTTCTGATCCTCGCCTTTTCTCAATTTAGTTCATTATAAAGTGAAATATTTAATTTTCTCTTTACATTTTCAGTCTATTCCTTTATAGTAAAATTGTCAAACAAAAAGATGACGGCAGATTGCACAAATTTTTTCCCAATAAATACATCTATCTGTCAGATACTGATTTTATTCACTTTATAATGAACTAAATACACAGAGACAGGAGGTATTATGCTTTATCTATCCAATCTGGAGGACGCCCAAACGGTCATCAGGGCTCTGGGCGCGCCCATGCGCATGGAAATCATGAAGATCATCTACCGGACGCCGGACGTCAGCATGAATTATCTGGCCCGGACTCTGGGTCTTACGAACAGCGCCGTCTCCATGCACATCAGCAGGCTCTCGGAGGCAGGCCTGATTCAGATTCACACCACCGCCGGAAAAAGGGGCACCACAAAGCTGATCAGTCCCTGCCACGACAGGATTGTGATCGATATGCTTCCGGAAAAAGCGCCGGAACCCAGCAACATCTATATCGACCACATCCGCATCGGCTACTTCACCTCCTGCAGCATTACCCCGACCTGCGGCCTGGCCACGCCGGAACGGATGGTCGGCGCTGTGGACGACGTCAAGGCCTTTACCTTCCCGGAGCACTTTGACGCGAGCATCCTCTGGTTTACCAGCGGGTACGTCGAGTATGGCCTCCCCAATCATCTGCAGCCGGGGCAGCGCCTGACGCAGCTGCAGATTTCCTTTGAAATTTCTTCCGAATACCCCGGCTTTAACAAGGATTACCCCTCCGATATCCATTTTTCCCTGAACGGTATCCCCCTGGGCGTCTGGGTCAGCCCCGGGGACTACGGCGACCGCAAGGGACATGTCTCCCCGATCTGGTGGCCCGACAGCCTGAATCAGTACGGCCTGCTGAAAAACCTGATCATCAACGGCGAGGGCACCTTTATGGACGGCGGCCAAAAGCTCTCCAACATCACGATCGACAGCCTGGGCATCGACTATAACAGCCGGCTCTCCCTGCGGATCGGGGTGCCGGAGGACACCGCCAACTGCGGCGGCTGCACCCTCTTCGGGGCGGAATTCGGCGACTATAATCAGTCCATCCTAGTTCGGGCTTACTATGAATAAACCATTTTCTCTATTCAGTTGAGATATCATCCGTCCTGTCCGTTCGCTCTGCGCTTGCCATACCTCTCAATCTGTTTTCGGAAACGCGCTGCGAACCTACGCTCCATTTTACATTTACGACGAACAGCCGCTGCCAGGACAAAGCGTCACGAAGTTTTCTATGAGAGAACACAGCCGGAAATTCTTTCCGGTCAGGCGGAAGGCTCCGGCGTAAGCGAAACGACACGATCCGCCACGCGCCTCCCGAACGCCGCGTCATGCTCTACCAGGAGCATCGTCGGGCGGTAATCCAGAATCAGCTTCTCCAGCTGCATCCTGGAAAAAAGATCGATATAGTTCAGAGGCTCGTCCCAGATATAGAGATGGGCGGAGGTCAGCAGGCTGGCCGCCAGCAAAACCTTTTTCTTCTGTCCCTCGGAATAATCCTCCATCCTTTTTCCAAACTGAACCCTGTCGAAATCCAGCTGTCTGAGCAGCGCCAGCAAAAGGCTCTCCTCCAGGCCGCGGGAGACCGCGAACGCGGAGAGACTCCCCCGCAGAAAAGAGGTATCCTGATTCACATAGGAAATCTTCAGCCCCGACGGCACCTCCAGAATACCGGACAGGACATGAGGGGCGGCGTCCGCGCGCAGAATCGCCTTGATCAGACTGGATTTTCCGCAGCCGTTTCCTCCCTGCAGCAGGATGCGCTCCCCTCTATGTAGCTCCAGATTCAGATTTCGCAGGACGGTATGGTATTCCGCAGCCCGCGCTTCCTTCTGCGGAGAATCATACTTATATCCACGCATGCCAACGACAAGCTCAAATTCAATAGTACTATCCTTCTCCGCCGAGCCTTCCTTCCGCACCGGATACCCCAGACAAAGCTCCCGGGCCAGCACGTAAATTTCCTTGTGGAAGGACAGTGGCGTCAGCTTCAGCTCCGCCGGACTCTCAATATCCTGCAGCAGGCCTTCCCTGCTCTCGATTTCCGCCTCCAGCCGACGCTTTGTGTTCTTCACCCGGCTCTGCATCTTCTTTGTCTTTGCGCCGATGTAGGATCTTGTACTGATACTCCGGTCGTGCTCCCGTACCGGGTCGAAGCCGATCTTACTTCTCTCGCTTTGCTCCGCCCAGCGCGCCGTCCGATCCGCCGCCTCCCTCAGCTTCCCGATCTCCCGCAGACGCTTCTCATTCTCGGAACGCTGGAACTGATCCCGCTTCTCCTTATTCTCCCACCAGCTGCTGAAATTCCCCTTCTCCACCTGTATGGTTTTCCGGTTCAACACCAGGACATGATCGATACAGGCGTCCAAAAGCTCCCTGTCGTGAGAAACCAGAAGGAAGCCTTTTTTCCTGTTCAGGTAAGCCTGCAGCGTTTTCCTTGCGTCCCCGTCCAGATGGTTGGTCGGTTCGTCGATCAGCAGAAAAAAATTCTCCTGGGAAAACAGCAGGGCTAATAACGCCTTGGTTCGCTCTCCCTGACTTAAAGTGGAAAAGGGGCGGTAAAGGCATTCCGGATCCAGCGAAAGCTGTTCCAGCTCGCACAACACCCTCCAGAGCTCGTAACCCGGGCGCAGCAGATCAAAAAGCTCCGCCGCCGGTAACTTCTCCTGCCCCGGCCTGATCTCATAGGGGAAATAGTCGAAGGCCGTCGAGGCGCTGATGCTGCCCTTATACTCGTAAGCCGTCTTTCCCTGGAGCGGCGAAGAACCGTTTTCGGCGCGCCTTCTCCCGGCGGCCGCATCCCCTCTCTCTCCTCCGAAGGCTCCGTACAAAAGTCTCAGGAACGTAGTTTTTCCCTTCCCGTTCCTTCCGATCATCCCCAGCTTCCAATCCGTATCCAGTACGAAGGATACCTTTTCAAAAACATTATCATAACTGCCTTCATAACAAAAGGTCAGATCCGATACCGTAATCTGTGACATATGCTTTCTCCTTCTTTGCGCTGCGCAGACGGGACGGTATCCTGCCGCCGCAGGGATACCGTCCCGTTCCGCAAAGCTTCCCCGGCCGCAGAACCGGCCGTCTCGGAAGCGATTCCTTATCGAAATACAAAAGGAGCGGACGCATGGGAAGGAATCCGCTTTTGGCAACATGAAAAAGCGTCCCTTTGTGACGCTTAGAAGAATGCTTCGCATTCTTCCCTGTCTATGACGAAGTTTCCTATAGAATAATTCGTCAAACGTCGTTTCATGTTCTCAAAAGCCGATTATTTTCGCATGTTCCCTCTCCTTTTTTCAAAATCTACTCCAGGGGCTCTCCGGGAGCCTTTGTTATATCCTGTTTGCTGCAAGTCTCGGGCAGAGCCCCGAAAAAGCGTCGCGAAGAGACGCTTTTTACAGGATTACTATATCACAAATTCTTCTTTTATGCTATACTGTTTTTAGAAAAGATCATGTCAATATTTTACGACGGAGGTAACGGCCTGTGAAAATAAAGGAAGCCCTTGACAGTATCCAGAAAGCTCACCCGGAGGACACGCTTCAGCCCCTCTATACGCCCTGGGGCGAAAAGCTGACGCAGGCGGATTCCGCCGACGTCTGGCCGGAATATCCCCGGCCTCAGCTGGAGCGGGATAATTACCGGATACTCAACGGGATCTGGAGCTGCTGGTTCGTCCCGGCGGACAACCCTTCCGCCCCGGCGGAAAAACAGGAGATCCTGGTTCCCTTTTCCCCCGAGTCGCTTCTCTCCGGCGTCGGCCGACAACTGCAGCCGGAGGAATACCTCTGGTACGAGAGAACGGTTTCTTTCTCCGCGGAGGAGCTTACCCAAAAGGAGAAGGGTCTGCATTGCATCCTGCATTTCGGCGCGGCGGATCAGCAGGCCGTCGTTTACTGCAACAGCAGGGAGACAGCTCGCCATAACGGTGGTTATTTACCCTTCAGCGCGGATATCACGGAATATGTCTCCACGGAGGACATGCTCCTGCAGGTTCGGATCCGCGATGTGAGCGATACCTCCTGGCACACCCGGGGAAAACAGACTCTGAACCGCGGCGGGATGTTTTACACCGCCCAGAGCGGAATCTGGCAGAGCGTCTGGTATGAGTGGGTTCCCGCCAACTATATCCGGGGCATGAAAATAACGCCCGATATTGATCAAAATGTCGTCACGATCGAGCTGGACTCCCCGAAGGAATTTTTCTCCGTCTCCTGTACGGTATATAAGGCTATCGCCCGTTCCTCCGTCGGCGCGCCGCCTTCCGACAGGAAGGGTTCCGGCCTGCTGCCGGGTGAACGCACCATCGCCCTGATCGGCGTGGCGGTAAAACGGGAGTCCACCGCCCCAAATACGCTGCAGCTCTTCCTGCCGGAGGACTCTATCTGCCTCTGGACGCCGGAGACCCCCTATCTGTACAGCTTTACCGTCATGGCGGACAACGACACGATTCACGGCTACTTCGCCCTGCGCAGCTTCAGCGTGGAACCGGACGACAAGGGAATTCTCCGCTTCTGCCTGAATCATCGCCCCTACTTCCTCCATGGTCTTCTGGATCAGGGCTACTGGCCCGACGGGCTGATGACCGCGCCCTGCGACGACGCTTTTATCTATGATATCGAGCTGGCGAAGAAAACCGGCTTTAATATGCTGCGGAAGCACATCAAAATCGAGCCGCTGCGCTGGTATTATCACTGCGACCGGATCGGGATGATCGTCTGGCAGGATATGGTCAACGGCGGAACAGCTTACCGGATGCCTTACGTCTGCTATCTCCCCACCGTTTTCCCCAATACCGCCCTGCACACCCGGGATCATCACTATAAGCTCTTTTCGCGGGCCGACGAGGAGGGGCGTCTGGAATGGGAGCAGGAATGCCGGGATACCGTAGAGCATCTCTACAGCGTTCCCTCCATCGCCGTCTGGGTTCCCTTCAACGAGGGCTGGGGCCAATTTGACGCGGCGAGGATTACGGCGCGGCTGAAGGAGCTGGATCCCACCCGCCCCATCGACCACGCCAGCGGCTGGTTCGACCAGAAAGCCGGCGACTTTAAGAGTATCCACAATTATTTCAGAACCCTGAAAGCGAAGCCGGATAAAAGGCGGGCCTTTGTCATCAGCGAATACGGCGGGTATGCCTGTCATATCGCCGGACATTCCTCCCTGGAACGAGCCTTCGGCTATCGGAAATATGACACTCCGGAGGCTCTCGACGCCGCCTACCGTCAGCTCATCGACCGACAGCTGACGCCGCTGATCGAGCAGGGATTGAGCGGGGCCGTCTACACTCAGCTCTCCGACATCGAGGAAGAGGTCAACGGACTGGTGACCTATGACCGAAAAGTCGTCAAGATCGGCGCAGACGGCAGCCAAATTCACGCCTCGTAAAAATTCTGTTGTCATACGTTTAAAAGAGCCGCTCCGTTAAAAACGAAGCGGCTTTTCTTTTCCTTACCCTGTACTAATATTACCACAAAATCCGCAAAAAATCAAGTCTGGTAATCCGCCTCCCCGCACACTATACTTGTGTATGAAAATCTTAATTGGAGGAAACAAGATGCCAATCAATCTGTCAGAGGAAAAAGAATACTTGCAGGGTCTGGAAGAGGAGCTGCGCAAAACAGCCGATAAGCTTCTAAAATCTATGGAACACTATTCCGCCAGCTCCCGGGAATTCATGAGATATTTCTGGGAGCATCAATGGGAATTTGACGTCTATGAGACCATCTTTCAGAAGCTTACCCTGAACCGGCTGACGGATACCGGGGAAAGTACCAAAAAGCAATTTCAGCGAATCCTTAACATGATGGACTCCCCCTACTTTTCCAGAATCGACTTTCAGCCCCCGGAAGATCCGGAGGTCATGAAAATTTATATCGGAAAATATTCCTTCTGGGACGCCAAAAGCGCTTATCAGGTATTTGACTGGCGGGCACCCATAGCCAGCATGTATTACGAATTTGAGCCGGGGGACGCCTGGTACGACGCGCCCTCCGGCCGAATCTCCGGAAACCTCAGCCGCAAACGCCAGTATAAAATCAAAAAGGGCGTTCTGGAATATGCCCTGGAGTCCGGCCTCGCCATCACGGACGAGCTTCTGCAGCAGGAGCTGTCCCGGGAATCGGACGGCCGGATGAAGGATATTGTCACCACGATTCAAAAGGAGCAAAACCGCCTGATTCGGGAGGAAAACGCCCACACTCTGATTATACAGGGAGCAGCGGGCTCCGGAAAGACCTCGATCGCCCTGCATCGAATCGCCTATTACCTGTACCGCTTTCAAAACGAACTTACCGCAAAGAACTTTTTGATCGTCTCGCCCAACGGAATTTTCATGGACTATATTTCAGCGGTTTTACCGGAGCTGGGCGAAGAGAGCGTGCGAAGCGTATCCATGGAGGAGGTCGCCATCCTCCTTCTGCCGTTCGGTCTGCGCGCGGAACCGGCCTCCGTCTCAATGAACCGCTTCCTGGAATCGGCCGACGATGCCTGGGCGGAACGGAATTCCTGGAAATCCTCCCCGGAGCTTGTCCGCCTCCTGGAGGAGTACTTCGCCTATTGTAACGGCCATTATTTTAATTTCCCGGATTACGAGTACCGGGGCGGCGTCATCGATCGGGAATTTATCCGCAAGTGTCTCGCCCGGCAAACCGCTCTTCCCGTAAGGCAAAGGCTCCGGGATACGGCCGGCATGATAGCGGGCGAAATCCGAAGCCGCCTGGGCGAGGGGAAATACTGTCCTCCGAAAAATGAGATTCTGGACTGGCTGACCGTCCGCTTTCGGTTTCCGGAGCCGCTGGAGCTGTACCGGAATTTTTACGTCTGGCTCGGACGGGAGGATCTGTTCCCCTGGCGGGAAGGGCAGCCGCTGGAGAGCACGGATCTCTTCCCCCTGGTTTATGTGCGCCTGTATCTGGAGGGCGGCGCGGGAGATCCGGCCGTCCGACACCTGATCATCGACGAGATGCAGGATTACAGCCCCATCCAGTACGCCGTCCTCAATAAGCTGTATCCCTGCCGAAAGACCATCCTGGGCGACTTTTTTCAGAACGTCACGCCCTTTGCGCAGAATTCCCTGGATGATTTAAAGGAGCTGTATCCGGAAGCAAAAATAACAGTAGTTACGAAAAGTTATCGTTCCACCCTTGAAATCATGGAATTCGCCGGGCGGATACGGCCGGAGGTTCTTCTGGAGCCGGTTAGCCGCCACGGGGAAGCGCCCGACGTCATCGCCTGCCGGGACGCGGAACAGGAACGCGGGACGGTGCTGGAGCTGGCGCAAAAAGCGCTAGCGGAAAATTCCGGCGGAAGGCTTGGCATCCTGTGCAAAAGCCAGGATCAGGCGGCGCTTCTGTACCTTTGGCTGAAGCGACGGATTACAGACAACGGCCTCCTGCATCTGCTGAGCGACGACAGCGCGGAATTTTACGGCGGCGTTATAGTCTGCCCTGTCGTCCTGTCGAAGGGGCTGGAGTTCGACGAGGTAATTATTCCCGGAGCGGACTGTAAAAATTACCGCTCTGAATATGAGCGAAGCCTGCTGTATGTGGCCTGCACCAGGGCCATGCATCGGCTGACTCTCCTGTACAGCGGGGAGCCGAGCCTGCTTCTTCCCCGGACAGAGCGGTGAAAAAGGGCTGCTGCGTCCGATCTGGAAACCCCGGGATTGACACCTGAAACCCGTCAGGCATAACATATCAATAACCCCGCCGCAAGCAACAAGCACCCGGCAGCGCGCTTCGCGAAAATTCCATTATCATGAACAAAGCATCCCCGCCCGATAAAACACCGGGCGGGGATGCCGCATATCGAAACATGTATCAAAGTCAGCTGCCGGGGCGCGCTTCCCGTCCCGGACAGCTATGCCTTACGCCTCTCTCAGCAGAACGGATTCTCCGTCGGGTAAGGAAGGGACTTCGGCTGGTTGTAGTTCAAATCCTCTACCGGAACGCCGACAAACTTGAATACTTCATACAGAGCCTTTCCGTAATGTCCGAAGGCCACCGCGCCGTGATGAGGATAATTCTTCTCGATCAGCACGTGACGGTAGAAGCGTCCCATCTCCGGAATCGCGAATACGCCGATGGAGCCGAAGGATCTGGACGGTACGTTCAGCACCTCGCCTTGAGCGATGTAAGCGCGAAGCTTGTTGTCCGCGGTGGACTGCAGGCGGTAGAAGGTGATGTCGCCGGGCGCGATATCTCCCTCCAGGGTTCCGTTGGTCACCTCGATGGGCAGGTTCCTCGCCATGATCTTCTGGTACTTCATCTCGCAGAAGGCCAGCTTCTTCGAGCAGGTATTTCCGCAGTGGAAGCCCATAAAGGTATCCTTGTGCGTATAGGGGAACTTACCCTCGATGGACTCCTTAAACATGTCCGCAGGCACAGAGTTGTTGATGTCAAGCAGGGTAACCGCATCCTGGCTCACGCATGTACCGATGAACTCGCTCAGACAGCCGTAAATATCAACCTCGCAGGATACGGGGATTCCCATACCGGTAAGACGGCTGTTTACGTAGCAGGGCACAAAGCCGAACTGCGTCTGGAACGCGGGCCAGCACTTCCCGGCGATCGCCACATACTTGCGGTAGC
>JAMPIG010000101.1 GCA_023662875.1 Roseburia sp. | reverse complement strand
ATGTTGCCTGTGTCGTTTCGTCCTGCACCTTATCACCTCAATTCCTTAGAAACAAGGCAGAAGATAGGATACAGGTTTTCCTGCCTTTATCTAATTATACAAAAGACTGCTCTCATTTACAATAAAATTCGCATTAAATTTCCTCCTCCCTCCGTTTCGTCGTTACTTTTCACACAGCAGCCAACGAAGGAGCTGTGAAAATTAAGAAGTCTGTAGTATTGGTCGGAATGTATGAATCCAATTATCGGATTTGCTCATTGTTCCGCCCTTTATGGCAAAGAAATAGAGCATATAGCTCATTTTCAGTTTCTATATCTCTAACGCTAACTGCAGCATTTCTTTACCGCAACCCGTTCCCCTTTTTTACTGTCAACTATAACAAGTTTAAGAAATCCTGTATTATCTTCAATACTAATAGAATAGCAGAAAAATCCCGATTTATCTCACAGCTAAATTATACTCACTTTGTCGTCCAGAATCTTCTCCATCCCGATTTTCTGGGGCGTCAGGCCGCATTTTTCGTAGAAGCGCATCGCCTGCGGGTTACAAATCCAGACATTCAGCGTCACATTATAGCAGCCGCTCTTTTTGGCAAACTCCAGCACATATTCATATAAAGCCCTGCCGATCTGCTGGCCCCTGAGCGTTTCGTCCACGCATAAATCGTCGATATAAAGCGTCTTAATATCCGTTAAAACATGACTGTCCGTGTGCTGCTGAAACACGCAGAACACATAGCCCAGCACTGTTTCCGCCTCATCCGCCGCCACAAAAATCGGCCTTGCGTCATCCTTCAGCATCTCCTCCAATTCCCCGACCGTGTACTTTGTCGTTCCTGCCTTGAACAGATCGGGACGTCCTGTATGATGAATCGTCAGAACCTGCTTCAGCAAGCGCTGAATCCCGTTCAAATGCTTCTGTGATGCCCTTTTTATCTCCATAGGAATATCCGCCTTTCTGCAATATATAAAAGCCGCCGCGCCTCAATCAATCTGCAAAAAGCTCCTCCAGCTGCCTCATTTCCTCATCAAGCCTTCTGCTGATCTCATCGAGCTCTCTTTCTGCTTCGTCCTCATCCCTTTCGACCTTTCCGGCCTCTTCGCTTCCCTGATACAAGCCGGAATTTCTGTCGGCCTCTCTGTCGGTCGCCTTGCCTTCCTTATGCAAACCAATATTCCGGCCGGTCTTTCCGTCGCTCTCCCCGCCTTCAAGCAAACCAAGCTCCCGGCACTTGCGATCGTTTTCCGCCAGCAGCCGGTCATATTCCCGGCGCTGCTCCGCCGCACACCAATAATTGCGGTAGATCATAGCCAAAAGCCCCTTTGTCTCCTTCCGCAGCTTCATGTCCTTGATTTCTTCCCCTTTGCCCGGAGTAAACACATAGTACGGATCGCAGCTTCTCTCGAAAAAGTCCAACAGCTTCTTTGGAATCTTTTCCATCTCTTCCCTGCTCGCCTGCTTCAAAATCGCCAGCAGTTCTACGCAGGCCTTGCAATACTCCTCCGATAGGCCCAGGTTTTCCTGCCGGCGCTTTCTGGCCTGCTTTTCCCGCTCGCAGCACTCCTCATACTCCCGCTCGAATTTTTCCAGCTTCTCCTCGCGTTTAACCTCCCTGCAATAGTACCCCTCGTACCAGGCAAACGACTTTGCCGTCCCAAAGGCATATTTTAAAATCCAGCGGAACTCCCGGCTTAAATACCGCAGCGCCATCTCCTGCGCCAGCGCAAAAAAACGGTAAGCCAGCTCGTAATCCGAGCCTCGTTGCACCGCGTCGTTATGTCTGTACAAGCCAAATTCGTCCGGCTCGTCGTCCTCATCCGGCCCGTAGCATGTAGAAAAATAAGAGCTGTACGACTCCTCCAGCTGTCTGGCCTTTTCCACAGGATACCCCGCCTGCCGCCATTCCTGCTCCTCCCGCTTCAGTTTTTCCCGAAGGCTTTCTTCCTGCTCCCGCTCGTTGCTCCATGTACTTTTGGTGTTTTCCATTATGACGTTCCTGCCTTTTCGTAACCTGATGATCACACTCTGCCTTTCTTCCAGTATAAACGGTTGACGCGGACAATGCAAGCCCTGCCGAACCCGCACCGGTTAGAAGCACACGCTGTCCGCTGTCCCGCCGCCTTTTTAACTGTATAAGAAAACAAATATAGCAAAACCGTCCGCCGCAGACCCGGTCTCTCAGATCGCTATGGGGATATCCCGGATCTGCTCCCCGGGCTCGTACCCATCTACGCGCACATCGTTCCGGGTAAATTCATAAAAATCATGAATCTCCGGGTTCAGCCAAAAGGTCGGGGCCTCCTTCGGCTCCCTGGCAATCAGCTCCCGGATAATCGGAACATGCCGGTCATAGATGTGGGCGTCGGCAATCACATGCACCAGTTCGCCCACCTTCATATCGCAAACCTGGGCAAACATGTGGAGCAGCACCGCGTACTGCACCACATTCCAGTTGTTCGCCGCCAGCACATCCTGGGAGCGCTGGTTTAAGATAGCGTTTAAGGTCAGCTTCTCCTCCCCCGGCCTCTGGGTCACATTAAAGGTCATGCTGTAGGCGCAGGGGTACAGGTTCATCTCGTGCAGATCCTGATGTACATAAAGATTCGTCATAATCCGACGGCTGAAGGGATTATTCTTCAGATCGTAGAGCACACGATCCACCTGATCCATCATGCCCTCCCTGTACTGGTGCTTCACACCCATCTGATAGCCGTAGGCCTTGCCGATGGAACCGTCCTCATCCGCCCACTCGTCCCAGATATGACTGTGGAGATCATGGATATTATTGGACTTTTGCTGCCAGATCCAGAGGATTTCATCCGTGGCAGCCTTCAGCGCCGTCCTGCGCAGGGTCAGGATGGGAAACTCCTTCGACAGATCGTAGCGGTTCACCACGCCGAATTTCTTAACCGTGTAGGCGGGCGTCCCGTCCGGCCAGCGGGGCCGCACCTTCTCCCCCTCGGTGCTGGTGCCGTTCTCCAGAATATCCCGGCACATTTCGATAAAAACCTTATCTGCGTAGCTCATATTAATTTATCTCCCTCTGCGCGCTTCGGCACGCAAACTTATCCCTTTCCTGTGCCTCGGCGCAGCATCAATTTTACTGGTATTTGTCGCACAAAGAATTGATCTGATCCGCAAACCGCGCCATTTCCTTGTTGGGCATACCGTCGCTTCTCTGTACCAGCGCCAAAAGCCTCTGGGCCGCCGCCAAAAGACGTGCAAAGACACCCGTGGCAACCGAAGATTTCGCCTTCTTCTGAACCGGTATAGGCTCCGCCTCATACTCATATTTGCCCGTCAGCAGATTAAAAATGCTGCCGCTGTAAGGCGCGCTGGCTTTCTGGCCGTACTCTATCTTCAGACACTCCGCAAAGGACGCGCATACCTTATCCTCGCCGTGTACCACAAAGATCTTTCGGGGCTTCTCCTCAAAGCCAGCCACCCACTCCAGCAGACCGTTCTTGTCCGCATGGCCGCTCATGCCGATCAGCTGTCTGATCTCCGCGCGCACCTGAATCGTCTCGCCGAACAGCCGTACTTCCTTCGTCCCTTCTATAATACTTCTTCCTAACGTCCCCATGGCCTGATATCCCACAAACAGGATCGTACACTCGGGACGCCAGAGATTATGCTTTAAATGATGCCGGATACGCCCCGCCTCACACATACCGGAGGCGGATATGATGACCTTCGGCGTATCGTTGAAGTTGATCTCCTTGGACTCCTCGCTTGTGATCGTCAGCTTCAGCCCCCCGAAGGAAATCGGGTTAATCCCTTCCTTCACCAGCTCCATCGCCTCCCCGTCGAAGCAGTCCCAGCGATTTTCCTGGAAAATACCCGTGGCCTCTACCGCCAGCGGACTGTCTACATAAACCGGAAAGTTCTCATGCCCTTCCACCAGGCGATCCACCTTGATCTTCCGCAGATAATAAAGCATCTCCTGGGTACGTCCCACCGCAAAGGACGGAATCACGACATTCCCTCCCCGGTCAAAGGTCTTCTTCAGGATTGCCGCCAGCTCCTTTACAAAATCAGGCCGCTCCGTACTGTGGAGTCTGTCGCCGTAGGTGGACTCCATCACCACATAATCCGCCTCCCGCGTCAGCCCGGGCTTCCTCAACAGCGGCTGAAGCTTGTTGCCCAGATCCCCGGAGAAAACCACCTTCCTTGTATTATCCCCCTCTGTCAGCCATACCTCTATACTGGCCGAGCCCAACAGATGACCCACGTCGGTAAACCGGATTTTCACCTCGTCGCAAACCTGTACTTCCTGATTATAATGGCAGGGAACAATCCGGCGGATCGCCCCTTCCGCATCCTCCATGGTATAAGGCGGCTCGATCGCCTCCAGCGACTGGCTCCGCTTCGCCTTCCTGTTCTTCCACTCCGCCTCCATCGCCTGAATATGGGCGCAGTCACGAAGCATGATACTGCAAAGATCCGCGGTGGCGTCCGTGGCGAAAATCTGTCCCCGGAACCCCTTCGCGTACAATAGCGGCAGCATACCGGAATGATCGATATGCGCATGGGTCAAAAAGACGTAATCGATCATGGACTCCGCCACCGGCAGCGCCGCATTCTCAAACACATTGATTCCCTGCTCCATCCCGTAATCCACCAGCATGTGCTTCCCCGCCGCCTCGATATAATGGCAGCTCCCGGTCACCTCATGATCCGCACCGATAAAAACCAGTTTCATCCTTCTCCTCCTTATCCGCCGCAATTTTTACAATATGTCCGCTGTTGTCAGAAAACAACCCCTTTATTTTATTTTATAATGCCATAGTCGGAAGCGCAAGCTAAATTTTCTGAAATCGTCTATGGATAACGGAAATCCGCCGAGGATTTTCTTTCATACATAAAATTCAAATTTTTCTTGACATTCACAGAGAGATAAGGTAATATAAGTGTGTTCCTGCCGTTGGAGATTATTGTTCACAGGGACATATGCGATAGTGGCTCAGTTGGTAGAGCGCCACCTTGCCAAGGTGGAAATCGCGGGTTCGAGTCCCGTCTATCGCTCTCGAAACCCTCATGAATACTGGATTTGCGAGGTTCGGTAATCGGGGAGTAATCAAAAGGTAATCAAACCCATTCAGGTGTTGATTATCTTTTCTTTTATTTATGACAATAGAATTTCGCAGAATATGAATTCTATTGTTTCACGCCATGGGACAGAGCTTCCGGAATAACACGCAAAAAATCTATCCAAAACCGAAAAGAACGCCGGGAGGCTCCTGAAGCAAAAGCAAAACAGCACAGAAAACCGGAGCGGCAAAAGGGGGAATGCAGATGAAAAGAATCCAGGTAAAACAGTTAAATCCGCATGTTTATCTGATGGATGACGCGGGCGAATCCACAGGCTATATGGTGATCGGCGGAGAAAAGGCGTTGGTCATCGACACGATGAACGGCCACGAAGACGTAAAGGCGGTGGTGCGGGAAATGACCGAGCTTCCAATCACAGTAGTAAACACCCACGGCCATTGCGACCATATCTTCGGCAACATCTTTTTTGAAGAGGCTTATCTGCATCCCGCAGATCTAAACCTGGCAAAAAAGCATTCGAGTTTTTCGGATTTTGTTGAGGAAACGAAGGAGAAGGGGCTTTCCATGCCGCCGTTTCGTGAGATTCGGGAAGGCGACGTTATTGATCTGGGCGGCCTGACCGTTGAAATTATCAGTTTTCCGAGTCATACCGCGGGGAGTATTTTACTGCTGCTGAGAGAGGACAGAATTTTATTTACGGGAGACGCTGTCAACCGCCATCTCTGGCTGCAGCTGGAGGACAGCCTTCCCCCGCAGGAAACCTTGCGGGCGCTTGATAATGTGATGTATCTGAAAGAGAAAGCGGACAGAATCCTGCACGGCCATGCAAAGGATTTCGAGCCGATTTCACTGCTGGAGGAGCTGCATGAAGGTCTGCGGGAGCTTGCGGAAGGGCATACGGAAGAGGACAGAGACTATTCCTGGTTCGGCGGGCCAGCGAAGCAGCATCCCTTCGGAGACGGCGGTTCGGTCATCATATATTCCGCATAAAAAAGCAGCCTTTTGTGACACTGGGGAAGAATACTTCGCATTCTTCCCCAGCCACAGTACATTTTCCTATACGGTGAATTTTCTCCCGCGCTACCCCAACGTCATCGCAAACTCCGGAACCAGCCTTACCTGCCGCAATTCGCAGCCCGGCTCCACCGGAAGATCATAATAGACCTCCTGGCCGAACCGACAGGGGATCGTGTGGGCGCTGTCATAAATCCGGATCGTCAGCTCCGAAGGGTAGTCAAAGCGGCGCAGCGCGATGTTCCAGGGTCTGCCTGTAGTAAACCAGTCGTCCGCCAGCTCTCCGTCCAGCCAGACCTCCGCCCGGTCGCCAAGATATTGTACATTCAGATAAATCTGATTGACGCTTACCTCTTTCAGCCCATTCAGGCGAAGCCGATAGGTACGGCTTCTGACCTCCCCGTTTTTGTCCCGGTCTTCCTCCGTCTGCTCAAAGTCCGCCTGCAGTCCGTCCTGGATTTTCGCGGCCTCCCCGGGCTCCGCAAAAAACTCCTCTATCCCGCCGTCCTCCCGGTAAACACGGATTTTCTGTCCCTTTTCCCCGATCAGCTTTTTGACGCCCTGATCTTCTATAATACAGCTGTCCGCCGTCTCCGTAAGATACAGGCCGTCCTCGTAAAGAAAGCTGCGGTCTGCCTCCTCTTCCGTCAAAACGGTAATCAGGCCCTCCGGATCCTCGGCGTCAAGCCAAGGCTCTTCCTCCTGCGAATACAGGAAGATTCTTTTTCCCAGGCGTCCCAGCAGGCTGGCGCTGGTTCCGCGGATGATTACGCTTCCTGATCTCAGGTGGACCGGAAGGATATAACACCGCCCCGGAGTAAACCGAAGCTTCTCCACGCTTCTTTCCGTACCGTCGGCAAAATGAATCCGCGCCTCCGCCTCGTCATGAGCCTTCATCCTGAGATTCCTCACATGGTTATTCACAAAAAGGAACCCCATATCCTTCTCTTCGTTCCACCGCAGGGCCGCTCTGATGGTCTTTTCATCCCCGGCGGATTCCGGAAGGTTCTCCGGAAGGATGCAGGACGCGTCGGCGAGCTCCTCCCCGAAGGACGCCAGCAGATGATGATATTTCTTCAACGCGCCGTAGCTCTCGCTCAGCTTCCCCGCCTCATTGACACAGGCGTCAAAATCGTAGCTCTTTCTGGGAACCGTCGTGTTCCCGCCGATACATTGGGCTTCGTTTAAGTCCGTGTACCTGCCGGTAGGATTGATACCCCCATGGTACATATAGTATCCGATCAGCGCAGCTCCGGATCCCAGAACGGTTACAATATGCGCCGCGTTGTCCGCGCCCGAAAGAATCGGCCGTCTGTGGCTGGTAGCCTGCAGCCCTCCGCCCAGCTCCGCCGTCAGATAAGGGTAGTCCTCCCGGATCGTTCTCTCCGACGCGTCCGCCCTATGAAAGTCAGAGCCGGTATTCGCGTCGTCACGGTAGGGGATAAAGAGATAATTTTCCATCGGGGGAAGCTTCTTCACCGAATCCTCCCAAGGCGCGTCCACATACCCGGAGAGCACCTGCAGCGTCTCGTCAATCGTACAGGCCCCGCCCCAGGCTGTAGCGGTATAGTAAGGGGTATCCAGCCCCGCCTCCTTTGCCAGCCGATACAAGGTTTTCATATGCCTCGCCTGCTCCGCCCTGTCTGAAGGGCCGCCGCAGTGGCCGTACTCGTTTTCCAGCTGAATCCCGATGACCGGCCCGCCGTCCTTACACATCATCCCCCTGGCCTCTTCCCCGATCTTCCGGTACAGGATATCCACAAGCTCCAGATATTTCGGATCATCCGTCCTCTTCTCAAAGCCGTCCGCATACTGCACATAGTCCGGAAATCCGCCGTGACGGCACTCCCCATGCGCCCAGGGGCCGATCCGAAGCCAGACCTTCATATCCAATTCCCCGCAGAGGCTCAGGAACCTCCGCAGATCGCGGCAGCCCGTAAAATCCCATTCCCCCTGTCTTTCCTCATGATGATTCCAGAAAACATAGGTGGCCACAATATTGACGCCGCCCGCCCTCATCTTCAGAATCGCTTCCCTCCACCCGGAAGGCTCCAGCCTGGAAAAATGGAATTCTCCCATGACGGGCATCACCCGCCTGCCGTTGATCAAAAGGCTCCTGGAGTCCGCCTGATACAGGTTTCCCGCAGCGTCCCATCCGCTTGCCGGTAATAACTTTTCCCGGCCTTTTCCCGCCGGAACCATAAACTCAATTCGTTCCATAAAGCTCTCCCTCGCGAATTCTATTCTTCCCTCATTATATCCGTTCCTTCCGGATCGGATTCAAGTCAATTCCGGATCCGATCCGCAAACTTGATCCGATAAATTCTGCGCAGAGCGTCGTCAATGCGCTCCTCTGATATCACGCCGTCCTGAACCGCCTGCAAGACGCCGTTATAAGCTTCCTCAAAATTCTCCGGCATCAAAATCATATCGCAGCCCGCCTTCAGAGCGGCGACAGCAGCCTCCTCCGATCCATAGTATTCGGAAATCGCAGTCATATTCAGCGCATCGGTAATAACGACCCCGCCGTAACCCATCTCGCCCCGGAGGATATCCGTAACCAGTTTTTTTGAGAAAACACAGGGCTCGTAGGGTTCACTGTTTTCCGTGAGAGCCTTCGCCTCCATATTGCTGACCATAATCATATCGGCTCCGGCATCAATCACCGCCTGAAAAGCCGGAAATTCTACATTTCGGAACTCTTCCTCCGTTCTATCCGTAGACGACTGCCCCTTTTCCGGATCCTCCTTCGCACTGCCCATTCCCGGAAAATGCTTTATGCAAGAGGTAACCCCCTGACTCTCCATTCCGCTCATCACCGACACTGCCAGCGAACCGACCAACGCCGCGTCGCTGCCGAAAGAGCGCTCTCCCAGAAAACCGTCCGCCGCGGTCAACACATCCGCCACCGGGGCAAAATTCAGGTTCAACCCCATTCCCGACAGGTTCTCCCCCAGCATAATCCCCGCCTGATAAGCGGCGTCAGTATCCCCGCCCTGTCCCAGCGCCCCGGCTGAGTCCACCGCCGTTCCAATCCCCTTTCCGGCCAGGGTAGACAGTTCTCCGCCCTCCTCCCTCACGGCCAGAAAGGTCGGATACATTGTATACAACTCCGTGTTCGCCAGCATCTCCTTAAACTGTTCTTCGGATTGGATATTTTTTGCGGAGTAGATCAGTCCCCCCACCGGATATTTCTCCAGCGCCTCCCGGGTTCCGTCTCCTGCCCGGACGGCGGCTGATACTCCGGTAATGGCTTCCGGCGTCACGATAAAAAGGGCGGCCACCTTATCCTCCAGGGGCATGGCCTCAATGCCCGCGTTTACAATTTCATCCAGCATCTGCTCCGGCGTCTTCTCGGGCTCCGGTTCTGATTCCGACTCAGGCTCCGGCATCCGGATCTCCTCCTCATTCCCAATCAGCTCCGCCAGCACCGCCTGACTGTTTTGTTGATCCTCCTCCGCCTCGCGCCGCGCTTCCGTCAGGTATCTCACTCCCAGCACAATCCCGGCTGCAGCCGCGGTTATCATCAAAAGCACTCCCAGATACGCGATAACCTGGTTTCGGACACGACGTTTTCTTCTCGCTTCCCTCTTTTCCTGCTGCATCTGCTGCTTATCATCCATTGTATTTTCTCCTCTGACTTATTCCGAAAAAGATCTCATAAGTGCCGCGCTAAAATTTCCGATACGATAAAAGATAAGGAAACGAAGCTGCCTCCGTTTCCTTATACTGATTTCTGTCTGTCTTTTGTCCCCCGACTTCTTCCCGAAGTTTTTCTTCTGTGTACTTACGCATTATTTCTTCCCCGGTACTCAAGCTTTTCCTCAAAGATTCTCTTACGTACACTTTCGCGCTGTTTCTTCTTTCGTATCCGGTCTTCTTCCCGAAGCTTCTCTTTCGTGCGCTTTCACGTCGTTTCTTCCTTCGTATCCGGTCTTCTTCCCGAAGCTTCTCTTTCGTGCGCTTTCGCGTCGTTTCTTCCTTCGTATCCGTACTTCTTCCCGAAGCTTCTCTTTCGTGCGCTTTCGCGTCGTTTCTTCTTTCGTATCCGGTCTTCTTCCCGAAGCTTCTCTTTCGTGCGCTTTCGCGTCGTTTCTTCTTTCGTATCCGGTCTTCTTCCCGAAGCTTCTCCTTCGTATGCCCCGGCACCGCCGTTTTATCCTTCGTGTTTTATCTTTCGGTCTCACGGCCTTGCGCCGCTTTGTCCCGTCGACAGTTACATTATATTTTCCCTTTCGACAAATGTCAACAGCAAATCAAAAATTACCTGTATTTGGTGTACAATTCTCCTGAACACCACGCAACCGTGTGCCAGTGGGCATCCAGATAATCCGTCTGCAGCTTTCGCAGGAATTCCTCCTTTTGAAGTTTATAGACTCTCGGAATCTCTAAGCCTTATTTTATGCGGCTTCTGAGACTCCTTT
>JAMPIG010000100.1 GCA_023662875.1 Roseburia sp. | reverse complement strand
CAGCGTCAAGGAAATCCCGGATATCGTTGATATCCCTCTGGATACTTCGCTCATTCACGCCGTAGTTCTGTGCCTCCTCAGCCTTGTTGATAATGCCGCCGCCCAGCAGCTTTGTGTAAATATCCAGAACCCGAATTATTTTGTTGCTTTCCGTTCGTTCCATATTCGTCCCGCTTTTTACTCAGAATCTACATTTTATAATAAACTAAATGTCACTCTTTGTCAAAAAAAATATCCATTATATCTATAAATAATAAACGTTATATCTGTAAATTCTTCTATATATCTTTGGTATTATTACAAAAAAAGATAATGACCGCTGAAAGGGACTCAGATGAATATAAATATAGGAAAAAGAATTGCATATTTCCGGACAACCAAGGGGTTGACCGTCAACAAGCTTGCCAATCTATCCGGTATTTCCCAGAGTTATCTCCGCGATATAGAATTAGGCAAAAACAGCAACCCTTCTATAGAAATACTGGATTGCCTCTGTACCACCTTAGGCATTACCCTGCAGGAATTTTTTGACACGGAGGATTCTCTGTCTTTTACAAGGGATCCGCTCATGTTGGAAATATACCAACTGACGCCGTATCAGAAGGAAAAGTTACTGACGTTTCTTCATTCTCTGCACGACTGACGCAGATTCCTCTCGGAAAGCAAGGGGTATTTCCTGTTTTCTCCTTCAGCGGAGCCTTTCATAAGCATTCTAGCATATGACACTGACAGATATTGTCCTTGCCAAATATTTTTATGATTTTTCTGTAACAGATTCAGAAGTCAAAAAAGGTTCCACAGCATATACTGTGAAACCTTTTATAGCAGGGCAACCCCTGCTTCGCAGGGCTACAAGGATTCGAACCTTGAAATGACGGAGTCAGAGTCCGTTGCCTTACCGTTTGGCGATAGCCCTATTTCTGTTACCTGATACATTGTACAACAAGTATTTCCAATTTGCAATACCAAATTCAAAAATTACGCAAATTTTCTGGTTTTCCCGAAATCTGCTCACAATGCTTTCCCCGGCATCTCTTTCGGCTGTCTGTCCCCGCCGCGTTCTTCAGTGTCGGGACTTTTCCCGCTTTTCCTGGTCTTCCCGGCATTCCTTGCAATAACCGTACAGCTCCAGCTTATGGCCCGTAACCGTAAAATCCCCTGTCCCTTCCGGGCGCATATGCCGAAACGGGCAGCTTTGCAGCGGAATCCTCCGGTGACATTCCAGGCACACAGCATAATGCGTATGTCCGTTCCGCGCAAGGGAATAGAGAACCGTTCCCTCCCCCGGCCAGCTTGTCTTTTCCGTCAGTCCCTTTTCCTCGAAGACCGCCAGAATCCGATAGACGGTAGAAAGCGCATACCTCTCTCCTCCCGCCTCCTGCTTCGCCAGCCAGTAGATTTGATCCGCGCTTAACGGCTCCTCGGAATTCAACAGAATCCCGTAGACGGTCTTCCTCTGTCTCGTCCATTTTAACCCCGCCGGATTTTCCGCCCTATATCCTTCCTGATAAGCCGTCCCGAAACCCGTTCCCTCCATCTGACATTCCCTCCCGTTTCTTCCTAATTCAGAAAAGCTGCGCCGTCGCTCCGCTTAACTTCCCCTCGTTCTTTCCTTCATACGAAAAGCTGCGCCGTCAGTTCGACCGGCTGCCCCTCGTTCTTTCCTTCTCTCAAAAAAATATCCCCGCCACAACGCCCGCAAAAACTCCGATCCCGTACAGCAGGCCGAGAATCCTAATGTTTTCCTTCCTTTGCCGGTTTACCCGGAAAAGTACCAGCAGTCCTACCCCGCTTCCTGTCAACAGCCCCGCCATAGCGGTGCCGACGCCGATCACTCCCTCAAGGTAAAGCTGGGTAATGACGACGGAGCCCGCGCAGTTGGGAAGCAATCCCACAAGCCCGGAAAGCAGCGGCCCCGTCAGTGGCCCATTCAGCAGAGGAACCGTCAGCAGCCCGTCTCCGGTAAAATAAAACAACAGATTTAATCCAAAGGTAATCAACAGAAGAAACAACGCAATCTGCGCCGTATGCCTCAGGGCGGATCGCAGGACTCCTCTCTCGCAGTGACAATGCTCCCGGCTGCAGATATCATGAATATGCTCCCCGGGAGACCTCCTCCCCCTGGCGGACAGGAAATCGATCGCCAGTCCGGCAATCATGCCGATTCCCGCCTTTGCCAGCAGGAAGCCGAAAATCACCCTGCCCGACGCCCTCTCCGAAAGAAATACCGGAAGCATCTCATCCGAAGTAGACAAATATACGGCAAGCAGCGTACCCAAAGTAATCACCCGTCCGGCATAGAGATTCGAGGCCGCCGCGGAAAAACCGCACTGAGGCACAATGCCCAGCGCGCCGCCGATTACAGGGCCAAACCGCCCCGCCCTCTTTATCAGGGCTTCCGTCTTCTCCCCCGTCTTATGCTCCAGCCATTCCATGACAAGGTAGGTCGCAAACAAGAAGGGAAGAAGCCTTTCCACATCCCTTAACGTATCTAAAATAACTTCCGACATAGGAATAACCACGCCTTTCCGCAGCCTGCGAATCCCTGACAACGAGCAGCGCAAACTCTTCTTACTGATTCCCTAAAAATTCCAGATGCAAATGCAACTCATTCGCATCTGGAATCCTATCATACTTCTCTTTGCGCCTTTTGTCAAGCCTTGCGAATCGTCCGAGGCGTCCTCTTCCGCTCCTCTTTATATGCCTCATGAACCATACGAGGCGTCCTCTTCCGCTCCTCTTTATAAGCCTCATGAACCGCCCGAGGTGTCCTCTTCCGCATGATGCCGACTTTCCCGCGGCGGAAATAATGGGAAGCCCAAGGCCTTCATTTCAACAGTCTTCTCACCGCATACGACGGCTCGGAAAAAGAATTCGCCGAGCGCCTTCCCGCAGAGCTTCCTGCTTTTCCGGTATTGGAAGGGGTTCGTGTGACGCCTGAAATGCGGCGTTTTATTCTACAGGAAACATCGCTCGACTTTTTGTCCGGATTTGATATCTCGTCGCGTATATTTCAATATATGAGCCGGATACACTAAAGACATGAAAGCGAAAACACACCTTGACCAACTGCGAAAAATCGATTTTTATATCCTGCTGTTCTTCCTGCTGGCTTTTGTCGGATGGCTCTGGGAGGTCGGGCTCTTTCTGATCACCAAAAAGACCTTTGTAAACAGGGGCCTGTACTACGGCCCCTACCTGCCGATCTACGGAGCGGGCGGACTCCTGCTCTGGTTTATCCTGCACCGCTTTTCCTAGCGTCCTCTGACTACCTTCCTGCTTTCCATGGTTCTCTGCTCCGTCCTGGAATACGGCGTCAGCGTCTTTCTGGAGTGGCAGTGGGGAAAACGCTGGTGGGATTACAGCGGATACTTTATGAACCTGAACGGACGGATCTGCCTTCTGGGGGCCGTCTGCTTCGGTCTGGGCGGTATGCTGCTGAACTGCTTCCTGCTGCCTTGGTATATGCGGCTTTATCACCGGATTCCGCCGGTCTGGCGGGGCGTCCTCTGCGGTGTCCTTCTCGCGGTTTTCATCGCCGACGTTACCTACTGCGCCGTCCGGCCGAACACGGGAGCAAATGTGGCGTGGTAGGAAGTTCAGTCTGCGCTATTTTCGGTTTGCCGCAAAAGATGTGTCATACGGAAACCTTCCGCCCGGTTTGTCGTCTTTATCGGTAACAGGATTTATCATTTACCGGGAAAGGAAGGATTTACAAGATGACACACAGAATAGGAAAATGGATTTCAGCAGGACTCAGCCTTACCGTTCTCATCGCCGCACTCTCCGGCTGCGGCTCCCCGACGGATTCCTCCGATCAGGCGGCAACTGCTCCCGGTGGGGAGGGAAGCCTGCAGGAGGGATTCCGAAACCCGAACGAAAGCAACGGCGATACACAGTCTGGTTCTGCGAACTCCGCAGGAAACAACGGCAGTCTGCAATCCCACTCCGCAGCTCCTGCGGGAAGCGACAACGGGACACAGATGGATCCAGCTGCATCCGGCGGAAACGACTCGTCCTCCGACCTGTCCTCCGCTTCTCAGAGCGGCTCCGGCGAAACGCCCCTGCTGTCCGGCAATGCCGGAAGCTACACAGATCTCGCGGTTCGCCTGTTCCAGGAAAGCGCGAAAGGGAAACGGACGGACGTACTGATTTCGCCGCTCTCCGTCATCAACGCCCTGGCGATGACGGCAAACGGGGCGAAGGGAGAAACCCTGGCGCAGATGGAGGCCCTGTTCGGCGCGGATACCTCCTCCCTCAGCGAATACCTCCGGGGACTTAACGAAACGCTTCCCGACGAGGAGGGCTGTAAGCTTCATCTGGCGAATTCAATCTGGTATCGAAATAATCAGGGTTTTTCCGTACAGGAAGATTTTCTGAAGACAAATAAGGAGATTTTCCGCGCGGAGGTCTATCCCTCCTCCTTTGACAGCACCGCGCCGCAGGAGATCAATCGCTGGGTATCGGAGCATACGGACGGGATGATTCCCCAGATCATAGATCAGATCGACGAAGATACGGTTATGTACCTGATCAACGCGCTGGCCTTTGACGCCCTGTGGCTGGATCCTTATGTAGAAAATCAGATATGGTCTGACACCTTTTACCTTCAGACAAAGTCTGAAAATTCTCCGACGCCGAACTCCGACTCTCTTTTGGAAACCCGCGTCCAGATGATGCACTCCCGGGAAAGCGTACTGCTTCAGGATATCGACGAACAGGGACAAACCGCCGCTATGGGCTTTCTGAAATATTATGTCGGCGGAAGATACGCCCTGGCCGCTCTTCTCCCCGCGGAAGGCACAGATCTCTCCGATTACATCGGCTCCCTGTCCGGCGAAAGAGTCCGTCGGGTTCTGGAGGACGCCTCCGGCGCGGATATCAACGCCACCATGCCGATCTTCGAGACCGAATGCAGCGTCAGCATGAAGGACATTCTGACGGCTATGGGCATGACGGACGCCTTTGAGCCCGCCGCCGCGGATCTCACCGGGATCGGCTCCTGCCCGGACGGCGAGCTTTATATAGACAACGTGCTCCATAAGACCTATATCTCCGTGAATTCCTCCGGCACAAAGGCCGGGGCCGCAACCGCCGTCGTTATCGAAGCCGGAAGCGCCATGCTGGAAAGAGAGATCATCGACATTACGCTGAACCGTCCTTTTTTCTATATGATTGTGGATTGCGAGAATAATATTCCCGTCTTTATCGGCGCGCTCACAATGCCATTGGAAATCTGCCGCCTGCCGCTGGCGGAACCGTAAAAAAAGCGCAGCGCAGCGGCGCTTAGAAGAATGCTTCGCATTCTTCCCTTGCTGCGGCGAAGTTTCCTATAAGATAAAAAAGTGCCGCACAGCTGCCGCTAGTAGCCCGGCGACAGCCGCGGCTCCGAAGGTCTACGGCACCAAAACCGGATTTTCCTCCACCACCCAGGGCAGGCCGTATTCGTTCAGCGCCTCCATAAAGGGATCGGGATCAAATTCCTCCACATTAAACACGCCCGGCTTCTTCCATGTCCCGTTCATCACCAGCATAGCGCCGATCATGGCCGGTACGCCCGTGGTATAGGAGATCGCCTGGGAACCCAGCTCCCGGTAGCATTCCTGATGGTCGCACACGTTATAGATATAAACCGACCTTTCCTTCCCGTCCTTCACCCCGGTAAAGATACAGCCGATATTGGTCTTTCCGACCGTGCGGGATCCCAGAGAAGCCGGATCGGGGAGCAGCGCCTTCAAAAACTGAATCGGTACGATCTCCTTCCCCTCGAACAATACGGGATCCGTCCGCAGCATCCCCACATTCTCCAGGCATTTCATATGGGTCAGGTAGCTTTGCCCAAAGGTCATAAAGAAACGGATCCTTTTGATTCCGGGAATATTCTTCGCCAGGGACTCGATCTCCTCATGGTGGAGAAGATACATATCCTTTTTCCCTACCTGGGCAAAATCGTACTCCCTCCTGATTTCCATGGGCCTTGTCTCCACCCAGCGACCGTCCTCCCAATAGGAGCCGTTAGCGGAAACCTCCCGGAGATTGATCTCCGGGTTAAAGTTTGTGGCGAAGGGATAGCCGTGATCCCCGCCGTTGCAGTCCATAATATCAATGTAATGAATCTCGTCGAAATAGTGCTTCAACGCGTAAGCGGAAAAGACGCTGGTGACGCCGGGATCGAAGCCGCTGCCGAGAAGCGCCGTAATCCCGGCCTGCTCGAAGCGCTCCCGGTATGCCCACTGCCAGGAATAGTCGAAATACGCCGTGAAGCCCTTCTCCCGGCAGCGCTTTTCATAAATCTCCCGCCAAGCCGGGTCTTCCGTGTCCTCCGCCTCATAGTTGGCGGTATCGATATAGTCCACGCCGCAGGCCAGACACGCGTCCATGATCGTCAAATCCTGATAGGGCAGCGCCAGATTCAACACAGCCTTCGGCTGCTCCCTCCGGATCAGCCGCACCAGATCCTCCACATCGTCCGCATTCACCTGCGCCGTCGTGATGACCGCCCCGGTTCCCTGCGCCTCCAGCTTTGCCTTCAACGCGTCGCACTTTGAGACCGTGCGGCTGGCAATACAGATCTCCGAAAAAACATCCGCCTTCTCCGCACATTTCTGAATTGCTACGGACGCCACGCCCCCGCAGCCGATGATTACTATTTTTGCCATTTTAATCCCCCTGCCGCCCGCCTCCGGCGGGCAATCCTCTCAATATTTTCCCTTCGACGGCAAACCGGCCGATCTGTCATCGGAGGCTTACTCCCTTATTTTTTGCGCAATCCTTTCGCTCTCCTCGTAAAAGCTCACTCGTCCAGACTTCTTCCCCTCTGCGGCAGACGCTCTGAGCCAAATTACCCTGGCTGGACTTTCCGTCTGACCGCATCGCATTTCCGGCACCATTGACTTCAACAAACCAATTTCAACGAGCTGACAGGAATCCGCCTACCCATGAATCTCCACCCGCCGCAGCAGCTTCTCCACATAGGCCGGAAGGCAGAACGCTCCCTGATGAAGCCTGGGCGTATAGTACCGAGTATCCAACTCCCTCGCCAGCCATCTCTCCTCGTCCAGATCATGCACAGGATGATACCGCTTGGAGGCAAAGCCGAAAAGCCAGTGGCCGGAAGGATAGGTCGGAATATGCGCCTGATAGACCCGGCTGATGGGGAAGCTCTCCACAATCCTCTTATGCGCCCGCATACAGGCCGTCGCGTCCGACTCGTAGAACGGACTCTCATGTTGGTTTACCATGATCCCGTCCTTCCTCAGCGCCTTATAACAATTCCCGTAAAACTCCTTGGTAAACAAGCCCTCCCCCGGCCCAAAGGGATCCGTGGAATCCACAATGATCAGGTCATACTCATCCTCCCGGGAACGGACAAATTTCAGTCCGTCCTCATAGAAAATATGCACCCTTGGATCATCCAGCCGACAGGAGGTTCTCGGCAGAAACTGCCGACAGACCTGAATCACCTGCTCGTCAATCTCCACCAGATCGATATGCTCCACCTCCGGATACCTGACCAGCTCCCGGACGGCTCCGCCGTCCCCCGCGCCGATCACCAGAACCTTCTTCACGTCCGGATGCACCGCCATCGGCACATGCACGATCATCTCATGATAAATAAACTCGTCCTTTTCCGTCAGCATGATATACCCGTCCAGCACCAGAAATCTCCCCAGCTCCGGCGACTCAAAGATATCAATCCGCTGAAACTCGCTCTCGCCGCTGTACAACTGCTGATCTACCCGGATCGACAGCTTGACATCCGGCGTATGCGGCTCCGAAAACCATAACTCCATACCGCTCCTCCTTCCCTGATTCCTGCCGCCCGCAGCCGTCCTTCACGGAGATTCCTTCCAGCACACAGGCTGCGGACGACAGGGGTTCCCGCGAAGACTGTGCGAAGCGTCGGTACTTGGGCTCCGTGCTTTGGAGCCCCATGTACCGCTACGCTGAGCCCCCAAGCGCGAGCGTGTCTGAGCAGGAACTCCTGCCGCCCGCAGCCGTCCCCGCAGGAATCCCCTCCCCTACTTAATTACGTTCAACCTGCGGATCTGCGCGTCCTCCGGCCCCGTCATCGAGCACCCCTTCTCCCTTGCGTAAACGATATACTCCAGAATGGCCTCCGTGATCTCCTCCCCCGGTGCCAGAATCGGAATCCCCGGCGGATAACACATCACAAACTCGCTGCAGACCCGCCCCTTCGTCTCCTCCAGCGGCAGCGACTCCTTCTCCGCGTAAAAGGCGCTCTGGGGCGAAACTACCACCCTGGGCTCGATATATTCCTGCGCATACAGATCCGCGTTATCCCTGCCGTATTTACGGCGCACCTCCACCAGCGCCCCAATCAGCCGCTCTATATCCCGCTCCCGGTCGC
The DNA here is from genome assembly GCA_023662875.1 of Roseburia sp. Lineage (GTDB taxonomy): Bacteria > Bacillota > Clostridia > Lachnospirales > Lachnospiraceae > Acetatifactor. The sequence continues at coordinate 2,161 of JAMPIG010000100.1, read as the reverse complement.
CGATGGAAATATACGCCAGCACATTCGCTATGTCGCCCAGCTCCATCTGAATATCATACTCGTCCCGCAGAATATCGTAAACCTCGATTCCCGCCAATCCGATTCCAAGAGTATTGACCGTCAGCTTCGTCCTGTCAAAGTCGTACACGCTGTCCCCGTTGATCAGCTCCGCCGTATAAGCGTAGTAGCCGCCGATCCGGTTGATCTCCTGCCTGGCGTACTCCGCCAGCGCCGTCACCTTGCGGAACTCCTCTCTCCCGCGCAGAGCCAGATTCCGTCTGGAAATATCCAGGCTTGCCAGCAGCAGATAGGAAGCGCTGGTCGTCTGGGTCAGGTTGATAATCTGCCGGACATAGCCGGGATTCATCGCCGGGCCGGTCAGCAGAAAAGAACTCTGCGTCAGACTCCCGCCCGATTTATGCATACTGACCGAAGCCATATCCGCCCCCGCCGCCATCGCCGGGACAGGCATACCCTCGCCAAAATAGAAATGCGTCCCGTGAGCCTCGTCCGCCAGTACCTTCATCCCGTTTTCGTGGGCAAGCTCCACAATTTTCCTCAGATCCGAGCAGATCCCATAGTAAGTCGGATTGTTGACCAGCACCGCCACAGCGTCCGGATTCTCCCGGATCGTTTTCTCTACCTGGGACACCTTCATCCCCAGCGCAATCCCCAGCTCCGGATTCATATCCGGATTCACATAGATCGGGACGGCTCCGTTGATAACCAGCGCGTTGATTACGCTCCTGTGTACGTTTCTGGGCAGGATAATTTTCTCCCCTTTTTTACAGACGCTCAGCACCATGCTCTGGACGGAGGAGGTTGTCCCTCCTACCATCAGAAAGGCGTAGGCCGCCCCGAAGGCTTCCGCCGCCAGCTCCTCCGCCTCCCGGATTACCGACACAGGATGACAAAGATTATCCAGGGGCTTCATGGAATTCACATCGATCCCCACGCACTGCTGCCCCAGCAGCTTTACCAGCTCCGGATTCCCTCTTCCCCGTTTATGTCCCGGTACGTCGAAGGGAACTACCCTGTTTTTCCGGAATTCCTCCAGCGCCTCGTACACGGGGGCTCTTTCCTGACTGCATCCCATCCGGGCACCTCCTTTCCCTCACTTCCCGTCATTCCGTCGTCGACGGCACAAGTCAACACCCCGCTGCAAGCAATGGGGCGTCAGGATTCCTGTCACATCAGTACACGTTTCTCCCGCTGAAGATCTCGATCATCTCCTTCCGCAGATTATCCATGATCTCCAGCCTTGTCTTGGGCGGCAGCTCGTAGACGTCGCTGTTAAAGAGGTAGTTCTGCAGGTCGATCTCCTTGATCAGCATCTTCGTATGAAAAATATTCGCGTCGTACACATTGATATCCACAGCGTCGTATTTATGCAGGATCGCCTCGTCGATATAATCCTGTATGGAGGTAATCCTGTGATCGATAAAAAGCTTCTGTCCGGATACATCCCGCGTAAAGCCCCGGATCCGGTAATCCATTGTAATAATATCCGAGTCAAAGGAACCGATCAGATAGTCCAGCGTCGACAGGGGCGTGATCTCCCCGCAGGTCGCCACGTCGATATCGACCCGGAAGGTCGCCAGACAGGTCTCCGGATGATATTCCGGATAGGTGTGTACGGTAATATGGCTTTTATCCAGATGGGCCACGGTCGTATCGCCCAGAGGCACCATGCTTTTCTCGGCCACAAGAATCGTCACAGAACTGCCCTGGGGCTCATAATCCTGACTGGAGATATTTAACACCTTCGCGCCGATCATATCCGTGACATTCGTCAGGATCTTCGTCAGCCGCTCCGAATTGTACTGCTTGTCGATATAGGCAATATAATCCTTCTGCTCCCGCTGCGTCTTTGCATAGCACACGTCATATATGTTGAAGCTCAGCGCTTTCGTCAGATTGTTAAACCCATACAGAGAAATTTTATCGCTCATGCCATGCCTCCACGAAAAAAAAGCAAGTGAACGCTATCTTCACTTGCCTTGAAAATCTGTTATCCTCTGCTTTCGTTTCTCCGTGGGACAAAGACAGGCCGGGAATAAATCCCCCGCAGTCGGAACGCCCCGGTTTACAAACAGTTTTGTATGAACAGATATGTGGTTTTTAGAGTCTATATAGCAAATATTTTACTTTTACTACTCTT